>NZ_JBRIQN010000014.1:0-166784 GCF_052981855.1 Micromonospora sp. LZ34
CAGGACCGGGGTGATGTCGTTGATCGAGTCGGTGCCGGCCTCGGTGGTGCCCATCTGCTCGGCCATGGCGTCGACGTTGATCTCCTTGCCCTGCACGGACAGGGCGTTACGGGTCGCGGCGGGCCCGCAGTAGTAGAAGTTCGGCTGGGCCTCGTAGCGGACGCCGAGTTCCCGCTCGCTGTTCTTACGGTCGTGCTTGCGGCCGTCCTTACGGTCGTCCTTGCGGTCGGCCTGCACCGACACCGAGGGCTTCTCGGCGGGCGCGGCGAACACGGCGGTGGCGGGGGTGGCGATGGCGCCGCCGGTGACGGCGAGGCCGGCAACGGTCAGCGCGGTCTTGCGGAGGATGTCGGTACGCATGACGATCAGAACCTTTCGATCGGGGGAACGGCACACACGCCAAACGGGGGGTGCGGGTGTGCCGCGAAAGGAAGGTCGTACGAGGATCGGCCAGCGGCCCAAGGGGGCCTGCTGCGGCCGTCCGGGGTATCTCAACGACCCGCACCCGGCAGGCATTCCGCCCGCGACCCGGGGGCCGTTCACCCGCGTCCTGGACGCTCCCGGCGGAGCGCGGCGGGTATGCCATGTTCAACCACCCCACCCGCCCACCGATTCCGCCACCAGCGTGGCCCCGACCACGCCACAACCACGCCTCAACCCGACACCCTGGCACAGCCGTGACACCGCGAACCGGACACCCGGCCGGAGACGGGACACCCGGCCAGCCACCGGACGGCCCGGCAGCCACCGGACGCCCGGCCGGCCACCGGACGCCCGGCCGGCCACCGGACGCCGGGCCGGCCACCGGGCCGGGGGGCCGGCGGGCGGACAGGGGCCTGAGCGCAACCCCGACGGAGGCGCGAGTCAGACGGACCGACCCGGCTGCGCGGGCCCTGCCGGGGTCGGGTCGGGATCGCCGACGCGGATCAGGCCGCCTCGGTCAGCCGCCGCTCGATGGTGACGGTGGTGCCTTCGGCGGTGGCGACCAGCCGCACGTCCCCGTACGCGTTCATCAGGGTGGCGCCGCGCCCCCGGTCCATCGCCGGCCGCCGGTCCCGCCAGGTGCCGAAGTCCCGCACCGAGATGCGGACGGTGTCGTCGAGCACCTGCAACCGCACCCGCACCTCCGGCCGGGTCGGTCGCTGGGCATGCTCGACCGCGTTGTTGACTGCCTCCGAGGCCGCGACCAGCAGGTCCTGGACGACGTCCGGGGCGACGTCGAGGGCGTCCAACGCGCCCCGGACGTCCCGGCGCATCGCCCCGGCGGAGGTGGGCCGCGACGGGTACGCCCAGCCCATGTCGACCTCCGCCACCGCCGTCCGGGCCGACCCGTTGGGGCCGGCCGGCGGTGCAGCGGAGCGAGGCACCGGGGCGGGATCCGTGGACCCGGTGTCGGCCGGCACCGCCCGGGCGGCGGGCGGCTCCGGGGCGTCGATCGGGTCGGCGGGCCGGTCCCCGGTCCCGGGCCCGGTCGGGCGGCTCGGCTCCACCGCCGCGCGGGAGGGCGGGTGTCTCCGGCTGCGGAGTCGGGCCAGGCGCAGGGTCGCCCGGATCCGGGCGATCAGGTCGGCGGCGGCGAAGGGCTTCACCACGTAGTCGTCCGCGCCCAGGTCGAGTCCCGCCGCGCCGGCGTCCCCGCCCGCGCGGGCGGAGAGCATCACCACCGGCAGCGTCCGGGTCGCCGGCTGCTCGCGGAGCCGGCGGACCAGTTCGAAGCCGTCGACGTCCGGCATCATCACGTCGGTCAGCACCAGGTCGGGCGGATCCCGACGGATCGTCGCGAGGGCCTGTCGGCCGTCGCCGACGGTCTGCACCCGCCAGCCCTGCCCGGCCAGCAGCCGGGTCAGGTAGGCGCGCATGTCGCTGTTGTCGTCGGCCACCAGGATCCGCGCCCCGCGCAGCTCGTCGGGCGTCCTGTCGGGCGGCGCCGTCGGACGGGTGGGCACGGTCGCGGTCGGCTCGGCCAGCCAGCTGATCGCGTCCTGGGCGGCGGCGCGGGCCGCGTCGCCGACCCGGTCGGGCTCGGCGGCCGGGGGCGCTCCGGGCCGGCCCACCGCCGCCCACGGCAGGGCCACGGTGAACGTCGTCCCCACGCCCACCGTGCTCTCCACCCGGACGTCGCCCCCTTCCAGCCGGGCCAGTTCGCGGACCAGGGCCAGGCCGATCCCGGTGCCCTCGTGGCTGCGGGACCGGGCGCCGTGCACCCGGTGGAACCGCTCGAAGAGCCGGGGCAGGTCCGGCTCGGCGATGCCGATGCCGGTGTCGGCGACGGTCAGCCGGACCTCCTCCGCGTCGGCGGAGAGGGTGACCCGGATCCCTCCGACGAAGGTGTACTTCAGCGCGTTGGACAGCAGGTTCGTGACGATCCGTTCCCAGTTGGCCGGGTCCACGGCGAGCGGCCGCGGCAGCGGTGGGCAGTCCACCTCCAGGTGCAGCCCGGCCCGTTCGACGGCGGCCCGGAACACACCGGCCAACTCGGTGGTGAGACCGGCCAGGTCGACCGTGCGGGCGTCGCTGTGCGCCCGGCCCGCCTCCAGGCTGGCGAACGTCAGCAGGCTGTTGACCAGCGTGAGCAGCCGGGTGGCGTTGCGCCAGGCGGTGTCGACCCGCTCCCGCTGCGCCTCGGGCAGCGGGTGGTCGCCGTCGCCGAGGGCATCGGCCAGCGGGCCGAGCATCAGGGTCAGCGGGGTGCGGAACTCGTGGCTGACGTTGGTGAAGAAGCTGGTCTTCACCCGGTCCAGCTCGGCGAGGGTCTCGGCGCGACGCCGCTCCTCCTCGTACGCCTGCGCGTTGCGGACCGCCACCGCGACCTGCTGGGCCATCAGCTCGAAGAACGAGCGGTACGCCTCGTCGAGCCCGCGGCTGGGGCTGACCCCGGCCAGCAGCGCCCCGAGGGGCTGGTCCCGGTCGGCCGAGGGCAGCGGCAGCGCCAGGGCGGTGCGGACCGGGTCGTGCCACGGCCCGGCGGGCAGGGTGAGCCGGTCGGCGACCGCCTGCACCTCGGTGGCGGCGCCGGCGGCGGCGTCCGGCAGGCCCCACGCCGACCCCTCCGCGAGGGTGACGGTGCCGGGCAGCGCGGCGGCCGCCGCGTCGCCGCCGACGCAGGCGGCCCGGCGCAGCTGCCCGCCCTCGCGCAGGTAGATCGCGGCGAACGGAACGTCCAGCGGGTGCCCGCCGATCGCCTCGGCGAGCCGGGCGCAGGTGCTGGCCACGTCGACGGTGCGCCCGTCGCCGCCGACCGAGAGGTCTCGCAGCAGCCGCAGCCGCCGCTCGCCGACCACCTGCTCGGTGACCTCGCTGCACACCGTGAGCACCCCGACCGTACGGCCGGTGTCGTCCCGGGCGGGGGCGTGCGAGACGCTGAAGTACGCCTCCTCCCGGTAGCCGGCCCGGTCGAGCAGCAGGCGCAGGGCGGGCACCCAGCTGGCCACCCCGGTGGCCATCGCCTCGTCGATCAGCGGCGCGAGCACGTCCCAGCCCTCGGCCAGGGTGACCCGCACGTCACCGCCGAGCGCCTGCGGGTGCTTGTCGCCGATCAGCTGGGAGTACGCGTCGTTGTAGAGCTGGGTGAACTGCTCACCCCAGAGCAGCAGCATCGGGTAGCGGGAGGAGAGCACCATCCGGACGGCGGAGCGCAGGCTCTGCGGCCAGCTCTCGACCGGGCCGATGGGGGTGGTCGACCAGTCGAGGCGCGCCATCAGCCGACCGGTGTCGCCACCGCCGGTGAACAGATCCCCCGTGGGTCGCGTCACCCTCGACCGCACCTCATCGCAGCCCTCACCTCCGGGCCCCGATGACCCCTGCCGGCCTTACCTACCCATCCTGGCACCCGAACTCACCTGGGCTGACGCCGGCACCCGCCCGGAGCCCGGCGGCGCCCGGGCGGGCCGGACCTCCGACCCCAACCCGCCTCTAGTCACGGTCATCTATCTCTGGTAGAAATCCTTCAAGGCCGGCCTTCTCCTTCGCAAAAATCCACCCCCTGAGCGAACGGGAGAAGCCATGTCGTCCACCCGATCCACCCTGCGCCGCCGCGTGCTCACCCTCCTGGTGGCCAGCGCCGCGGCCGTCGCCGCCGCGCTGGGGCTGGCCAGCCCGGCCTTCGCGATCACCCACTCCAGCGCCACCTCGCAACTGCGCGCCGCCGGTATCTCCTGGACCTCCAGCGGCAACTGCAGCGACCGCTACGTGGCGACCTGCACGTCGTTCGCGGGCATCCGGCAGGCGACGATCGACGGGATCATCACCTTCAAGCGCGCCAGCGGCTGCGCCATCACCATCACCGCCGGCACCGAGGTCGGGCACGCCAGCGGCACCTACAGCCACTGGAACGGCTACAAGGTCGACATCGCCCTGAGCACCTGCATCCAGAACTACATCTCGGCGCATTACACGTACGTGGGCTACATCTCCGGCTTCGGCTACCAGTACCGGGCGCCCTCCGGGAACCTCTACACCAAGGAGGGCAACCACTGGGACATCCTCTACTACACCTGCGGCTGCTGACGGCCGTACCTGAGCACCGCCGGCCGGGGGCCGACACCGCGCGCGGGTGTCGGCCCCCGGACTACCCGGCGGGTGCGGCCGGCGACGGCTCGTATCCTTTCCGCGAACCCCTGTGGGCGCGAGAAGAAAGGACACGGTGTGACCAACCGGGCCGAGACGTTGGAGTTCCAGGCCGAGGCGCGTCAGCTGCTCCAGCTGATGGTCCACTCGATCTACTCGAACAAGGACGTCTTCCTGCGCGAACTGATCTCTAACGCCTCCGACGCGCTGGACAAGCTGCGGCTGGCGTCGATGGTCGACAAGGACCTGACCGTCGACACCGGCGATCTGCACATCGAGATCGACGTCGACAAGGCGGCGCGGACGCTGACCGTCCGGGACAACGGCATCGGCATGTCCCGCGACGAGGTGGTCCAGGTGATCGGCACGATCGCCAAGTCCGGCACCGCCGAGCTGCTGCGCAAGCTGCGCGAGTCGGCCGACGCCGGCGCCTCGCAGGAACTGATCGGGCAGTTCGGCGTCGGCTTCTATGCCGCGTTCATGGTCGCTGACAAGGTCGAGCTGGTCACCCGCAAGGCGGGGGAGAGCGGGGGCACCCGCTGGGAGTCCAGCGGCGAGGGCACCTACACCGTCGAGCCGGTGGAGGGGGCACCCCAGGGCACCTCGGTGACCCTGCACCTCAAGCCCGTCGACGCCGAGGACAACCTGCACGACTACACCGCCGAGTGGACGATCCGGGAGATCGTCAAGCGGTACTCGGACTTCATCGCCTGGCCGATCCGGATGACCGTCGAGCGGCCGGGCACCGACGGCGACAGCACCAGCGAGGTGCAGACGCTCAACTCGATGAAGGCGCTCTGGGCGCGGCCCCGCGACGAGGTCGACGAGGCCGAGTACCACGAGTTCTACAAGCACGTCAGCCACGACTGGGCCGACCCGCTGGAGATCGTGCACATGAAGGGCGAGGGGACCTTCGAGTACGAGGCCCTGCTCTTCATCCCCTCCCACGCCCCGCTGGACCTGTTCTCCCCGCAGGGTCGCCGCGGCGTCCAGCTCTATGTCAAGCGCGTCTTCATCATGGACGACTGCGAGGCGGTCACCCCCAACTATCTGCGCTTCGTCAAGGGTGTGGTGGACGCGCACGACCTGTCGCTGAACATCTCCCGGGAGATCCTCCAGCAGGACCGGCAGATCCAGATCGTCCGCCGCCGGCTGGTGCGGAAGATCCTCGCCACGGTCAGGGACCTGAAGGCCAACCACGCCGAGCGCTACCGGACCTTCTGGAGCGAGTTCGGCGCCGCCGTCAAGGAGGGCCTGATCGACGACCCGGAGAACCAGGAGACCCTCCTGGAGATCCTGTCGGTCGCCTCCACCCACGACCCGGCCGAGCTCACCGACCTCGCCGGCTACGTCGGGCGGATGAAGGAGGGCCAGAGCGACATCTACTACGCCACCGGCGAGTCCCGCACCACCATCGAGAACTCTCCGCACATGGAGGCGTTCCGGGCCAAGGGCTACGAGGTACTGCTGCTCACCGACCCGGTGGACGAGGTCTGGGTCGAGCGGGTCGGCCAGTACGACGGCAGGCCCCTGCGCTCGATCGCCAAGGGCCAGGTCGACCTGGACACCGAGGAGGAGAAGAAGGAGGCCGAGGCGGAGCGGGAGCGGCAGCGCCAGGACTACGCCGACCTGCTCACCTGGATGGGCGGCGCGCTGGCCGACAGCGTCAAGGAGGTACGCCTGTCGTCGCGGCTGACCACCTCACCGGCCTGCGTGGTCGGCGACGCCCACGACATCACCCCGACGCTCGAGAAGATGTACCGGGCGATGGGGCACGAGGTGCCGCCGGTGAAGCGGATCCTCGAACTCAACCCCGGGCACCCGCTGGTCGCCGGGCTGCGCAAGGCGCACGAGCAGGGCGGCACCGAGGAGTCGCTGAAGGAGACCGCCGAGCTGCTCCACGGCATCGCGCTGCTCGCCGAGGGCGGGGAACTCGCCGACCCGTCGCGGTTCACCCGGATCCTCGCCGACCGGCTCGCCCGTACGCTCTGACACCCGCTCGCGCCGGCCGGCGGACGCGCCCCGAGGCGCTCCGCCGGCCGGGCGGTGGACCGGCGGCCGCCGCCGTGGGCCGGTGCGGTGGCGTCCCACCGGTTGGCGGGGGGATGGATGCCGGCCGCCGCGGCAGCCATACTCGCGCCCGTGACCGAGCAGACCTCGCCGAATCGTCCCGGGTTGGCCTCCGCGTTGCGGTTCACCACCGAGCTGATCGCCTGGGTGGCGACGCCGTGGGCGCTCGCCGCGCACTCGGTGGCGCTGGCGATCACCGCGGTGGTCGTACTCGTGGGGCTGCCGACGGTCTTCGCGACGCCGGGTGACAAGCCCCGGGTGCTGGTTCCGGTGCCCGGCGCGGTCACCATCGGCCTGGTGGTGCTGCAACTGGTGGCGGCCGGCTGGTCGGCGTGGGTCGCGTGGCCGCGTGCCGTCGCGGTCGCCGTGCTGGTGCTGGTCCTGGCGACCGTGGCCGCGGAGCTGCCGCGCTGGCGCTGGTTGGCCCGCGCCGGCAGCCGGCGGATCGCGGGCGGTGTCACCCGGTCGCGCCCCGCCGGCCGGCGGTAGTCATCGCCCGCGCCGGGCACCGGCGAAATTGGCTGACGGTTTCCTGAACGCATCGGAACGCGTTCGGCGTGCCATTGCAAACGCGTCAAACGCCGAGTGGTAGAACGTAGAGCAATGCCCCGCCGGTGGCTCCGTTCGGCGGTGCCGGCATCTCCCTCCCGGCCTTCGGCGCTGCGGCCGGACGCCACGGGCAGGCGCATCGCGGGAGCGGTTTTCCCTGCTCACAGGGACGGTCGCCGCGCAAGCTCCGAGCCGCAAGTTGCACATGGGCAATGAGCGCGCAATGCGATCGTCCCGCAATTCCCAGGACCATTGCATTGACGCACACAAATCTTGACTTGGCCCCTGAATTGGCGCACCGTTGAGGTCTCCGGCGGCGCCAGAGAGCCCGGCAGCGGGTTCGAATTCGCCGGCACGGCACTAGGAGGCGGCCATGCGGTTGAATCCGTTCGTCGGGACGTATCTCACCGATCCGGCGCAGGTGTGGCGGCGGATCCTCGACGCTCCCGGCCGGGTGCATCACGACCCGGATCTCGGGCTGTGGTTGATCAGCCGGCACGCCGACGTCCGCCGCGCGCTCGGCGACGCCGGGACCTTCGGCAACGCGCTCACGCTCGCCCCGATCTACCAGGTCTGTCCCGAGGCGATGGAGGTCATCGGGCAGATCGACGCGCCCCCCACGACCGCCGCCGCGGACCCGCCGGTGCATCCGCGGACCCGCCGGGCACTGCGGGCGACCTTCGCCAACACCGCCGACCGGGTCGAGCAGCGGTACGGCCGGATCGTCCGGCGCCGGGTCGACGAACTGGTCGCCCGGCTGGTCGCCCGCTCCGGCGGGCAGGTCGACCTGATCCCGGAGTTCAGCACCGAACTTCCCCTGCTGGTCCTGCTCGACATCCTCGGCGTGCCGGAGGAGGACATCGCGCGGGTGCGGGTCTGGGCGGACGGCCAGATCGCGCTGATCTGGGGGCGGCCCGACCCGGCGGAACAGGTCCGGCTCGCGCAGGGTCTGCTGGAGTTCTGGCGCTACTGCCAGGAGCTCGTACGCGCCCGGCTCGACAGCGGTCGGTACGGCGACGACTACGTCAGCCAACTGCTGGCGTACCGCGACGGGGACGACGAGGTGCTCACCGTGGCCGAGGTGTCGAGCATCGTGTTCAACCTCCTGGTCGCCGGGCACGAGACGACGGCCGGCCTGCTCGCGCACGCGCTGGACCAGGCGCTGTCCAGCCCGGACAGGTGGCGGTCGATCGTCGAGGACCCGCGGCGGATTCCCGCGTTCCTGACCGAGGCGCTGCGCTTCGCGCCAGCGATCGACGGTTGGCTGCGGGTGACGAACCGGCCGGTCACCCTGGGTGGGGTCAGCATTCCGGCCGGGGCTCGCTGTCTGCTGCTGATCGGCGCCGCCAACCGGGACCCGGCGGTGTTCGCCGGTCCGGACCGGTTCGATCCGGACCGGCCCGACGTGCACGACCACCTGTCGTTCGGGCACGGGCCGCACTTCTGCATCGGCGCGGCGTTGGCGCGGCTGGAGGGCGAGGTCGCGCTCGCCCGGCTCGCCGCGGCCGTTCCCGGCCTGCGCTTAACAAACGACCACGCTCGTTCATACAGACCCAATGTCGCGTTCCGCGCGCACCGTGGCATACCCGTGGTCATCGACGCGGCGCTTCCGGTCGGCGGACGGGCGGCTCCCACCGTCGAGCGGCCCGCGGCCTGACGACGTGCCACCGCTGGTGCTGAGCTGCGGCGAGAGCCGAGTCGGGCGGCGGTTGTCGGGCCCGGACCCGGATGGGGTGCGGCGCGCAAGGCTCGGGTCGCGGGGTCGTCCGGTCCTTACCGTCCCGCCGCGCCCGACGACCACTCAGCGCAGTCACGTCTTCACACCCGTCCGCCCGTGGGTTAAGAATTGTCCCCTGCGAATGCCCATCCATCGCCCAACCTCGATCTGACGCCAACGCCGCGACGGTGGTGTCGTAAAGGTGACCACATGGATTGCACGCCCCCGGCGAGCGCCGCTCGTTCCGGTGCCAGCCGTCAGTTCCGCTCCGAACTGCGCAGCTGGCGTACCCGGCAGGGGCTGACCCAGCGGGCGTTGGCGGAGCGGGTGCGGTTCAGCCGCGAAACGGTCGCCGCGGTCGAGTCCGGCCGCCGGTTCGGCAGCCACGAGTTCGCCGTCCGCTGCGACGAGGTGCTCGGCACCGGCGGCCGGCTGGCGGCGCTGTGGCCGCAGGTCGCGGCGGAGCAGTTGGCGGCGGACGGCCGGCGCGGCCCCCGGTTCGGCGAGGTGGCGCGGCTCGACCCGGGCGGCCCGGCGCCGACCGCGCGGCGGGACGCGCGTGATCCGGAGGCCGTCGTGGCGGCGATCGACGAGCTGCGCGAGCTGATCGGCCAGGTGCTCGGCGGTCAGCCGGAGGCGGACGCCCCGCCGCACCCGTCGGGCGGGCGGGCCGGGCAGCGCTGACCTCGGCGGGGCCCGCGCCCTGGCCGGGACGGCCGGTCCGTCGCGTTGCTGACTGTGGGTACAGATGCTGGTACGGGCTGTTTGTACCACCGTCAGGTCTGGTCTGTGGGCGCGGGTTCCGGCGCAATGAAACGTGCAATCGGCAAGGTGCAGATAGGCCGTCGTAGATGAGCGCGGGAGTCAGTCTTGGCGTCGAGCACGAGGTCCCACGCGGCCCGACCCTACCCGACCCGCCGCCGCGGCTGGAAGATTGCCGGCCGGATGCGCCTCATCGTGGCGGCCCCGCTGGTCGCCGTGATGGGCTTCGCCGGCCTGGCCCTGACCGAGAGCGCCCGTCAGACCGCCCGGGCGAGCGACCTCGGGATCCTCGCGCAACTCGGCGGCGAGGCGGGCGACCTGGCCCACCGGCTGCAACACGAGCGGATCGTCGCCGCCGACCTGTTGACCCGCGGCGCGCCGGAGCAGCAGGAGGCCTTCGCCGACGCGACCGCCGCCACCGACACCGCCGTCGCCCGCTACCGCCGGCAGCGGGCCGGGATACCCGCCGGGCCCGCCGCCAACCAGGCCGTGCTGCCGCGGATCGACGCGGCGCTGGACGGTCTGCCGCCGCTGCGCGCGCAGGTGCGCACCGCGGCGCACGCCTCGGTGTCGGCGATGACCTTCAGCTACCGGATCGCGATCGCCGACCTGCTCAGCCTCCGCGAGAGCGTCACCCTCGGGGTGGTCAACGCCCGGATCGCGGACGGCATCCGGGCCTCCGTGGCGCTGTCCAAAGTGGCCGAGACGGTCGGCCAGCAGCAGGTCGCCGTGCTGCGCGCGGTGGCGGCGGACGAGCTGACCCCGGCCATGCAGCAGGACATCACCGCCGCCCGCACCGGCTTCACCGAGTCGAGCCTCTCCTTCCTGGCGCTCGCCCGGCCCGGCTGGCGGGGCTGGTGGGAGCAGGCCGGCAGCGGCGAGGACGCGCTGCTGTTGCAGCGGATGCAGGACGAGGTGTCCCGGGCCCGGTCGGGCGACCGGCTGCGGCTGGACCTCGCGGCCTGGGTCACCGCCACCCAGCAGTGGTCGGTCCGCCTGGCCGAGCTGCGCCAGCGGATCGACGCCGCGGTGCTCGACGACATCCGGGCCGCGCACGCGGACCAGCGGCGGCGCACCGTCGTCGAGGCGGCCGCCGCGGTGCTGGCCCTGCTGCTCACCGCGCTGGTCACCTGGGCGGTGGCCCGGCAGATCACCCGCCGGTTGCGCCGGCTGCGGGACGCGGCGAACGCGGTCGCGTTCGAACGGCTGCCCGAGGTGGTGGCCCGGCTCCAGCATGTCGACAGCTCCTCGGTGGACCCGGACGAGTTGGCCCGCCGGCAGGCCGCCGACGCCCTGGATCCGTCCAGCGACGACGAGATCGGCGAACTGGGGCAGGCGTTCACCGCCGTGCACCGGGCGGCCGTGCGTACCGCCGCCGAGCAGGCCGTGATGCGGGCCAACACCGCGGACATCTTCATCCACCTCAGTCGGCGGGAGCAGCGGCTGGTCGACGCGGTGCTGGCCCAGGTCGACAAGGTCGAGCAGGACGAGACCGACCCCGACCGGCTGCACCAGCTGTACACCCTGGACAACCTGGCCACCCGGATGGGGCGGATCAACGCCAGCCTGCTGGTGCTCGGCGGGGTGGGGGTCGGGCGGGTGCGCCAGCACGACGTACCGCTGCAACAGGTGCTCCAGGCCGCGCAGAGCCAGATCGAGCACTACGCCCGGATCCGCCTCGGCATGATCGACGGCGACGTGGCCGTCGCGGCGGAGGCGGTCGACGAGGTGGTGCACCTGCTGGCCGAGCTGATGGACAACGCCACCGGGTACTCCCCGCCGGAGACCGAGGCCTGGGTGACCGGCCGCAGCCTGGGCGACCGGGTCATCGTGCAGATCAGCGACGAGGGCGTGGGACTGTCCCCGCAACGGCGCCAGCAGCTCAACGAGCTGCTGGCCCGGCCGCCCGCCATCGACGTCGCCGCCGTCCGGGCGATGGGGCTGGTCGTCGTCGGGCAGCTCGCCGCCCGGCTGGGCGTGACCGTGCAGCTCCGTCCCGGACCCCGCCGCGGCACCATCGCCGAGGCGGCGCTGCCGGGCCCGATGATCCGGCCGCTGCCGCCGGAGGAGTTCCTGCTCACCCCCACCCGGCCGTCCCGGCGCACGGCCCGCACCACCGTCGCGCCACCGGCGTACGGGACGGTTCCGCAGCCGCGGGCCGGGGCAGCGACGACCGACCGGGTGCTGCCGGCGGCGCCGGTGTTCCGGCCCGCTCCCGCACCACAGCGGCGAGATGACGCGCCCACCGAGGAACTCGTCATCTTCCACGAGGTCAACCACTGGTTCCAGGCCGACCACGGCGGCAACGGCACGTCCTGGGCCAGTCCCGCCGACGACGCCTGGCGCACCGCCGCCCGGGCCACCGAGCCCGAGGTCGTCGGCACCACCACGTCCGGCCTGCCCCGCCGGCAGCCGCAACGGCACCTGGTGCCCGGCGGCGTCACGGTGCCCCAGCAGCGGTCCGAGTACCGCGACCCGGCCCAGGTGGCCACCGCGATGGCCGCGTACGCGCGCGGCGTGGCGGCCCGTCGGCCCAACCTGATCAACAACTGATCCGACAGGGAGAGCACGTGACCGACCAACAGGATCTCGGCTGGCTGCTGGACGCCTTCGCCGAGCGCGCCACCGAGGTCAGCCATGCCATCGCCATCTCCGCCGACGGCCTGATGGTGGCCGCCACCCGGGGCCTTCCGCCGGACCGGGCGGACCAGCTGGCGGCGACCGGCAGCGGGCTGGTGAGCCTGCTCCGCGGCGCCGCCGCCTTCTTCGACGCCGGCGCGGTGATCTCCAACGTCACCCAGCTCGAGGGCGGCTTCATGTTCTCCATGGCCTTCAACGACGGTGCCTCCCTGCTCGTGCTCGCCGACCCGCAGTGCGACGTCGGCAAGGTCTCCTACGAGATGACCGAGCTGGCGAACCGCATCGGCGACGCGCTGACCCCGGCGGCACGGGCGGCGCTCGCCCGCAGCCGCTGACCCCCGGCGCCCCCACGCCGGCGCTTCCACCCCCTCTGTAGGAGAAGACAATGCCCCTGACCATCCCTCGACGCCGCCGTGCCCGCACCGCGGCCGCCCTCCTCGCCCTCGTCCTGCTCGCCGCGACCGGCTGCGGCGACGACGGCCCGGGCGCCGGTTCGACCGGATCGATCAAGATCGGCCTGCTGGCGTCGCTGTCCGGCACGTACCAGGCGGTCGGCAAGGAGATCCGCGACGGCTTCGAGCTCTACCTGTCCACCCACGACGGCAAGCTGGGCGGCCGGCAGGTGGACCTGGTCGTCGCCGACGAGGGCAACGGGGCGCCGACCGCGGTGCCCGCCGCGACGAAACTGCTCAAGCAGGATCGCGTGGTCGCGCTCACCGGCATCGTCGGCGGCGGCTCGGTGGCCGCGGTCTACCCGCTGCTCAACGAGACGAAGGTGCCGTTCGTCGGCTCGAACGGGCGGCCGGAGCTGAAGGACGTGTCCCGCATCTGGCACACCTCGTACCTCTCCGACGAGCCGGGGGAGGCGATCGCCCAGCACGTGCGGGACAGCGTCAAGGGCAGCGTCTACGCCATCGGCCCGGACTACCAGGGCGGCTGGGACGAACTGCGCGGCTTCACCGACACGTTCGTCAAGGCCGGCGGCACGCTGGCCAACCCGGACGGCAAGACCACCTTCACCCCGTTCCCGACCACCACCAACTTCACCCCGTACTTCGCGCGGATCAAGGCCTCCGGGGCGGACGCCGTCTACACGTTCTACGCCGGCAGCGCGGCGGTCGACTTCGTCAAGCAGTACGCGCAGTCCGAGATCAGGGACCTCCCGCTGTACGCCGCCGGCTTCCTGACCGAGGGCGGGGTGCTGGACGCGCAGGGCGAGGCGGCCCGGGACATCTACTCGGTACTCAACTACTCGCCCGACCTGGACAACGCCGAGAACCGCGCCTTCGTGGCCGCCTGGAAGGCCAAGTACGACGGCTCCCCGACGACGTACGCCATGGCCTCCTACGACGCCGCGGCGGTGCTGGACCGGGCCATCGCGGCGGCCGGGGACGACCCGACCCCGGAGAGCATCAACGCGGCCATCGGCGAGCTCGGCCAGATCGCCAGCCCGCGCGGCACCTGGCAGTTCTCGCCGACCACCCACGCGCCGGTGCAGAAGTGGTACCTGCGCCAGGTACGCCAGGACGGCCGGGCGCTGTCCAACACCGTCGTGGGTGACCTCGCCACCGTCGGCGGGTGAGCGCGGTGGCGGTCGACATCCGGATCGACCCGTACCTGGTACTGGCCCTGGACGGGGTGGCCTACGGGCTGCTGGTGTTCGTCGCCGCGGCGGGGCTGGTGCTCTGCTTCGGCGTCGCCGGCATCCTCAACCTGGCGCACGGCACCCTCTACGCGATCGGCGGTTACACCGCCGCCGCGCTGCTGGACGGTGGCTGGCCGAGCCTGCTGCTGGCGCTGGCGGTCGGGGTGGTCGCCGCCACCGCGGCCGGCGCGCTGGTCGCCGGGCTGCTCACCCGGGTCGCCGCGCGCACCCACCTCACCCAGGCGTTGCTGACCTTCGGGCTGGCGCTGGTCGGCGGCAGCCTGCTGGTGCGGGCGTTCGGGCCGGACGATCCACCGGTGCGCGTCCCGGCCGCCCTGGACGGGTCGGTGGTCGTCGCCGGCCACCGCTACGCCGCGTACCGGCTGGTCTTCATCGTGGTCGCCGCGCTGCTCGCCGGCCTGCTCCACCTCGCGGTGCGCCGCACCCGGGCCGGGATGCTGGTCCGCGCGGCCGTCGACGACGCCGAGATGGTGTCGGTCCTCGGGGTCAGCCCGGCCTGGATCCGGGTCGGCGTGCTCGCCGCCGCCGGGGCGCTGGCCGGCGCGGCCGGCGTGCTCGGCGCGCCGATCATCGGCCCCGGGCCGGACACCGCCGACGCCGTGCTGCTGCTGTCCCTGGTGGTCGTCGTCCTCGGCGGCCTCGGGTCGATGACCGGCACGCTGCTCGCCGCGCTGGCCGTCGGGCAGATCCAGACCCTCGGGGTCGCGCTCGCGCCCTCGGCCGCCCCGTTCCTGCTCTTCGCCGCCATGGCGGCCGTCCTCGCGGTGCGGGCGCGGGGCCTGGCCACCACCCGGAGGACGACGTGAGGGAGGAGGTCGTCCGCGCGCTGCGGCGCGGCGTCGCCGTCGCCGTCCTGGCCGGTCTGGTGCTCGCGCCGTGGGCGGTCGACGACTACACCGCCGCGCTGCTCGCCCGCACCCTGGCGCTCGGCCTGGTGGGGGTGAGCGTCGCCCTGCTCACCGGCGTCGCCGGGCTGCCCACCCTCGGGCAGACCGCGCCCTACGCGGCCGGTGCCTACGCCAGCGCGGTGGTCGGCGGCCAGTTCTCCGACGTCGGGGTGGTGCAGCTGGCCGTCGCGGCGGCGGCCGGGGCGGCGCTGGCCGCGGTGACCGTCCCGCTCGTGGTGCACGCCCGCGGGGTGGTCGTCCTGATGATCACCCTGGCGGTCGGCGAACTCGTGGTGACCGTCGTCGGGCACTGGCGCTCGGTGACCGGCGGCACCGACGGGCTGGTCGGCGTCGCGCCGGTGCGTCCGCTGTGGGGGTTGCCGGTGCTGGCCAGTGACCGGGCGCGCTACCTGTACACCCTGCTGGTCGTCGCGGTGCTGGTCGGCGCGGTGCTGCTGGTCCTGCGCACCCGGGTCGGGCTGTTGCTGCGGGCCGGCCGGGACGACGAGGCGCGGCTGCGGGCCAGTGGTCACCGGGTGTCGGTCCACGTGGCCGGCGTCCACGTCGCCGCGGGAGCGGTCGCGGGCGCCGCGGGCTCCCTGCTGGTGGTGGCCCAGCAGTACCTCTCGCCGGCCGACTTCGGTTTCGACACCTCCGCCCTGCTGCTGCTCGGCGTGGTGATCGGCGGTACCGCGTCGGTCGGCGGCGCCCTGGTCGGGGCCGTGATCGTCATCGCCGCCCGGGACTGGCTGTTCGGCGTGTTGCCGGGGCAGGCGCCCCTGGTGCTGGGGCTGGCCTTCGCGGTCACCGTCTACCTGCTGCCCGGCGGCGGTCACCGGCGGCCGGCCGGGCGCGGGCGGCTGCTCCCGGACCTCGTGGCCCGCCCGCCCGGCCGCAAGCGGCCCGCGCCGACGGGAGCCCGGGCATGACACCGCTGCTGTCCGCCCGGGGGGTCACCGTGCGCTACGGGTCGCTGGCCGCGCTGGACGGGGTCGACCTGCGGATCGACCACGGCGAGCGGCACGCCCTGATCGGGCCCAACGGGGCGGGCAAGACCACGTTGCTCGACGTGCTCGGCGGGTCGACCCCGGCGAGCGGCGGGCGGGTGCTCCTCGCCGGCCGGGACGTCACCCGGCTCGGCCCGGCCGCCCGGGCCCGGCGGGGGATCGGCCGGATCCACCAGCGTCCCGCCGTCTGGTCGACGCTGACCGCGACCGAGAACGTGGTGGTCGCCGCGCTGCCCCACGCGGGGCGGCCGGGCCGGTGGCGTCCGGGCGGGAAGCGGCGCGCCGCCGAGCGCACCGCGGTGACGTTGCTGGAGCGGGTGGGCCCGCCGGAGCTCGCCGGTGTCCCGGCCGGCCAGCTCGCCCACGGGCAGCGCCGCCAGTTGGAGATCGCGATGGCGCTGGCCGGGCGTCCCCGGCTGCTGCTGCTCGACGAACCGGCCGCCGGGCTCTCCGCCGTCGAGGTCGAGCGGCTGGTGGAGTTCCTGGCGGCCCTGCCGCGCGCCGTCGCGGTGCTGCTGGTGGAGCACCGGCTGGACCTGGTGTACGCGCTCTGCGACACGGTGACCGTGCTGCGGGACGGCCGGACGCTCGCCGCAGGGACGCCGGCCGAGATCCGTGCCTCCGGCCCGGTCCGGCGGGCCTACGCGGAAGGGGGGGTCTGATGCTGCGGACGGAGCGGCTCTGCGCCGGCTACGCCGGCGGGATCGTGCTGCACGAGGTGAGCCTCGAGGTGGCGGCGGGCACCGTCCAGGCGGTGGTGGGCCGCAACGGCGCGGGCAAGAGCACCCTCGTGCACACCGTCGCCGGGCTGGTGCGGCCGTACGGCGGGCGGATCGAGATCGGCGGTGTGCAGGTCGCCGGCCGGCAGCCGCACCGGATCGCCCGGTCCGGGGTCGGCCTCGTCCCGCAGGGCCGGCGGGTCTTCTCCCGGCTGACCGTGGCCGAGCACCTCGTCCTGGCCGCGGCGCCCTGGCGGGCCGCGACGCCCGGCGGCGAGGGGTGGACGGTCGCCCGGATCCTGGAGCTGCTGCCCCGGTTGGCGGCCCGGCTGCGCCACCGCGGCGACCAGTTGTCCGGTGGCGAGCAGCAGATGCTGGCGATCGCCCGGGCCCTGCTCGGCCAGCCCCGGGTGCTGCTGCTCGACGAGCCGTGCGAGGGCCTCGCCCCCGACCTGGCGGCGCGGGTGCGCGACCTGGTCGGCGCCCTGGCCCGGACCGGGCTGACCGTGCTGCTGGTGGAGCAGCAACTCCAGCACGCCATCGAGGTCGCGGACAGGATCGCGGTGCTCGAGTACGGCCGGGTGGTCTACGACCGGCCGGCGGGCGAGGCCCGGGCCGACCCGGGCGCGCTGGCGGCGATGCTCAGCGTCGCCGCGGTCGCGGAGCCGCCGGCTCCCCGACCGGTGCCCGGGCTGTGGGCCGGTCCCGGGCACCTGACCCGACCACCTTCGACAGGGGTGAGCAACGATGCCGACCGACATCCGTGACACCGAGTACACCTTCGACAACGGTTCCCCGGAGGCGGTGCCCCAACTGCGGGCGCTGGAGTCGTTCCTGGACCCGATAACCGCTCATCGGATCGCCCCGCCGGTGCTCGCTCCGGGCAACGTGTGCTGGGAGATCGGCGCCGGCGGCGGCTCGGTGGCCCGGAGCATGGCCCGGGCGGTCGGCCCGGCGGGCCGGGTGCTGGCGACCGACATCGACACCGCGCACCTGGCCCCGACCGGCAACCTCGACGTACGCCGGCACGACGTGCGCAGCGAGCCGCCGCCCGGGGACGCCTTCGACCTGATCCACGCCCGGCTGGTGCTGCTGCACCTGCCGGAGCGGCGGCGGGTGCTGGCCACGCTGGCCGGCGCGCTGGCCCCGGGCGGGTGGCTGGTGGTCGAGGAGTTCGACTGCACCGCGCCGCTGCGGGTGCTGACCGCGCCGAGCGACGACGCGGCGAAGCTCTTCGCCCAGGTGACGGACGCGATGCTCGGCATCCTGCAGAGCCACGGCGCGGACCTGGCCTGGGCGCAGGACGTGCACGCGGAGCTGGCGGCGGCGGGTCTGGTGGACGTCGACACGGTGACCCACTCGCGGAGCTGGCCCGGCGGCTCGACCGGGGCGTCGCTGTACGTGACGAACTCCCGCCAGCTGGAGCCGGAGCTGCTCGACGCGGGGCTGTCGGCCGGCCAGCTGGAGGCGTTCCGCAAGCTGCTGCGGGACCCGGGGTTCGCCGTGATGTCCTACCAGTTCGTGTCGGCCCGGGGGCGGCGGCCGGCGGGGCGGTGACCCGGCCGATTGCCGAAACATACCTTCATCGCCGCCGTCCTCACGTGTAGACATCCTTCTATCCGTTGCCTATCGTCGGCACATCATGCAATGACAGTCTTCGATGAGGAGAGGTCGGCAATGGGATACCTACGACGATGGGCCGGTCTCGCCACGGCGACGCTCGCCACGGGCTGCCTGGTCCTGACCGCCACCGCGCACCCCGCGGTGGCGGAGCCGGCGGCCGGGACGGTCGAGGCGGCGGTGACCGCGAAGCTGCTCGGGCAGGCACGGGTCGCCGGGGCGGCGGCCGCCGACCGGCCCGACACCCGGATCTCGGTCACCCGGCAGGGCGGCCGCTGGGCGTTCGGCACCGCCGTCGCGGTCGCGCCCCGCACGGCGGACGCCCACCCGGTCGGCGCGGTCTTCATCGCCCGCGCCCGGGCGGGCGACTGGCAGGTGGCGTTCGACGGTGAGGCCGCGTTCAGCGCGCTGGCCGCCGAGTCACCCCTGGTCAGCGCCGCGGAGAAGGCTGTCTTCGGCACCGCCCCGGGCACGATGTACGCCGGTGGCGACTACCGGACCGGGATGGCCCTGCCGTTCGCCGTCGGCCAGACCTGGACCCTGTCCGGCGGCCCGCACGGCTGGGGCGGCAGCGAGACCCCGTACAGCTCGGTCGACCTGGCCGGCGGAGACCAGGTGGTCCGCGCCGCCCGGGCGGGCACCGCCTACACCATGTGCCAGGGCTGGATCCGGGTGATCCACGACCGCGGCTACTCCACCGACTACTACCACCTGTGGAGCAGCATCTCGGTCAACGGCGCGGCGGTCGGCCAGGGGGCCTACCTCGGTTACACCGGCACCGACGTCACCTGCGGCGGGGCCGCCTACGGCCGGCACGTCCACTTCGGGCTCCGGCAGAACGGCGCGTACGTGCCGATCGCCGGGCACGACATCGGCAAATGGGTGTTCGGCAACGGCGCCGCCGCCTACCAGGGCGGGGCGCGGCACGGCTCGGCCTGGGTCGGTGCCGGCGGCGCGGTTTACAACTACGGCGCCCTGGGCTTCACCCAGGCGGTGGTCGACGCCAACGGCGGCGGCACGTTGACCCGCCGGGCCGGCCCGGGCACCGGCTACGCCGCACTCGGCTCGGTCGCCGACGGTGCCACGGTGAGCATCTCCTGCTCGGCCAACGGCACCTCGCACACCGGCCGGTACGGCACCACCGCGCTCTGGGACCGGCTCACCGACGGCAGTTGGGTGTCCGACGCCTACCTGTGGACCGGCGTGAACGGCCCGGTCAACGGCTGGTGCTGACCGCCCCGCGGCCGGGTGCGACAGCCGCGGCGACGGTGCGCCCGACCGGACGGGCCTCCGCCACGCCCGGCCGGAGGCCCAGCCGCCGCCGCGACCCGGCGGCCGATCCACCCCGGGCACGGCGCGGGTCAGGGTCGGTGGCCGTGGCGGCGGCCGGGCTGCGGCTCGGGTCAGGCGGGCCGGTACTCCACCTCGGGCCGGCCCGGCGTGCCGTAGCGGGAAGCCCGGACCAGCCGGCTGGTGTCGACCAGGTGCTCCAGGTAGCGCCGGGCGGTGACCCGGGACATGCCGGTCTGTTCGGCCACCTCCGAGGCGGAGAGCCCGGGGTGGCGGCGCAGCACGTCCAGCACCGCGTCGAGCGTCTGCGCGCCCAACCCCTTGGGCAGGGTGTCCGGCGCGGTGCCGCGCAGGGTGGCGAACATCCGGTCCACCTCGTGCTGCGCGGCGACGGTCCCGCCGGCCGAGGTCTGCCGCCGGAACTCGGCGTACCGCTCCAGCTTGTCCCGGAACGCGGCGAACGTGAACGGCTTGAGCAGGTAGTGGGTCACCCCGAGGGCTACCGCCGCGCGGACCATCGCCAGGTCGCGGGCCGAGGTCACGGCGAGCACGTCCGCGTCGCTGCCCGCGGCCCGCATCGCCCGGCAGACGTCCAGGCCGTGCACGTCGGGCAGGTGGAAGTCGAGCAGCACCAGGTCGACCGCGTCCTCGCCGGTGCGGCGCAGCGCCCCCATCGCCTCCCGGGCGGTCCGCGCCACCCCCACCACGCGGAACCCCGGCACCCGTTCGGTGTACGCGCGGTGCGCCTCGGCGATCAGTTCCTCGTCCTCGACCACCAGCACCCGGATGTCGGTCACCTGCCCAGCTCCAGCGGCACCGGCAACCGGACGCGGAACACCGTCCCGCCGTCCGGCCCGGCGGCCACCTCGTGCCGGCCGCCGTGCCGGGTGACCACCTGACCGACCAGGGCGAGCCCGAGGCCCCGTCCGTTGGCCTTGGTCGACCAGCCCCGGCGGAACGCGTCGGCGACCCGTTCCGGCGGCAGCCCCGAACCGCTGTCGGTCACCTCGACCAGCACCTCGCCCGCAATCTCGGCGACGTACACCCGGACCCGCCGTGGCGGCGCCCCGGCGGCGACGGCCTCCAGCGCGTTGTCGACCAGGTTGCCCACGACGGTGAGCAGGTCACCGGCGGGCAGGGTGCCGACGTCGAGCCGGGATGCCGGGTCGACGGTCAGCTCGACGCCGCGCTCGGCGGCCTGGGCGGACTTGCCGAGCAGCAGCGCGGCCAGCGCCGGCTCGGTGATCGCGCCGACCACCTGGTCGGTGAGCTGCTGGGCCAGCGCCAGCTCCTCGGTGGCCAGCCGGAGCGCCTCGTCGGTGCGACCCAGCTCGACCAGGGTGAGCACGGTGTGCAGCCGGTTCGCCGCCTCGTGCGCCTGCGCGCTCAGCGCGTCGGTGAGCCCGCGCACCGAGTCCAGCTCGCTGGTCAGCGCCCGCAGGTCGGTGTGGTCGCGCAGGGTCAGCACCGTGCCCAGCGCCCGCCCGCCGGCGCCGGTGGGCCGCTGGTTGGCCACCAGCGCCCGGTCGGCGGTCAGGATCAGCTCGTCCCGGGCGGCCTGACCGGAGGTGATCAGCTCGGTGAGCGCCGCCGGCAGGTCGACCTCGGTCACCGGCCGGTCGACCAGCGGCGCGTCGGCGGGCAGCCCGAGCAGCCGGCGCCCCTCGTCGTTGATCAGGGCGATCCGCCGGTCCGGGCCGATCACCACCAGACCCTCGCCCACCGAGTGCAGCACCGCGTCGTAGTACTCGTACATCCGGGTCATCTGGGCCGGGCCGAGGCCGTGGGTCTGCCGGCGCAGCCGCCGGCTGAGCAGCCACGAGCCGGCGGCGGCCAGGGCCAGCGCGGCGGCGGTGGCGGCCAGCAGCACGGGAGCCCGGCGCAGCAGTTCCCGGTTGATCGCCTCGGTGGTGATGCCGACCGACACCAGCCCGATGACCGTCCCGCCGCTGTCGCGAACCGGCGCCACGGCCCGGACGGACTCGCCCAGGGTGCCGGTGTTGACGACGGTGAACGGCCGGCCGGCGAGCGCCGGGCCGATCTCGCCGATGAACGGGTGGCCGATCTGGGCCGGGTCGGCGTGCGAGTAGCGGGTCCGGTCCGGGGCCATCACCACCACGAAGTCGGTCCCCGTCGCGAAGCGGATCGACTCGGCGTACGGCTGGAGGGTCGCCGACGGGTCGGGGGAGCGCAGCGCGGCGGCCACCTCGGGCGAGCGGGCGACGGTCTCGGCGACCGCCAGCACCTGCTTGCTGGCCGCGTCCCGGGCGTCGGATCGGGCGAGCAGCGCCGCGCCCACCGTCCCGGCCACCACCAGCAGGGTGACCACCAGGACCTGGAGGGCGAACAACTGCCCGGCGATGCTCCACTTCCGTCCGGTCATGTCTCCTCGTCGTGACGGTCCGTCGCGCTCACGGGCAGGCGATGGTTCAGGTCGGTGAACAGAATGAACGCAAGGCTGATTCCGGCTGAGACCTGGGCCACAGTCTCTGCCATGCAGACCCCCACCACCACTCCGGCCACGCGGCCCCGGCGGGACCGCACCCACCTCCTCTACCTCGCGGTGATCGTCGCGGTCGTCGCGGGCATCGCCCTGGGCTTCGTCGCCCCCGGGGTCGCCCAGGAACTCAAGCCCCTGGGCACCGGCTTCGTCGCCCTGATCAAGATGATGATCAGCCCGGTGATCTTCTGCACCATCGTGCTCGGCGTCGGTTCGGTCCGGCAGGCCGCCAAGGTCGGCAAGGTCGGCGGGCTGGCGCTCGGCTACTTCCTGGTGATGTCCACCGTCGCGCTCGCCATCGGCCTGGTGGTCGGCAACCTGGTCCACCCCGGTACCGGCCTGCAGCTCAGCGGCGAACTGGCCGAGGCGGGGCAGAAGGCGGCCGGTACGGAGAGCGAGGGCACGGTCGACTTCCTGCTCGGCATCATCCCGACCTCGCTGCTGTCCGCGCTGACCGGCGGCGAGGTGCTGCAGACCCTGCTGGTCGCGCTGCTGGTCGGCTTCGCGGTGCAGGGCATGGGCAGCCGTGGCGAGCCGGTGCTGCGGGCCGTCGGCATCGCGCAGCGCCTGGTCTTCAAGGTTCTCACGATGATCATGTGGCTGGCGCCGGTCGGCGCGTTCGGGGCGATCGCCGCCGTGGTCGGCGCGACCGGGGTGGACGCGCTGAAGAGCCTGGCGCAGATCATGCTCGGCTTCTACGCGACCTGTCTGATCTTCGTGCTGGTCGTCCTCGGCGTGCTGCTCCGGCTCGTCGCCCGGATCTCGATCTTCTCGCTGCTGCGCTACCTGGGCCGGGAGTTCCTGCTGATCGTGTCCACCTCGTCGTCGGAGTCGGCGCTGCCCCGCCTGATCGCGAAGATGGAGCACGTCGGGGTGAGCCGACCGGTCGTCGGTATCACCGTCCCGACCGGTTACTCGTTCAACCTCGACGGCACCGCGATCTACCTGACCATGGCCTCGCTCTTCGTCGCCGCGGCGATGGGGGATCCGCTCTCCGTGGGCGAGCAGGTCTCGCTGCTGTTCTTCATGATCATCGCGTCGAAGGGCGCGGCCGGGATCACCGGCGCCGGCCTGGCCACCCTTGCCGGCGGTCTCCAGTCGCACCGCCCGGACCTGGTCGACGGGGTCGGGCTGATCGTCGGCATCGACCGGTTCATGTCCGAGGCGCGGGCGCTGACCAACTTCGCCGGCAACGCCGTGGCCACCGTCCTGATCGGCACCTGGACCGGCGAGTTCGACCGGGCGCAGGCTCGGGCGGTCCTCTCCGGCGAGCGGCCGTTCGACGAGGCCACCATGCTCGACGAGGACCACGGCCACGACGAGTCGGCGGGACGGGCGGTCGACGCCACCGAGCCCGGCCCGCGGGTGGGCGAGGAGGTCGGCGCCGGGTCCGCCCGGTCCTGACCGGCGTACCACCCCAGCGGTCCGGACCCGGCCGGCGGCACCTTACGGTGCCGCCGGCCACGTCCGCTCACTCCGGATCGCCGCCCCGGGACGACCGTCCGAACAGGACGAATGAGGGATGTAACGCCGTTGCGTTCGAAAGCGCTGCGCACTTTCGTTCGTCTGGAGAAAAGTACCGGCGGCGTCGACGAAAGGTCTGGACACGTCGTTGGCAACTTAGTAGTGTCGGGACACATCAATATGTTTCATCGAGATGAACCGACGGCGCGGTGACTCTCGACCAGGGCCGCAGGCGGCGCAACACGTCCGGCGGCCACAGCTTGACCAGGGATGGCACCCCGGGTCGGCGCCCCACGTAGGCGCCCCGGCGCGCGAGCGCCGTGGCTTGACCGATGCCCGTCCCTTCTCGATCACCCCGTCAGCTCCGACGCGGAACCGTGTCTGACACCGCGGGCGATCCGGCTCGCCCGCTGACCTCAGACAGATCCCGACCAGAGACAGGACGACCGTGACCCCAGGTCACGGCCGGGGACCTCGTGCGGCCAGGGAGGGGGCGCACGGATCGAAGTGCATCGACCAATGTCGATCAGATGAGCCCTTGGACCGTGAAAGAGGCATCCATGAACGGGTACTCACCGCCCAGCCGACCCCCGCAGGGCCGGCTCCGCAGATCGATCACGGCGGTCGCCACGGCGGTCCTGCTGGTGGTGACCGCCGCGCTGGCCGCCGCGCCGGCGAACGCGCGTCCGCTGGACCCAGGACGGTCGACGACCGGTACCGCCACCGAGGCGCCGCGCCAGCTGCAGGCCCAGGTGCTCACCTGGACCGCCGGTGACAACTTCCTCTCGTACCTCTCCGCGCCCACCACCGCCGTCGCCGGGCCGGCGACGCTGGTGTTCGAGAACAGCGCCGCGACCGGCAACACCACCGGCATGCAGCACACCCTGACCTTCGACACCACGAACCCGGCGTACAACAGCGACGTCGACGTGAACATCCTGGCCGACCCGACGGACGCCAACGGCGGCCGGTGGACCGTCGACGTGGTGCTCTCGCCCGGCACCTACCGGTACTTCTGCGCGATCCCGGGCCACGGCGGGATGAGCGGCCTCCTGGTCGTCACCGGCGGCAACCCGGACACCACCCCGCCGACCGCGTCGGCCGCGGTGTCGGGCGAGCGGAACGACAGCGGCGCCTACCTGGGGTCGGCGACAGTCACACTGTCCGCCACCGACTCCGGCTCCGGCGTCGACCGGGTCGAGTACTCCCTGGACGGCGGCCCCTACGGCACCTATGCCGCGCCGGTGACGGTCAACCAGCCGGGGCAGCACACGCTCAGCTACCGGGCCACCGACAAGGCGGGCAACACCTCGACCCCGCAGTCGGTGTCGTTCACGGTGGTGGAGCCGCCGAAGCCGGACACCACCCCGCCGACCGTGACGGCCGCGGTCACCGGGCAGCGCGACGACACCGGCGCCTACGTCGGCAGCGCCACCGTGACGTTGTCCGCCGCGGACACCGAGTCGGGTGTGGAGCGGATCGAGTACTCCCTGGACGGCGGCGCCTACGCCACCTACTCGGCACCGGTGTCGGTCACCCAGCCGGGGCAGCACACGGTGACCTACCGGGCCACCGACAAGGCGGGGAACACCTCCGCCGCCCAGTCCGTCGCCTTCACCGTGGTGGAACCGCCGAAGCCGGACACCACCGCGCCGTCCGCCACCGCCGCGCTCACCGGTGAGCGCGACGACAACGGCGCGTACGTGGACTCGGCGACGGTGACCCTGTCGGCCACCGACTCGGAGTCGGGCGTCGACCGGATCGAGTACTCCCTCGACGGGCAGCCGTACGCCGCCTACTCGGCGCCGGTCACCGTCAACCAGGTCGGCCAGCACACGCTGAGCTACCGGGCGACGGACAAGGCGGGCAACACCTCGCCCGCCCAGTCGGTGTCGTTCACCGTGGTGCGACGGCCGGCGCCGGACACCACGCCGCCGACCGCGTCGGCCGGGGTCTCCGGGCAGCGCGACGACGCCGGCGCGTACGTCGGCTCGGCGACGGTGACGCTGTCGGCCACGGACACCGAGTCGGGTGTCGACCGGATCGAGTACTCCCTCGACGGGCAGCCGTACGCCGCCTACTCGGCGCCGGTCACCGTCAACCAGGTCGGCCAGCACACGGTCAGCTACCGGGCGACGGACAAGGCGGGCAACACCTCGGCCGCTCAGTCGGTGTCGTTCACCGTGGTGCAGCCGCCGGTGCCGGACACCACGCCGCCCACGGCGAACGCCGCGGTCAGCGGCCAACGGGACAGCACCGGGGCGTACGTCGGCTCCGCCACGGTCACCATCTCGGCCACCGACGCCGGCACCGGCGTGGACCGGATCGAGTTCTCCCTCGACGGGCAGCCGTACGCCGCCTACTCGGCGCCGGTCACCGTCAACCAGGTCGGCCAGCACACGGTCAGCTACCGGGCGACGGACAAGGCGAACAACACCTCGGCCGCTCAGTCGGTGTCGTTCACCGTGGTCGACCCGCCGGCGCCGGACACCACTCCGCCGACCGTCACGGCGGCGCTCTCCGGCCAGCTCGACGACCAGGGCGCCTATCTCGGTAGCGCCACCGTCATCCTCGCCGCCGCCGACGCCGGCTCGGGCGTCGACCGCGTCGAGTACTCCCTCGACGGGCAGCCGTACGCCCGTTACTCGGCGCCGGTCACCGTGAACCAGCCCGGCGGGCACACGGTCAGCTACCGGGCCACCGACAAGGCCGGCAACACCTCGGGCACCGCGTCGGTCACCTTCACCGTGGTCGCCAGCGGCCCCAGCGCCTGCGCGGTGCCGGACACCCGGCCGACGGTGTGGTTCGGCACGGTGGACAGCGGCGTGCCGAACCGGGTGGTCGTCGACGACTGCACGATCAACAACGCCATCCAGGACGAGAGGGCGTGGCCCAACCACGGCCAGTTCGTCAAGCACGTCACGGAGATCGCGGAGCACCTGCACCACCTGGGCCTGATCGACCACAAGGAGCACGGTCGCCTGGCGAGCGCCGCCGCCCGCTCCGGCGTCGGCAAGGCGGACGACAAGGCCGGCTACCAGCCGCTGCTGGACGCCTCGGCGGCATCGTTCAACCGGTGGCAGCACGTCGGCGCGGGCGGCTTCACCCGCAACGCCGACGGCTCGATCACCAGCCGCGCCGTCCCCGGCCTCGGCATGCTCTGGCTCCCCACCGCCGAGTACGGCGACTTCTCGCTGAAGCTGCAGTGGCGCGACGACGCCCCCGGCACCGGGCGCGCCAACAGCGGGGTCTTCGTCCGCTTCCCCGACGTGCACGGGCACGCCGAGGAGTCCCGGCCCGAGTGGGTGGCCATCAAGTACGGCCACGAACTGCAGATCTACGACCGGTCCGACGGCGACCAGTACAAGAGCGGATCGGTGTACGGCTTCGACCGGGTCGACCTGGCCGGGGCGAAGGTGGCCCCGAAGGGCACCTGGAACGACTACGAGATCCGGGTGGTGGGCCAGCACTACTCCGTCTTCCGCAACGGCGAACTGATCAACGAGTACGTCAACACGCCGGACGCGGTGTTCAGCCCGCCCCGGGCCGACGACCCGGGCGGCGCCGGGCGCCAGCACGCCAGCGGCCACATCGGCCTGCAGAACCACGGCACCGCCGACGTCGTGAGCTTCCGCAACGTGCGGATCGCGCCGCTGACCGCGTGCTGCCCCGGCGGCGCGCCCTCATCTGCCAACCCGAGCAGCTGCTGCTGACCATCGAAGGGGAACCAACCATGGCGAAGAACAGGATCGACCGTCGGGCGTTACTGCGCGGCCTCGCCGGCTCCACCGTCGCGGTCGGCGCGGCGAGCCTCGCCGGGGCGCTGCCCGCCGCGGCGTCCGGCGGCGCCTCGAACGGCCACCTGGTGCCGCGTGGGCACCTGGGCATCCAGCTCTACAGCGTCCGGGACAAGATCGCGCAGTTCGGCTTCGCGGCCGTCTTCGAGGAGCTGTCCCGGATCGGCTACCGGGAGGTGGAGTTCGCCGGCTACACGCAGGGCAACGTCGGCCCGATCACCCCGGCGCAGATCCGCCAGCTGCTCGACGACAACGGGCTGAAGGCGGCCGGCAGCCACCGCGGGCTCGGTGACTTCCGGAACAACCTGGAGTGGGAGCTGGACGTCGCCGAAACCCTCGGCATGCCGGCCCTCGGCACCGCGCAGGCGCCCACCGGCAACCGCACCATCGCCGGGTACCAGGCCGCCGCCGCCGAGTTCAACGCGTGGGGCGCCGCCGCGGCGGCCCGGGGGATCAAGCTCTACCAGCACAACCACACCATCGAGTTCAGCTTCGCGGTGGACCGGCCCGACGTGCGGCTGTACGACCTGTTTCTCGAGCTCACCGACCCGGCGTACGTGTTCCTGGAGATGGACATCCTTTGGGCGTACGGCGGGGCCCGCAAGTACCCGGGGTTCCGGCCGGTCGACTACGTCAAGGCCCACCCGCACCGGTTCCCGCTGTTCCACGTCAAGGACGGCGTCCCGCTGCCCGACCCGCAGCAGGGCAACTCCTACCTGGACGTCGAGTTCGGCGCCGGGGTCATCCCGTTCGCCGAGTTCTTCACCGAGCTGGACGGGGGTGGACGGTTCACCTACCTGTGGGAGCAGGACACCGGGCCGAGCGCCCAACCGAACCCGCCCGGCTCGCTGGGCGCCGCCGAGCGCAGCTACCAGCGGATCGTCGACCTGCGGGGTGACCGGTGAGCGCCTGGCGTCTCGTCGAGGACCCGCCGCCGGCCGGGGACGGCGGCGCGCCCGGGGACGGCCGCCCGGGCGAGCCCCGCCGCCGCGGGTCGAGCACCCGCCGGCTGCTGGTGGTGGCGGCCACCGTACTGCTCACCCTGGTCGGCGCCGGCGGCCTGGCGGCCGCCCGCACCGGGGCGTTCTTCGCCGAGCGGCCGGAAGGCTGTGTCAAGCCGGACCGCAGCATGCAGTTGTACGCGGTGGAGCTGCCCAAGGACGGCACCCAGATCCGGCTCGGCTACGGAACCTCCCCGCAGACGGCCTCCTACCCGGGCCCGACGATCGAGATGACCGAGGGGGAGTGCATCGCCATCACGCTGCACAACCAGGTGCCCGCGGCCACCCTGGCGCAGCTGCGTACCGACCCGGCGCACCCGCTCGGCGTCTCGCTGCACGTGCACGGGGTCAAGTACACCCAGGTCTCCGACGGCACCGTGCAGAGCGGCTCGTTCGTCCCGCCCGGTGAGTCGCGCACCTACACCTGGTTCGCCCAGCAGCGGAACAGGAAGACCGGTTCGCCGGGCACGGCGGGCTACTGGTGGTACCACGACCACGTGGTGGGTGGCCCGCACGGCACCCAGGGCCTCGGCGCGGGGCTCTTCGGCGGGCTGGTGGTCCGCCGCCCCGGCGACCCGAAGCCGGACCGCACCTACACCGTGGTCTTCGGCGACCGGCAGAGCATCAACCTGCGCCGCGGCGCGGCCGCCGACACCTGCGACGCGCAGAACCCGCAGCCGGGACCGACCTGCCTGGTCGCCCGCAAGGGGGAGAAGGTGGAGTTCGTCGTCGTCGGCATCGGCAACGACATGCACACCTTCCACCTGCACGGCCACTCCTGGGCGGACACCCGGACCGGCCTGGTGGACAACGGACAGCCGTTCGCCGACGGCGTCCCGATCATCGACAACAAGCCGCTCGGCCCCGGCGACTCGTTCGGGTTCCAGGTGGTCGCCGGTGACTCGGTCGGACCGGGGCACTGGATGCTGCACTGCCACATGCAGTTCCACTCCGACGGCGGCATGTCGACCATGCTGCACGTCCTGAGCGAGGACGGGGCGATGCCCCCGGGCCACGACCACCACTCCCACCCGGCGAGCGCCCCCGGCACCGGCACCGCCGACGCCGGGCAGCACCAGCACAACTGAAGCGCCGACGGTCACCGCGCCGTCGACGAGGGGCGCGGCTGCCGGTCCGTCCGGAGCTGAACGGACCGGCAGCCGCCACCCGGAGCGCGTCACCGCCGTGGCGCGCCAGCCGTCCCCGACCGCACCATGTCCCGCTCGACCCGCTCGGACAACGCATCTCCGCCACACCTCACCTGTGAAGGAGTCGAAATGGCTCAACAACGCCGTTTCCGGCTGTCCCGATGGCGTCGTCCCGTCGACGTCACCGCCTCCCCACCACCGGCCACCCGCCGGGCCGTCGGACGCACCGGCGCGCTCGCCGCGAGCGCCGTGCTGACCCTTGGGCTGCTCGCCCTGCCCGCCAACGCCGCCGCCCCGGCGCCCGTCCAGGCGCCGGCCGCCGGGGCCGAGGCCGCGGCCGCGGTGAAGCTGCTGGTCTTCCACGGTCCGGTGGATCAGCAGGACGACCCGGTCAGCAAGGCTGTCGACGCGATCCGGGACCTGGGCACGGAGCACGGCTTCGCCGTCGACGCGTCCGCCGACCCGGGCGTCTTCACCTTCGGCAACCTGGCCCGGTACCGGGCCGTGGTGTTCCTCTCCGCCAACGGGGTCACCCTCGACGACGCCCAGGAGGCGGCGTTCCAGGCGTACATCAAGGGCGGCGGCGGCTTCCTCGGCGTCCACGACGCGGCCCGCGCCCAGCCCAGCTCCGCCTGGTTCACCGGCCTGATCGGCACCCGGCCGGCCGCCGGCCTGCCGAACGCGGAGAAGCCCGTCTCCGCCACGGCGAGCGCCGAGAACCCGCCGAACGAGACCGCCGCGAAGGCGATCGACGGCTCGACCGGCACCAAGTGGCTGACCTTCAACCCGACCGGCTGGCTCGCGGCGAAGCTGGCCAAGCCGGTGGTGGTCAGCCGGTACGCGCTGACCTCGGCCAACGACTTCCCCGGCCGGGACCCGAAGAACTGGACCCTGCAGGGCTCCACCGACGGCACCACCTGGACTGACCTGGACACCCGCAGCAACGAGACCTTCCCGCAGCGGTTCCAGACCCGGCAGTTCTCCTTCACCAACGACAAGGCGTACCAGCACTACCGGCTCAACGTCACCGCCAACGGCGGCGAGCCGCTGGTCCAGCTGGCCGAGCTGTGGCTGATCGGCCCGGACGCCGGACCGCCGCCGGACGCCACGGTGCAGGAGGCCGTGGTCGACCTCACCGACCGGCAGCACCCGGCCAACCAGGGCCTGCCGCTGACCTGGAAGCGGTCCGACCAGTGGATCAACTGGGACCCGAGCCCGACCGGCCGGGTGCACACCGTCGCGCAGGTCGAGGAGGGCACCTACAACCCGGGCCTGAGCGGCAACGGCGCCTTCCACCCGATCTCCTGGTGCCAGGACTACGAGGGTGGCCGGTCGTTCTACACCGGCATGGGCCGCACCGAGGCCAGCTACACCACCGACAAGCAGTTCCGCAGCCACCTGCTCGGCGCGATCAAGTGGACCGCCGGCCTGGTCCGCGGCGACTGCCAGGCAACCGTCGCGTCGAACTACCGCATCGAGCGGCTGACCGCCACCAACCAGCCGGGCCAGCTCGACCAGATCGGTGAGCCGCACGGCCTGACCATCGCGCCGGACGGCAAGGTCTTCTACATCGGCAAGGCGGCCTGCGCCACCGGGCCGGTCGCCGACTGGAACAACCCGAACGTCGGCCTCGGCTGCGGCACCATCCACCAGTGGGACCCGAACACCAAGCAGGTCAAGCTGCTGACCACGCTGGCTGTGATGGGCAACCGGGGTAGCGGCAGCGAACTGGTCAAGAACGAGGAGGGCCTGGTCGGCATCACCCTCGACCCGAAGTTCGCGCAGAACGGCTGGGTCTACGTCTACTGGATGCCGCACGAGTCGATCGACCGGGTCAAGCGGATCGGCCAGCGGACGGTGTCCCGGTTCACCTACGACGCCGCCAAGCAGACCATCGACCAGGGCACCCGCAAGGACCTGCTGCACTGGGACACGCAGATCCACAGCTGCTGCCACGCCGGCGGTGGGATGACCTTCGACGAGAGCGGCAACCTCTACATCGGCACCGGTGACAGCAACTCCTCCGGTGGCTCGAACGGCTACTCCGGCAACAACTGGACCCAGGAGTACCAGGGCGTGTCGTTCCAGGACGCCCGGCGTACCTCCGGCAACACCAACGACCTCAACGGCAAGATCCTCCGGATCCACCCCGAGCCGGACGGGACGTACACGGTCCCCGCGGGCAACCTCTTCACCGGTAAGGAGGAGGGCGGCGGCAAGACCCGTCCGGAGATCTACGTGATGGGCGTGCGGAACATCGCCCGGATCGCCTGGGACCCGGTCAACGACTGGCTGACCGCCGCGTGGGTCGGCCCGGACGCGGGTGCGCCGAGCCCGGACCTGGGACCGGCGAAGTACGAGACGGCCACCATCATCACCTCCGCCGGCAACCAGGGCTGGCCCTACTGCATGGGCAACCGGCAGCCCTACCGGGACCGCAGCAACACCGACGCCACCGTGCTGACCGGCTGGTACGACTGCGACAACCTGAAGAACACCTCGCCGCGCAACACCGGTCTGGTGAACATTCCACCGGCCCGGGACAACATGATCTGGTACTCCCCGCAGGGCGGTGGCCCGGTCTTCCCGAAGCGCACCGACGGCAGCGGGCTGCCGACGTACCAGGTCGGCGACGAGACCTTCACCCAGCCGTACCTCAAGGGCGGCGGGCAGGCCATCATGGACGGCCCGACGTACCAGCGGGAGAACGTCGACGTCAACAGCGGCGTGGCCTGGCCGGCCCACTGGGACAACAAGTGGTTCATCGGTGACCAGTCCAACGCCAACAACCGGGTCGCGGTGACCGTGGACCCGGCGAACGTGCCGAAGCACGGGCCCCCGGCCTTCGCCGAGGACCTGCGCAGCATCATCCGCTCCGGCAACGGCGGCACCCAGCTGCAGTCCTGGATGGACGCCAAGTTCGGCCCGGACGGCGCGCTGTACATGCTCGACTACGCCGGCGGGTTCTTCAGCCTGCACTCGAACCAGAAGCTGATCCGGATCGCCTACCAGGGCGGCCCGGCGACGCCGAGCCCGAACCACGCCACCGCACGGGCCGTCGCGCAGAGCGACCCGAAGACCATCGCCTTCTCCAGCGCGAAGGCCGGCGGCGTGGCCTGGGAGTGGAACTTCGGCGACGGCAGCGCGCCGTCGCGCGAGGCCAACCCGACCCACACCTACGCGAAGTTCGGCACCTACCAGGCGACGGTCAAGGTGACCTACGCCGACGGCGAGGTGGCCACCGGCACGATCGAGGTGTTCGTCGGGTGCGCCGCACCGGACACCCGCAAGACGGTGCGGATGCTCGACACCGACACCGGGGTGGCCAATCACGAGGTGGGCGGCGACTGCACGGTCAACGACCTGATCGACGACGAGCGCATGTGGACCGACCACGGCCAGTTCGTGAGCCACGTCGCCGGTGTGGTGGGCGACCTGCGCAAGGCCGACGTCCTCGACAACCGCGAGGCGTCGGCGCTGCAGAAGGCCGCCGCCCAGGCACCGATCGGCAAGGTCCCCGGCTACCAGCCGATCTTCGACGGATCGGCGGGCTCGCTCGCCGACTGGCGGCAGGCGCCCGGCGGGTCGTTCACGCTTCAGCCGGACGGCTCGATCCGCAGCTCCGGCGGGCTCGGCATGCTCTGGTACGCCAAGCAGGAGTTCGCGGACTTTTCCATGCGGCTGCAGTTCCGGGACGTCTCCACCGGCAACACGTACGCCAACAGTGGCGCGTTCGTCCGGTTCCCGGACCCGCGGACGCCGGTGGAGCAGCGACCGGCCGGCAGTTGCGGCACGGTCGGGTCGGCCCGCAGCTCGCAGGCGTGGGTGGCGATCTACTGCGGTCACGAGATCCAGATCTACGACGGGCCCACCGGTGAGCCGCAGAAGACCGGGTCGATCTACAACTTCGACCCGATCGGGCTGGACCAGGCCGGCGTGACGCCGAAGGGCCAGTGGAACGAGTACGAGATCCGGGTGGTCGGGCAGCACTACACGATCACCCGCAACGGGGTCGTGATCAACGAGTTCGACAACACGCCGGGCAAGGCGTCGTCCCGCCAGGGCGACCCGCCGACCGACCTGCGCCAGTTCCTCAGCGGGTTTGTCGGGTTGCAGAACCACGGCACGAACGACCTGATCGAGATCCGGAACGTCCGGGTCCGGCAGCTGTAGCGACACGGGTGACCCGGGTGCCGGGTGCGGAGGCGAGCCCTCCGCACCCGGCACCCGCCCGTGTGTCCAGCTCCCGCCGCCCGGGCGACTTGCCCCTCGCTATATAAGGGCACGACCGTAACCTGGCTCCCGTATCGAGTGGTCCGACGGAATATCCGCGGTGGATGGCAGTTCGGCGATTGACCCTTCGATGTATCGGGATTTACGGTGATGACCGTAATCGGAGAAGGGATGCCTATGCCGCTCAACGGACCTCGCCTCGCGTCGGTCGCGATGGTGGCGACCCTCGTCGCCGCAACAGCCGTGTCCACCACTCCCGCCGGGGCCGCCACGCCGACCGAGACCCTGGTCGGCGTGCCGCACCACAACCTGGCGATCTACGGAGCCACCTTCGGCTCCACCCCGGCCGGCGACTACGCGTACGCCGTGGCGCGCGGGACCACCGGCGCGCTCAACGTCATCGACACCCGCACCGCGACGGTGGTCCGGACCCTGCCGCTGCCCGGCGCGGGCGGCTCCTGGGGCGGCACCGTCACCCCGGACGGCACCGCGTACATCGGGGCCGACAGCAAGCTGTTCCGCTACCGGCCCGGGGCGGACCACGTGGAGGACCTCGGCTCGCCGGCGCCGGGGGAGACCGCGACCTGGCGCCTGGCGAACGACGGACAACGGGTCTTCGTCGGTACCTTCCCGACCGGCAAGGTCTACTCCGTCGACCACCGGACCGGGGCCGTCCGCGACTACGGGCAGGTCTGGCCCGGTGAGCAGTACGTGCGCAGCATCAGCGTCGCGAACGGCAAGATCTACGCGGGCCTGGGCACGGTCGCCAGGGTGGTGGAGGTCGACGTCGAGTCCGGCGCCCGGCGGGAGATCCCGCTGCCCGAGCAGTACCGCGCCGAGCAGTTCGTCTACGACCTCGACGTCCACCACAAGACGCTCTTCGCCCGGTTGACCAACAGCAACCGGGTGCTCGTGCACGACCTGACCACCGGTGAGTGGGTCGCCGAACTGGGCAACGGCCGCGGTCTGGACTTCTCCACCCCGGACGACGACGGCAACGTCTACTTCGCCTCCACCGGGGCCCGGCTGATGGCGTACAACCTGAAGACCCGGACGCTCACCCCGACCGCCTTCACCGGGTTCGGCACGTCCCGCGGGTTCGGGTGGACCCACCTCGGTGGGCTCGAGTGGCGCGGCCGGACGCTCGTCACGATCGACCTCAGCGGCAAGATGTACTACTTCAACCCGATGACCGGGGCGAAGAAGGTGGTGACCGTACCGGTCCCGGGTCTGCCCGCGCAGCTGCAGACGCTCGAAGCCGGCCCGGACGGCCGGATCTGGTCCAGCGCCTACCCCAGCGGCGGGATCACCTCCTACGACCCGGCGACCGGCACCTTCACCGAGAACGCCGGGGCGCTGGGGCAGGCCGAGGGGCTGCTCTCCTACCAGGGCAGGATCTACGCCGGCGTGTATCCCGGGGCGAACCTGTTCGAGCTCGACCCGACCAGGCCCGTCGTGCGCGGCACCAACCCGCGACAGTTCGCCTCGCTCCGCACCGAACACCAGGACCGGCCGTTCGCCATCACCGGCGTCGGCGACCGGGTGGCCTTCGGCACCATTCCCGAGTACGGCCAGCTCGGTGGGGCGCTGGCCCTCGTCGACCCGGTGACCGGGGCGAAGGAGGTGCACCGCGACGTCGTACCGGCGCAGAGCGTCACCGCGCTGGCCACGGTCGGGAACCTGGTGCTCGGCGGCACCGGCATCTGGGGCGGGCTCGGCGTCGCGCCGACGCAGCCGGAGGCGAAGCTCTTCCTCTGGGACCCGGCGACCGCGACGAAGGTCTGGGAGGGTCCGGCCGTGCCGGGCGCCAAGGCCATCACCCGGCTGATCGTCGCGCCCGACGGTCGGGTCTGGGGGTCGACGGTCGGGACGCTCTTCGAGTTCGACCCGGTGACCCGGACCGTGGTCAACACCGTCGAGGTCGAGCCCTTCGACTGGAACGTCGACCACGTCTGGCGCAGCGACCACCTGGCGGTGGCGCCGGACGGCGCGGTGTGCGGCAACTTCTGGACCACCGTCGCCTGTGTGGACCCGGCGACGCTGTCGGTGCGGAAGCTGGCCACCGGCATCAGCGACGTCTGGACCATGGACGCGTCCGGCGTCATGTACTACGCCCGGGGCGGCGAGCTGTACCGGCTCACGCGCTGAACATGGTGGCCCGGGCGGGCGGGCGGCGGCGCTGCGCCGCTCGCCCGGGTCGCGCCCGCGCGAGCGCCTCAGGCCGGGCGGGCGGTGGGCTCGGGCTCGGGCTCGGCGGGCAGGCTGTCCATGAACGAGCTGACCGAGAAGACCGCGTTGCCGGGGCCGGGCGGGCCGTACCCGGGCGGGCTGGACAGGCCGTGGGCCTCCATCGTCGCCCGGTACACCTCGAGCAGCCGGATGTGGTACTCGAGCGGGGCGCCCTGCGGGTTGGTCCGGCCGAGCGGCGTGGTCGGCTCCGGGCACCAGGTGGTGAACCGCGGGGTGATACCGCGGGACATGAAGTACTCCAGCCCCTCGGCGGTGGAGTCGATCGCCTCGTCGACGGTGGTGAAGCCGAACGGCGCGGCCATCTCGACACCGGCGACGAAGTTGGGGATCACGTTGCGGGGCCCGAAGACCTCGGCGGAGTCGAGGATGCGGCGGTGCCACTCCTCGCGACCCACGTACCGCTCCTTGCCCGGGCAGTAGAGCTCGAACAGGCGCTTGTCCCAGACCTCGTAGTTGGGGTGGTAGATGCGGATGCCGTAGTCGTGGAACCGTTGCACGTCCGCCTTCGGCAGCGCCTGCGCGACGACCTTGCCGATCCACCGGCCGGGGAACCGCTCCTCGATCGCCTTGGCGTACCGGCCGTAGAAGTCGGCCTCGGCCAGCCCCTCGACGGTGGAGGTGACGCTGCCGCCGGTCAGCGTGTACGCCCGCGAGGCGCCGAGCGTGTCGTACCGGTCGATGATCTCCATCGCCTCCAGCACCTCGTCGACCGGCTTGACGCCGGTGTACGGGCGCTTGGCCGCCTTGTGCTGGCGCCAGTTGTGGTTGATGTCGCAGTACTGGCACTCCTCCTTGGCGCCGAAGTACTGGCAGACCCGGAACACGGTCAGGTAGATCAGGTAGCCCCACTGGATCGTCGGTGCCACCTCCATCACCGACTTGCCGTTGGCGAGCTTGTGCCGGTAGTACTCGGGCATCGGCGGCAGGCCGACGTCGGCGATCGGGCGCCCGTCGAGGTGCAGCCGCAGCACCCCGTCGCCGGCGTCGGCGACCCGGTACGGCGAGTCGGGGTTCACGCGGACGGAGACGACCGTCCGGCGCAGCCCGTACGGACCGCCGCTGAGCACGATCTCCTCGGGCGGCCGGCGGAGCGCGGCGGTGCCCAGCTCCGGCAGCGTGCGGTGGTCGAAGGAGAAGATGAAGTACGACTTCGGCTTGACCTCGCCGCCCTCGTTGTCGGTCAGCGCCGAGTCGTCGAACGCTATGCCCCCACGCAGCAGGTCTTCCTTGATCACCGCTTCCCGCGGCACGTGGGGAAACCGCCCCATCAGGTCCTCGACGAGATCAGTACGGCTCTGCATAACTGGTTCCCCCCAGGTCCGGCGTCGACGTCGCCAGCGTCACCACACCACCCGCCGTCGGCGCGGCGTCAGCGGCGGGGGGCGATCGTGTCCTCCGTCACGCTACCGCCGTCGGCGTGCCCCGGCGCGCGTGGTGCCGGCGGGGGTCGCCAGCCGACCGGTCGGAGGGCCCCGCGGCGTCAGCTGGTCCGGGCGAGCAGCTCGCGCGTCGCGGTGACGATGGCGTCCACGCCGATGCCGGCCTGGTCCATCAGCTCGGTGGGCGTTCCGGAGGTGGGCAGCCCGCGTACCGCCAGCTGGGTCACCTGTGCCGGCACGGCGAGGTCGGCCAGCGACTCGAGCACGGCGGAGCCGAGGCCGCCCTGCGGGTAGTGGTCCTCGACGACGACCAGCCGGCCGCCGGTGGCCCGGACGGCCTCGAGCAACCGCTCCGAATCCAGCGGCTTGACCGAGTACAGGTCGATCACCCGGGCGTCGATTCCTTCGCCGGCGAGCTGGTCGGCGGCGGCCAGGCAGTTGTGCACGGTCACTCCGGCGCCGATCAGCGCGACGTGGTCGTGGCTGCCGCCGCGCAGCAGCTTGCTGCCGCCGATCGGGAAGGTCTCGTCGTTGTCGTAGAGCACCGGGTGCCCGCCCCGGGTGGTGCGCAGGTAGGCGACGCCCTTGCAGTCGACCATCTGGGCGACGAGCGCCGCGCAGGAGACGGCGTCGCTGGGATAGAGGACGGTCGAGCCCTGCACGGCGCGCATGGCCGCCAGGTCTTCCAGCCCCATCTGCGAGGGGCCGTCCGCCCCGATCTCCACGCCGGCGTGCGACCCGCACAGGGCGATGTCGGCGCGGGAGATGCCGGCCATCCGGATGAAGTCGTAGGCGCGGGAGAGGAACGCCGCGAAGGTCGAGGCGAAGGGGCGGTATCCGCGCACCTGCAGCCCGACCGCCGCCGCGATCATCTGCTGTTCGGAGATGAACATCTCGAAGAACCGGTCGGGGTGGGCCTCGGCGAACCGGTCCGCGCGGGTGGAGTCGCTGACCTCGCCGTCCAGGGCGACCACGTCCGACCGCGAGCCCAGCGCGCGCAGCGCGTCGCCGTACGCGTTCCGGGTGGCCACCTTCGCTCCCTTGTCGTAGCGCGGCAGCTCAGGGGGCCTGCGGTCGGGGGTGGGGGCGGGCGGGGTCGGCTCGGGCCGCGGCCCGGCGACGCGGATCTGACGCACCCCGCCGAGGGCGTCGACGGCCCGCTCGGCCGCCTCCTGCTTGATCGGCTTGCCGTGCCAGCCGGGCTGGTTCTCGATGTCGGGCAGCCCCTTGCCCTTCACCGTCCGGGCGAGCACCACGGTGGGACCCGTCGCCTGCCGGGCCCGGCCCAGCGCGTCGTCGATGGCGACCAGGTCGTGGCCGTCGACGACGATGGCCTGGCAGCCGAACGCCTCGACCCGCCGCCGGTAGGTGTCCAGGTCCCACTCCAGCTCGGTCTCGCCGCGCTGCCCGAGCCGGTTGACGTCGACGATCGTGGTGAGGTTGCGCAGACCGTAGTGGCCGGCCTTGTCCAGCGCCTCCCAGATCGAGCCTTCGGCCGTCTCGCTGTCGCCGCACAGTACCCACACGTGGAACGGCAGCTGGTCGAGGTAGCGGCCGGCGAGCGCGATCCCGACGCCGACCGGCAGCCCTTGGCCGAGCGAACCGGTGGCGACGTCGACCCAGGGCAGCGCCGGCGTGGGGTGCCCCTGCAGGCGCGACCCGAACTGGCGGTAGGTATTGACGAGCTCCTGGTCGGTGATCGCGCCGACGGCCTTGAAGACCGCGTACAGCAGCGGCGAGGCGTGGCCCTTGGAGAAGATCAGGTGGTCGTTGGCGCGACCGTCCGGGGTCGCCCAGTCGTAGCGCAGGTGCCGGGCGATCAGCACGGCGAGCAGGTCCGCGGCGGAGAGGCTGGAGGTCGGATGCCCGGACCCGGCCTTGGTGCTGCACCGGATCGCGTCGACCCGTAGTTGGGCGGCGATCTCCGCCAGCTGGCTGACGTCCTCCGCCCGCAGCACCCGCTCTGCTTCCATTGTCACCGGTATCGGCCTCCAGCCATCGGTGTCCCCCGTCAGCCCGGCGCTCCTGGGCCGTCCGGCCGCACGGCTGGGCAGCTCTCCGCTGATCGGCTCGGCACCTACGGTAGTCAAGAAAGCTGGGCGTCGTCCGATAACACCGATTTGCGGGCCGGGCGACGCGGCCGAACCGGACCGCCGCTCACTCCCGCGATCGTCACCGGCGGGAAGGCCCGGTGGCGGCGGTGGCCAGGCCGGAGACTGACGGTCATGGCACCAGATCCGGGACGGTCCGTCGGCGGTGGCTCCGGCGAGCTGCCCGGGCGGCTGTCGGCGTGGCGGTTCGTGGTGTGGTTCGGCGTCGTGGCGATGCTGGCCGACGTCGTCTACGAGGGCGCCCGGTCCATCACCGGGCCGTTCCTCGCCCACCTGGGCGCGAGCGCGCTGGTGGTGGGAGTGGTCACCGGTGCGGGTGAGGCGGCCGCGCTGGTGCTCCGGCTGGTGTCCGGGCCACTGGCCGACCGGACCGGTCGGTTCTGGGCGTGGGCCATCGCCGGCTACGGGCTCACCGTGGTCAGCGTCCCGTTGCTCGGGTTGACCTCGGTGCTCTGGGTGGCGTGCGGCCTGATCATCGCGGAACGGGTCGGCAAGGCGGTCCGGCAGCCGGCGAAGGACACCCTCCTGTCGCACGCCGCGGCGGTGACGGGTCGCGGCCGCGGGTTCGCGGTGCACGAGGCGCTGGACCAGGCCGGCGCGCTGGTGGGGCCGCTCGCCGTGGCCGGCGTGCTGGCGGCCACCGGGGACGACTACGGCCCCGCGCTGCTCACGCTCGCGGTGCCCGGGGCGCTCGCCCTCGTCCTGGTGGTGTGGTTGCGGGTTCAGGTCCCCCGGCCGGCCGGCTACGAACGGGTCGCGGAGCCGGCAGCGGCGGCGAAGAGCGCCCGCCGCGCGCCGGGCGCCGGGGAGGCCGTCCGGCTGCCGCACGGGTTCTGGGCGTTCGCCGGGTTCGCGGGGCTCACCATGACCGGGTTCGCCACGTTCGGCGTGCTCTCCTTCCACCTGGTGTCCGCGGGCCTGCTGCCCGCCTCGGCGGTGCCCGTGCTGTACGCCGCGGCGATGGTCGTCGACGCGCTGGCCGCGGTGGCCACCGGGTGGGCGTACGACCGGTACGGGCCGTTCGTCCTCGTCGTCCTGCCGGTCGCGGCCGCCCTCGTTCCCGCGCTGGCCTTCTCGGCGACGGTCGGGGTCGCGGTGGCCGGCGTGGTGGTGTGGGGCGCCGTGCTGGGCGTGCAGGAGTCGACGCTGAAGGCGACCGTGGCGGACCTGGTGGGCCCGGGCCGGCGGGCCACGGCCTACGGGGTGTTCGGTGCCGTGGTCGGGGTCGCGGCCGCGGCCGGCGGCGCGTTGGCCGGCGGGCTGTACGAGACGTCGGTGCCGCTGCTGGTGGCCGTGACGGCCGCCCTCCAGGTGGTGGCGCTGGGCGTGCTGATCACCATCGTGCGCGGGCAGCGGCTGGTTCGCCGGTCAGTTCGGTGATCCCGGCGGCCGCTTCGGCAGGTGCAGCATCCACTCCGAGGTACGCGGACCCCGCACCGGAACCCGTTGCCAGTCCTCGGCCCAGTCGGGCGGGGCAGTGCCCTTGGTCAGCAGGGCGAAGGACCCGGCCGCAGCGACTTCCCGCAGCTCCGCGGTGCTCGCGTTGCGGTTGTACCCCTGGTCCTCCAGCGCCCGGCATCGCGCGTAGTAGGCGACGGGAATCGCCTCGTGGCCGGAGATCACGCACGGCGGGCGCACGCCGTGCGACCGCAGTGTCTGCGCGATGCGCGTCCAGTCTCCGCGACCCCTGAACTGCTCCGACACGACATGACGGAGGATGCCGGCCTGGATGACGAGATGGCCGGCGAAACCCACCGCGACCAGGGCGGCGAGCCCTCGCCGCCAGTTTCCGGAGGCCGCGGCGAGTAGGGCGGCGAGCCCGGAGGCGGCGGGAACGAGTGCCGCCGCGTAGGCCGGGAGCAGGAAGCGGGGTGCCGAGTACCCGATCAGGAACAGGTAGGGAACGGCCATCGAGACCGCGATCAGGACGGGCAGCCACGCCGTCGGTGCCGCGCCCGCGCGGCGGGCCGTCCGGACGCCGAGCGGCACCAGCATCACCAGCGCCACCCACCACAGGGCGGCCGGCCACCGGAGCGGGCTGTCGCACGGCCGGCAGAGGATCGGCCCGTCCAGGGTGCTGATCACGTGCCAGAGGGAGAAATGGAGGCCGGTTCCGCCCTGCACGTGGCCGGCCTGCTGGATGCGTTCCAGGATCCCGCCGTACCGCAGCTCGGCTTCGACCGCCCACGGCGCGCCGCCCGCCGCGAGGCCCACGGCCACCGCCGCGGCCAGCCGCCGCCGCCGGAACGCCGGCACGGCGAGGGTCGCGCCGAGCAGGGGGAGTCCGAGCCAGAAGGCGTCGGCCGGACGCATCAGGGCGGCGACCGCGAGAGCTGCGACCAGCCCGAGGTACGCCCCGGGTCGGGCCGGTTCGGCCGCGGCGAGCAGGAAACAGCCGGCGGCCGCGACCGTCGCCATGGCGGTGTAGTGGTTGGGCATCGCGGCGTTCGCGTAGAACAGGGCGGTCCAGAGGCTCGCGTAGAGGCCGGCTGCCAGCGTGACGATGCCGGGCCGCCGGGTCAGGCGGCACCACACCGAGAACGCCAGCCCGAGCGACACCGCGGCGGTGGCGGTGAGGAACAGCCGGAGCGCGACCGTGGAGTCGAGCCAGGAGGCCACCGGCCACACGAGCAGGGTCACGCCGCGGGCGCGGGGGGCGCTCATGAACGCGGCTGGCGCGTGGGTGCCGTGCTGGCTCACGTAGACGACCTCGTCCCAGCCGAGGTCGAGGGTCACCGGCACGGCCGTCAGGGAGGCGGCGGCGAAGAGCACGCACACCGCCAGCAGAGGTCGCAGGCCGGTCCGGGCAGCCACGGATGGGGAGAGCACCAACGCCTCGCTCGAGTTGCGCCAGGCGCGTCGCCTAACGAGGAAGTCGTGGACAGCGCGTCGGGCACCCCGCCCTGTGGCTGAGGATGGTGATCGGCCGGCGGGTGGTGGCGGCGACGAGATCGCGCTCCCGCCGGCCAGGTGTCCGAGCGACCTTCACATTAGTTTCTCAAACGGCGTGAGGAATCTTCTTCGCGAAATTGGCTGATTCATCCGGCCGGCAGTGCCGCGGCGTCGGTTCGGCCCACCGGTAGGGAGCGGAGCACGCCTCGCGACGATCGCTGGTGCGGCGTGGGTGGGGAAAAGGGGAGCGGGGGTGTGGACCTCGTCGTCCACACCCCCGCCCCTGGTTACGGGATCAGCCGGCCCGGCAGGAGGCCAGCGCGCCGACGACGCCGACGCCCGGGTCGCGCAGCGGCAGCGTGGTCGACGCCGCCGGGCAGCGGGGCACGGTGAGGTCGTAGATGCCCCGGCCGAACGTCGCCGCGGTCAGCTGCCGGGTGGGCTCGTGGTAGCGCAGGTACATGATGGCCGCCTCCGGCAGGTCCGCGCCGAGCGCGGCCCACCCGCCGCCGTTCCACGCCGAGACGAACACCCCGACGTCCGTGCCGACCAGCAGCAGCCCGTCGGAGGTCGGCACCACCGAGTTCACCGGCGCGTCGGGCAGCCCGCGGCCGATGTCGGTCCAGGTACGGCCGCCGTCGCGGGTCACCATGACGTGCGGGCGGTCGCTGCCGGAGCGGAACGCCGAGAACGTGGCGTAGGCGATGTTCGCGTCCTCGGGGTGCACCGCCACCCGGGTGACCCAGGTGCCGGGCAGCTGGCCCGGGTCCACCTCGTTCCAGCTCTGCCCGAGGTTGCCGGTCCACCACAGCTTGCCGTCGTCGGTGCCGACGTACAGCTTGTCGCCGTCGGTGGGCGCCGCCGCGATCGTGGTGATCGTGCCCCACGGGTAGCCGTTCGGGTCGTTCGGGCCGCCGCCGGTGAGGTCGGGGCTGATCGCCGTCCAGGTGCGGCCGTTGTCGGTGGACCGGTTCACGATGTTCCCGGCGTAGTACATGACGTCCGGGTCGCTCGGGTCGAACTGCAGCGGCGTGAGCCAGTTGCGCCGGTCGGAGGTGGTCTGACCCGCGCCGATGGACTGGCGCGGGCTGCCGCCGGCGGTCTCCGAGCGGTAGCAGGAGCCGTACTGGCTGCAGCCGAAGACGATGTTCGGGTTCTCCGGGTGGATGATCACCTGGAGGCCGTCGCCGCAACCGATCGCGTCCCACGGCCCGCCCGGGCCCTGGTAGCCGCGGTTGCAGCCGTTGTCCTGGGCGCCGCCGACCTTGAGCACCGGGTCGGTCTCCGCGACGTCCACCGTGTAGAACTGGGTGTACGGCTCGTAGGTCGACTTGACCCAGCCGCTGACCCCGTTGGCCTCAGAGCGGTAGAAGCCGCCGTCGTTGCCCAGGTAGGCCCGGCCCGGGACCTTCGGGTCCCAGCGCATCACGTGCTGGTCGGCGTGCACGCCGCCGACGTTGCCGAAACTCTGCCCACCGTCGGTGGAGCGCCGCAGGTTCACCCCGGCGAGGAAGACGTGGTCGGCGTTGGCGGGGTCGACCCAGAGCTTGCCGAACCACCAGCTGAAGGTGGACTGGGACGCCTGGTTGGCGTTGACCGGGGTCTGGGTCCAGCTGTCACCGCCGTCGTCGGAGCGGTAGAAGGCGCGGAACGGGCCCAGGGCGGTGCCGACGTACGCGTACAGCCGGTCGGGGTTGTTCGGGGCGAGCGCGAGCCCCCAGCGGCCCTGGTCGGCGTCGGTCGGCAGGCCGTTGGTCATCCGCTGCCAGGTCTGGCCGCCGTCGTCGGAGCGCCACAGGCTGGACCCGGGGCCGCCGTAGGTGCGCTGGTGCGGCTCGCGCAGGTGGTCCCACATCGCCGCGTACACCCGGGCCGGGTTCGTCGGGTCGATGACGACCTCGGTGGCGCCGGTGGTCGGGTTCGGCGGGGCGAGCACCTGCCGCCAGCTGTCGCCGCCGTTGTCGGAGAGGTAGACGCCGCGCTCGCCGCCGGGCACGAAGAGGTTGCCGGCGGCCGCGGCGAAGATCCGGTTCTGGTTGCTCGGGTCGATGGCGAACCGGGCGATGGCGTGGCTGTCCGCCAGGCCGACGTGCTGCCAGGTCCGGCCGCGGTCGCGCGAGCGGTAGATGCCGTCGCCGCCGAAGGTGATCGAGCCGCCGCCGGGCTGCGCCTCGCCGGTGCCGGCGAAGAGCACGCCGTCGCTGGTCATCGCGACCGCGCCCATGCTCTGCTGCCAGGTGTCCGGCCAGGCCGGCTCGAAGGTGGCGCCCGCGTCGCCGGAGCGCCAGACGCCGCCGGAGGCGGCGGCGATGAAGACCTGGTTCGCCACCTGCGGGTCGACGGCGATGTCCACCACCCGGCCGCCGATGTCGCTCGGGCCGAAGAAGTTCCACTCCTGCTCGGCGAGGTGCCGGTAGACGGTGCGGGTGTGCGCGGCGAGCTGGTTCGCCTCGCCCCGCGCCCGGGCGTACTTGGCCGCCGAGAGGTCGGTGCTGCCGTCGCTGAGCCGTTGGGCGGTCATCCACTCGGCGGGCAGCTCCATCGGGCCGGTGGGGGTGCTGGTGGCCAGCGACTCCTCGCCGCTCGCCGCCGGTGTCGAGGCGGTCAACGCGGCCGCGGTCAGCAGTGCCAGGACCGCCGCCACCGGCATGACGCGTCTACCTCGGACGAGGCTGGGACTCATACGGCATCTCCCTGTCCACGTGCGGGTGCGACCGGAACCAGTCGTCTGTCGCACGCTAGACAGCTCGGTGATCCACGTCACCAGGCAACTGTTGGGATTCCGGCCGTCGGGTTAGGACAGCTGTAGAGCCGGCGGTCACGACCCGCTCTGGAACTCCGGCAGGCCGGCGTCGTCCGAGTCCGGGCCGACCACCGCGGTCAGCGTGGTCCCGTCGGCGCAGAGCGCGCCGGCCCGCAGGTACATCCGCCGCTGCTGGGCCCGGGTCAGCACCTCGGCCTCGAACACCTCGTCCTCGGCCCGCAGCAGCTCGATGTCGGCGCGGCTCTCGTAGTGGGCGCGGACGTCCAACGGTGTCATCCGGACGGTGCCCTCGACCGTGGTCAGCGCGCCCTGCCGCACCACCGAGGTGACCCGCGCACCGTCGGGCAGCACCAGGCCGGTGACCTCCGCGTCGACTTCCGCGTCGGCGTCCAGCGGCACCCGGTCGCAGCTGGGCAGGTTGGCCAGCATGCCCCGGCCACGGTCGCCGGCCGCCGGAGCCTCCGACCCGCCGCAGCCGGCCAACAGCGCGACCGCGATCACGGCGGCGGACACCCGAGGTCTCATCGCAGCAGGATGCCACGCTCAGCGCAGCACCCGCCAGCGTCGCACCATCAGCAGCAGGGCGGTGATGATGACGCCGGTGACCGCCATGAGCACCATCGAGATGAGCGCGCCGTAGGCGAAGCCGGAGAACTCGAACGCCTGGTCGAAGATGTACACGGGCAGGTAGAGCGTGGCGTTGGCCGGCCGGCCGTCGGCGAGCACGTACGCCGGGACAAAGTTCACCTGGAGGGTGAGGATCGTGTCCCGGACCGCCAGCAGCACCAGCACCGGGGCCAGCAGCGGCAGGGTGATCCGGCGCAGCTGCCCGAAGGGTCCGCAGCCCTCCAGCGCGGCCGCCTCGTACAGCCGGCCGTCGAGCATCCGGCGGGCGGCCAGCACGACGATGAAGCCCTCGCCGATCGGGAAGGCCAGCATCAGCACCACCGCCAGCCGGGCGGTGGTCGGGTCGGCGAGCCAGGTGAAGCCCGGATGGCCGAACAGGCCGAGGAACTGGTTCAGCGGGCCGTACATCGGGTTGAGCACCCAGAGGAACAGCACGGCCAGCGCCACGTCGGGGACGACGGTCGGCAGGTAGACCGCCACCCGGAACCACCGCCCGCCCGGGCGCGGCGCGGCGAGCAGCAGCCCCAGCCCCACCGCCGCGAGCAGCCGCACCGGCACCGCCAGCGCCACGTGCAGCAGGGACGCCCGCAGACTGTCCAGCAGGAAACCGTCGTCGAGCAGGCGGCGGACGTTGGCCAGGCCCACGAACCGCGGGTCCCGGGTGAGTCCGGTGTGGTCGGTGAAGGCGTACCCGACGTTGAGCAGAGCCGGCAGCGCGACCAGCAGCGCGACCGCCAGGGCGTACGGGGCGAGGAACGCCCAGCCGGTCAGCGGCCGGCGGTTGGAGCCGCGGGTCATCGGCGCCGGCCGGTTTCGGCGTCGAAGCGGTGGATCCGGTCCGGGTCGGGGCGCAGCCGCACCTTCTCACCCGGGCGTACCCCGGGCCGGGGTCCGGTGCGCACGGTCAGCCGGGTGCCGTCGGAACACCGGGTCAGCAGCACGGCCTCGCTGCCGAGCGCCTCCACCGCGCCGACGGTGGCCTCCACCGGCCCCTCCGGGTCGAGCGCCAGGTCCTCCGCGCGTACGCCCAGGGTCAGCCCGGCCGGGCCGCCGAGCACCCCGCCGCCGGGCACCAGGTTCATCGGCGGGCTGCCCAGGAAGCCGGCCACGAAGGTGTCGGCGGGTTCGTCGTAGACCTGCTGCGGCGGCCCGATCTGGCGGACCCGGCCGCGGTCCAGCACGGCCACCCGGTCGCCGAGGGTCATCGCCTCGGCCTGGTCGTGGGTGACGTGGATGGTGGTGGTGCCCAGGTCGCGGTGCAGGCCGAGCAGGTCGGCGCGGGTGGCGAAGCGCAGCGGCGCGTCCAGGCTGGCGAGCGGCTCGTCGAGCAGGTAGACGCTGGGCTCGCGGAGCAGGGCGCGGGCCAGGGCAACCCGCTGCCGCTGCCCGCCGGACATCTGGTCGGGGTGGCGGTCGAGCAGGTCGGCGATGCCGAGCCGGTCGGCCGCCGCCCGGGCCCGCCGGTCGGCCTCGGCGCGGGGCACCCGGCGTACCCGCAGCCCGAAGGTCAGGTTGCCGAGCACCGTCAGGTGTGGATAGAGCGCGTAGTCCTGGAAGACCATCGCCACGGCCCGCCGGTGTGGCGGCACCGAGGCGACGTCCTGGCCGTCGACGACGACCCGGCCGCGGTCCGGCCGGTCCAGGCCGGCGATCAGCCGCAGCACCGTCGACTTCCCCGAGCCGGACGGCCCGACCAGGGTGAGCAGCTCACCGGCCCGTACGTCCAGGTCGATCCCGTCGAGGGCGGTGGTCCGCCCGTACGACTTGGTCAGTTCCTCCAGCCGGATCGCGCCGCGCCCGCTCATCAACCCCCTCCGACCGGCAGGGCGAACAGCTGCCGGCTCTGCTCCTCCAGCCGGCGCAGCCCCTCCTCGCGGTCGATCCGGCCGTAGAAGAGTTCCTCGAGCTGGGTGCCCGTCTCCTTCTCCACCCGGGACCAGGTGGCGGTGCGCGGAGTGGCCCGCAGGTGCGGCTCGGCGTCCAGGTAGACCCGCGACGACTTCGGCGGGGCGGCCGGGTCCAGGAAGACGGGGGAGTTGGCGACGTCGAGCCGGGACGGGACGGTGCGGCCGGACTCGGCGAGGATCCGCTGCCCGTCCGGACCCATGGCGAACTCGATGAACCGCCAGGCGTCGCCGTGGTCGGGCAGCCCGGCGCTCATGCAGTACGCGTCGCTGTGCAGGATCGACGCGGGCACCCCGCCCGGCGCGACCGGCAGCGGCGCCACGTCCCAGGTGAAACCCTTGATGGTGCGCAGCGTCGGCACGGCCACCCGGCTGTTCAGGTACATGCCCAGCGTGCCGCGCAGGAACCGGGCCTCGCTCGACTCGCTCTGCTCCTCGGCGTCCGGTGGCACCACGTGGTGCTTGAGTTGCAGGTCGAGGAACCAGTCGACGGCCTTCCGGGTGGCCGGGTCGCCGGTGAGGGTCAGCCTGGTGGGCCGGTTCGGGTCGTCGACGAGTTCGCCGCGGTTGGACCAGACGAACGGCGCGAGCCGGGGCACCGACGGCTCCACGCCCAGCCCGTAGCGGCCGTCGCGGGTCAGCGCGCGGGCGGCGGCGAGGAAGTCGTCCCAGGTCCAGCCGGCCTCGGGCAGCGGTACGCCGGCGGCGGCGAACAGGTCGGCGTTGTAGTAGACGACCAGGGAGGAGAGGTTCTGCGGCAGGCAGGTCAGCGCCTGGCCGTCGAACCGGAAGGCGTCCAGCGCCCGCGGGCTGAAGTCGCTCTCCTTGAGCACCGTGCTGCGGTCCAGGTAGGACTGGGCCGGCTCGATCGCGCCCTGGGCGGCGAACTGGCCGTAGCGGCGGTAGTTGAGCAGGAACACGTCCGGCGGCTTGCCGCCGGCGAACGAGGTGGTCAGCCGGGCCATCAGCTCGTCCTGGCTGGCCACCGGCGAGAGGTTGACGTCGACGTCGCGGTTGGCCTGCTCGAAGGCGGTGACCATGGTGCGGTAGCCGGCCACCTCCTCGGCGTCGCCGAACAGCACGACGGTGATGCCCGCCGCGCCCTCGGCCCGGTCACCGTCGCCGCCGCAGCCGGCGGCCCAGCCGACCAGCAGGGCGGCCATGACCAGGCCCACCCACCGTCGTACCCGGGTGTTCGTCACCTGCGTCCTCCAGATCTCAGTGCGGCCAGTGGATCGTCGTTCAACAGCACCCGCTGCGCCAGTAGGAACACCAGCACGCACGGCACGGTCGCGACGACGCACCCGGCCATCAGCAGCGGCCAGTCGGTGGGGTTCAGCAGACGCAGGAACTGCAGCCCGAGCGGGTAGGTGTACCGGTCGCCGCGGTGCAGGTACAGCAGCGGGTCGATGAAGTTCGCCCAGTGGAAGGTGAAGGCGAGCACCGCCACCGCGAGGGTCGCCGGGCGGACCTGGGGCAGGGCCACCCGGCGCCAGACCGTGAGCCACCTCGCGCCCTCCAGCCGGGCCGCCCAGAGCTGGCTGTCGGGTACGCCGCCGAAGCTCCAGGCGTAGAGCAGCACCAGGAACGGGCTGCCGGCGAGCGCCGCCGGGGCCAGCAGGGGTACGTACGTGTCGACCACGCCGGCCAGCCGGAACAGCTCGAAGCGGGTGGCCCACACCGCGGTGACGGGCACCAGCAGCACCGCCAGCAGGCCGAGCACCACCCGCCGGCGGGCGGTCGGGGTGAGCAGCCGCAGCCCGAAGCCGGTCAGCGAGGCGACCGCGACGGTCAGCGGCACCGCCAGCGCCACCACCAGCGCCGAGTTCGCCAGGTAGCGGAAGAGCGGGATCAGCTCCGGCAGCCGGGTGTAGGCGGCCAGCGTCGGCTCGGGCGGAAGGAGTTCCAGCGTCCGCGGCGGGGGTAGGCCGGCCGGCCGCAGCGAACCGACCACCATGAACCAGAGCGGGGCGGCGAACACCGCCGCGAACAGGGCCGGCACCACGAAACGCCCGATGATCCGCGGGACCGTGGCGCGACCCGTCAACCGCACGTCGCCGAACCTATGGGCCGTCCGGCCGTCGAAACATCGGGCACCTGTTGGAATCGCGTGCCGCCGCCTCCTACGCCTGTCGTACCCGGCGGAGCCGCGCGGACGCCGCCGGCGCGGGGTGGGACGGGCGCCGGGCGGGGCGGCGCGGCGGCGTCGCCTGCGACAGACGTAGGAGGCATCGCCGAGCACCTCCCACACGTGTCCGATGACCGGTCGCGGGCCCATTCGTAGGGTTCGATCACAGCGCCGTGCTCACGGTGAGCGCGTCCGGACCGGGCGTGGCGGCCACGGCCGGTGCCGGAGAGGGAGGAGCACGATGCGAAGCACGAGAAACTGGTGGCGGGCGGCGGTGGTGGTCGTGGCGGCCACGGCCGTCGCCCTGCCGGCGGCCACCGCGACGGCGCAGCCCGTGGCCGAGCGCCTCGGGCCGGTCGTCGAGAGCGGGGTGACCCAGCCGGTGTTCGGATACGACGACGCGATCCGCGAGCGGGTCTTCGTCACCTCCGATGTCGACACCGACGCCGACGGGGCGGCCGACGTGGTGGCGATGGACATCATCCGGCCCCGGGCCAGCGACGACGGCCTGCGCGTACCGGTGGTGATGGATGCCAGCCCGTACTACTCCACGGTCTGCCGCGGCAACGAGGGGGAGTGCAAGGCCGACCTCGACGGTGATGGCCTGAACGACCAGTGGCCGCTGTTCTACGACAACTACTTCGTGCCGCGCGGCTACGCGGTGGTCCTGCTGGACATGATCGGCACCAACAACTCGACCGGTTGCCCGGTCACCGGCGGGCAGGCCGACAACGTCAGCGCGCCGACCGCGATCGACTGGCTCAACGGCCGGCGGCCGGGGCGGGACGCGGCGGGTCGCGAGGTCGTCGCCGACTGGCACAACGGCCGGACCGGCATGATCGGCAAGTCGTACGACGGCACGCTCGCGAACGCGGCCGCGGCCAGCGGGGTGGACGGGCTCGCCACCATCGTGCCGATCTCGGCCATCTCCAGCTGGTACGACTACTCGCGCAGCGGCGGCCTGGTCACCCGGGCCAACAACTACTCCGGCAGCCTGGCCAACACGGTCACCAACCCGGGCCGGCGGGCGTACTGCGCGCCGGTGCGGGACCGGCTGGGCCAACAGGTCGACGACGTCACCGGCGACTACAACGACTTCTGGGCGGAGCGGGACTACGTCCCCCTCGCCGGCCAGGTGCGCGCCAGCGTCTTCGTCGTGCACGGCATCAACGACAACAACGTCCGGCCGGACCACTTCAGCACCTGGTGGAACGCGCTGGCCGAGGCGAACGTGCCGCGCAAGCTGTGGCTGACCGGCACCGGGCACGTGGATCCGTTCGACTTCCGCCGGGGAGAGTGGGTCGACACCCTGCACCGGTGGTTCGACTTCTGGCTGCACGGCATCGACAACGGCATCATGGCCGAGCCGATGGTCGACATCGAGCGGGCGCCGGACGTCTGGGAGACCCACTCCGGCTGGCCGCTGCCCGAGGCCGAGCCGACCCAGGTGTTCCTCCAGCCCGGCGCCGAGGGCGCGGCCGGCGGACTGTCCGTGCGTCCGCACCCCGGCAACGCCCGGGTGAGCTTCCGGGACACCCCGTCGATGAGCCAGACCAACGCCATCCGGCACCCGTCTGACCCGCAGGCGAACACCGAGAACCGGCTGGTCTTCCTGTCCCGGCCGCTGCAGGCGCCGCTGCACATCTCCGGCTCGCCGATCGTCAAGATCAACGCCTCGGTCGACGGCGTGGACACCAGCTTCGCCGGGCTGCTCGTCGACTACGGCACCCGGCCGCGGTTCAGCACCTCTGGTGACGGCATCCGGACGCTGACCGGCGAGGACTGCTGGGGCGGGACGGCCACCTGGGGTGGGCACGCCGAGGAGGCCTGCTACCGGCAGACCGAGAAGACGGTGGCCAGCAACCCCCAGGAACTCGTCACCAAGGGCATCCTCGACGGCCTGAACCTCGGCTCGCTGACCGCGTCGACGCCGCTGGTGCCCGGAGAGAAGAACGCCGTCGACGTGCGGCTGCTCCCCGAGGACTACGTCTTCGAGGCCGGCCACCAGATCGGTGTGGTGCTGCTCGGCTCGTACTCCGGCTACACCAGCCGGGCCAAGCAGAACCAGGCCGAGATCACCGTGCACTTCGACCGCAGCCGGATCGAGCTGCCGGTGGTCGGCGGCCGCGCCGCCGCGGTCGCCGCCGGCCTGTAGCAACGCTCGGGCGGGGCGCCGGCCACCGGCGCCCCGCCCGAGGCACCCGCCGGTCGGCTGGTCGGCGACGGCGTGGCGGCGGAAAGCGTTCGGCAATCGCAGGCCGAAGTGCGTGGCCGGCGCCCCGGCATCGCCGCCGGAACGTCCGGCCGGCGAAGGTCAGCCGTCCGGCCGGTAGCGGCCGGTGAGCCGCCCGAGCTTCAGCGCCAGGTGCAGGCAGAGCCGCTCGTTGCCGTCCTTGAGGTCAGTCTCGGCGAGTTCCTCGATCCGTTGCAGCCGGTAGTAGAGGGTGGTGCGGTGCAGCCGCAGCTGCTCGGCGGTGGCGTGGGCGTTGCCGGCCAGGTCCAGGTAGCGTTCCAGCGTCTCCAGCAGCACCGGGTTCGACTGCTCGCGCAGCAGCCGCTCCAGCCCGGGGTGCACGTCGGAGATGTCGAGCTGCTCGCTGTCCAGTCGGGACAGCACCCGGTAGATGCCCAGCCCCGACCAGGAGACCACCCGGCCGAGGGCGGGCAGCCGTACGCCCACCCGGGCGGAGCGCAGCGCCTCCCCGTACGACCCGACGGCGTCGACCAGCCCGGCGCGGGCCTGGCCGATCCCCACGACCGTGCGCTCGACGGCGGCCAGCCCGCGGGTGGCCTGGCGCAGGTTGTCGTCGAGGAGCTTGGCGGCGGCCTCGGGGGAGGGCCGCCCGGCGACCCGACCGCCGCAGAGCAGCAGCACCCCGTGGTCGTCGCGGACCACGTGCAACGCCTCCCGGGTCCCGATCCAGCGGCGGGTGGTCACCAGCGCCTGCTCCAACGCCAGCCGGGCGACCTCGTCGGGCGGCTGGCCGGCCGTCACCAGCTGCGCGACGAGCGCGGTGGCCGGTCCTTCGCCGGCGATCAGGCCGGCCTCCCGAAGCGCCCGCACCGACCGGTCCCGCGTCGCCTCGCTCTCGGCGAGCAGGGTGCGCGCCGCCTCGGTCTCGCGCTGGGAGGCCAGCTCGCCGAGCAGGTTCTCCCGGTACAGCGCCAGGGACAGCTCGCTCACCAGGCCGGTGGCCTCGAGGTCCGCGTCGGCCATGGTGCCGTCGGGATCGATGAACCAGACGAAGCCGAGCAGCAGGTCCTGGTGCCGGATCGGCACGCAGACCCGCGGCATCAGGTCGAGCTCCTCCGACGCCGGCGTGCGTACCGGCTCCCGCGCCTCCATGATGCCGACGTCGCGGAACCAGGCCATCACCTCGGGCGTGGTCTGCCGGCGCAGGATCGACGCCTTGCGCACGTCGTCCATCACGCCGGTGTGCTCGCTGTAGACCACGACCCGCTGCCGCCGGTCCTCGATCAACGCCGGGCGGCCGGCGTGGGCGGCGAGTGCGTCGACGATGCGTTGCAGCTCACCCTGCATGTGATCCTCCGGTCGCCCGGCCCGCGCCGCCGGTGTCCCGGACGGGCGTGCGGCCCGCTGGTGCGTCCTGCGTGCTGTCTCGGATTGTTCCTCCCCGATCGGGCGGTGACCAAAAGCTGATCATGCCGTCATTCGGAAAGCGTGCGCGGCGGCCGATCGCGTTACGCCTGCCCAGCCCTCGGGACGAGGAGCATCCCTCGGCGCACCCTCGACTTCAGCCAGCCGGTGGCGGTCATGCTGCTGGGCATCCTGAACTTCGTCGTCGACGACGGCGAGGCCATCGCGGTCGTCCGTCGCCTGATGGACGCGCTGCCCGCCGGCAGCTACCTGGCCGTGTCGCACCCGACCCGGGAGGTGAGCCCCGAGGCGGTCGACCGGGCGGTGGAGATGCGGAACGCCGGCGGCGCCGCAGCGATGCGCGTGCGCACCCCGGAGCAGATCGCCCGCTTCTTCGACGGGCTGGACCTGCGCTCGCGGGCTGTGGCTCGTCGGGCCTGGCTCTGCGCGGTCTGGCCGGAGCTGCCTGAGTGGCCGCTTTTCACATCGGCTTGCGATGGGCTCTGACGACCAGGTCGTGGATGCTCATCCGTGTCGAGCCGTGCCCGAGGTGGCGGATTCGGGACTCCGCTACGTCGACATCCCACAACTCCCTGCTCAGCGAACCGGTGACGCCGTCGATACCGATCGAGGCCTGGTCGGGGGCGTGGGCCGCCGAGTGCTCATCGGCATGATCGTGGCCGACGATGAGGAGCGTTCCATCGGGCGCGACAGCCTGGGCCAGGCGGGCCACGAACTCGCTGAACGGCATGGTGGGGTGGACGTACTGGCTCACCACCAGGTCGTACTGCTTCGGCGGTTGCCAGGTTGTCAGGTCGGCCACGACCCAGGAGATGCGTGCTGCGATGTCAGGTTCGTGGAGCACGGCGAAGTCCTTGGCGTTGCTGACCGCCGTCGGTGAGACGTCGACCGCTGTCACCTGCCAACCCTGCCGGGCCAGCCAGAGCGCGTCGGTTCCACGTCCGCAGCCCGCGTCGAGCGCCGACCCGGCGGGAAGGGCGGTCACCTCGGCCACCAGCTGAGGGCTCGGCGAGTCGTGTTTCGCCGCGTGCTCCTGGTAGTGGTGCTCCCACCACTGCGGGCCGAACGCGGGGTGGTCCGCGTGCGGTGATCCGTGCTGGCCGTGAGGCTTGCTCATCGCTCAGCTCCTGCCGAAGTTGTACGGGACGGAACGGCAACGGTGCTGTTGCCGTCGCGCCAACGGTACGGGTTGCTGCGATATCGGCAACCCTCCTTGCAGTTTTGGCAAGGAGTCGTATCCTGGCAGCTGTGTCAGAAGTCGATCTGTCAGAGGTTGTGCGCCAACGCATCCGCGGACTGCGGCAGGCCCGCGGATGGAGCCTCGACTCGCTCGCCGCTCGGTGCCACATCAGTCCGTCGACGCTGAGCCGGATAGAGACGGGCAACCGCCGTATCGACCTTGACCAGCTCGTCGCGCTCGCCCGGGCGCTGGGCACCACCATCGATCATCTCGTGGAGCCCGTCGATGACGCCGACGTCATCATCCGGCCGGTGCAGCACCAGGAACCCGGCTTGACCACGTGGGTGCTGTCGCGCGACGCGGCGCAGCACGGTGGCCGCCTGGTGGCCAAGATGCGGATCACGCCCGAACGGCGCACCGGCCCCGGACACCTGGCCGTTCACCCCGGGCGGGAATGGTTCACGGTGCTCAGCGGCACCGTGGTGCTGCACCTCGGCGAGCGGCAGATCGCGGTCGGTGCGGGCGAGGCGGCGGAGTTCTCCACCATGATTCCGCATTCCATCGGCGCGCTGGGCGGGCCGGTCGAAATCCTCACCATGTTCGACCAGGACGGAGAGCGCGCACACGCCGAATCGTCCGGCGAGGCGACCAGCGGCCCGTAACCAGCACGCAGGGCCCGCTTCCTGCGGAAGTGCAGTCTTCGCGCCGGGCCTTGTCGAGCGGGGCGGCGGTCGGCCGGCGAAGGGGACGCCGGAAGTGTCAGGGGGGCGGGTTAGCGTGCCTCGCGTGAGCGCTCCCGCCGACGTCCCGCCCGAGTTCCTCGACCGGCTCCGACCGATCTGTCGCGAGCTGCCGGAGACCTACGAGGAACCGGCGTGGGTGGGCGTCCGGTGGCGGGTCCGCAAGCGCACCTTCGCCCACGTGCTCACCGTCGACCCCGACCACCAGATGGCGTACGCGCGGGCCGCCGCCACCGACGAGCCGACCTGCGTGCTGACCTTCCGGGCGCCGGTCGACGAGGTGCACGCGCTGGCCGCCGGCGGCTACCCGTTCTTCAAGCCCGACTGGGGCGCCGACGTGCTGGGCATGGTCCTCGACGACGGCGTCGACTGGGACGAGGTCGGTGAGCTGCTCACCGAGAGCTACTGCCGGCTCGCCCCGAAGAAGCTGGCCGCGCAGGCGGCTCGTCCCACCGCGGCGGAACAGTGACGCGGCGCTGACCGGGCGGCTCGCCACCTCGGCGCCGCCGGAAGGAGGCCGGCGCGACGGCGGCGAGGCGCCCGGTGCTCACCGTTGCGGCACCGCGGCCGGTGGCTGCGGCCCGAAGTGCACCCCGGTGATCTTTCCGCCGCTCGGCAGGAGGATGGACAGCATCCGCTGCCGTCCCTCCGCCCCCGGGTCCCGGATGAACCACAGGTGGTAGTGCGAGTTCGCCGGGATGTTCTCGAAGTCGCCGAGCGCGTGCTGCAGGTACAACCGGGCGGTGGCCTGCTGCTCCGTGGCGGTCTGCAGGTGGATGTCGTCGGACTTCAGCTCCAGGAATCCCCGGACGTCGCCGATCGTCCAGTGGCCGTCGAGGTTGGACCGCCCGGTCAGCCAGGTGTTGGTCCGCGCGCCGAGGTACCACATGGTCTGCTGCTGGATGGGCAGCGGCCCGAGGAAGACGTGCTCGGCGAGGCGGCCCCGCATCCGGTTCGCCACGGCGGTCAGTGCCGGGACGCGGATCTGCCCGTCGACCATCCGACGCTCGAACGCGTCGATGATGCCGAGCCGGGTCGACGGTACGTACCGGTCGAACGCGCCGGACTCGGCGACCTCGATGATCTGCCGGCAGTCGGTCATCGTGGCGCGCTGCTCCGGCGTCAGGTCGGGGTGGTGGCGGGCGACCTCGGCGGCGAGGGCGTGCCAGCTGGGGTGGCTGCGGTCGATGCCGAGGTTGCCCGGGGTGATGGTCCGGCGGGGCCGGCGCAGCGGCGGAATCAGCTCCAGCTCCCGGCGCAGTTTGTCGCCGTTCCGTTTCATCAGCCGGTCGATCAGTGCCGGCCGGTCCGCCTCCGGGGTCTGCTCCAGCAACGCCTCGGCCCGCAGGAGCACGTCGTCGATCCCGACCGTGCCCAGGCCGCGTAGCCGCAGCGCGAGCAACGGGCCCCACCGCCGGCCGAACGCGATCGATTCCGGATGCGACGCCAGGCCGTTCAGGGACGTCGTCCGAGCCTGGATCTTTCCGACGCTGGCCAGGTCCGGGTGCGCGAGCAGGCTCAGGAACGCCTCCCGCCCCTTGGCCGCCTGTGCGAGCATGGCCGCCGCGTTCTCCGCGTTGTAGGCGGCCTGCAGCAGCGCCAACCCCACCGTGGCCGCGCCGGGCAGCACCACCGGCTCGGGCGGGGTTCCGGGTCGCCGGCCCACCTCGGGCACGTGGGCCAGCCGCTCCGGGGGCGCCGGTCGCGCCGGCAGGTCGCCCTCGGGCAGCAGGAGCAGTCGCCGGCCGCCGGAGCCGGGGACGAGCACGGCGTCCGTGATGTCCGTGGGCTTCCGGCTGCCGGGCGGGTAGGTGGCGTCGAGCACCGGCCGGCCGTCCTCGCTGAAGGCCACCAGGCCGGGCAGCAGGCCCTCGAAGGTGGGTACGGCGTCCGGCCAGGTCAGGGTGGCGCTGATGCCCGCCTCGGCCAGCCGCAGCTCGATCTCGCCCTTGGCCGCAGCGAGCCGGAGCTGGGCGGCGTCGCGTTCCGGCCCCGGGGCCATCTCGTCGACGAGCTTGACGAGCCCGTTCCAGGCGTTCGCGGCGCGGCCGGCCCAGGCCTGGAACTGCTCCGGGGTGGCCGTGCCGTCGCGGACGGCGGCGAAGTCCTGGGCGACCTGGGCGCGTTCGGCCTCCAGCTCCTGTAGCCGCCGCTCCCCGTCGACGCTGAGCGCGCCCCGGGCGTCGCCGAGCCGGTCGATGAACCTCGTCGCCAGCAGACCGCCGACCATGATCGTGCCGGTGGTGGCGGCCTGCGTCACGGCGGCAACGACGCTGTCCCGCAGGCCGCGCAGCTCGCCCGTCCTGACCAGGTGCTGCACCTCGCCGAAGCCGAAGGTGGTGATCTGCTCGACGGCCAGCCGGGCAGCCTGCTCGGCCCGGTCGCCCGACCGGGCGATGGCCTTGAAGATGTCGCCGGCGCCGGAGAGCACGACCCGGACGACCGCGGTCTGCAGTGCCTGCCAGGCGAGGTCCTCCTGGAACGACGACGAGGTGATCGACTGCGGCCCGAGCAGCAGCTCCGATCCGCTGCGGGCGACGAGCGTCTCCCACATCAGGCGGGTGGTGACCACGCCCGCCGAGACGACGAGGGCGCCGAACACGGTGGTGGTGTCGACGACGGCGGCCAGCGCCACGCCGGCGGCGGCGCCCACGGCGCCGGCCGTGATGGCGGTGGCGACGCCGATCGCCACGGCGGCGGCGACCGCCTTGGCCGTCCGGTGCAGCTCGACGGTGTCGGTGAGGTCCTGGAAATCCTCCCGGTACTGCGGCCGCCCGGTGACGGTGGCCAGCACGGCGCGGGCCAGCCGCTCCGCGTCCGCCGCCTCGACGTATCTGCCCTGCTTGTGCAGGAGGATGCTCTGCTCGACGTGGGTGAGGGCCGAGGCGAGCTCGACCACGTAGCCGTCCGCCCGGTCGGCGGCGTCGCTGGGCAGCAGCGGCTGGTCGGCGAGCCAGGACAGCTGCTCGCGTACGAACAGGATCTGCACCGCGAGGCTGATCCCGCTCAGCCGCTGGCTGAACCGCAGGTACGGCTGCATGTAGTCGTGGAACGGGTAGTCGCGCACGCTCTGCAGGTCGGCCAGCAGCCGGCGCCGCAGGAACCACTCCTGGCCCGGGTCGGTCATGCCGACGCCGGTCTCGGCGTCCGCGGCGCGCTCGGGCAGCGCGTCGGATTCCCGCTCGGCCCGCAGCGCGACCAGCTCGGCGACCTGGTCGGCCAGCTCCCGGACCGTGCCGGCCAGGCCCTTGCTGTCGTGCAGGTAGAGCAGCGGCATCCTGGTCGAGAAGTCGTGCACGAGCCGGTCGCCCTCGTTCTGCAGGGCCTCGATCCGATGCGCTGGTGCGGCGTCGAGGGCCGCGGCGATCGCGGCGCAGTACGCCCGCCGGGCCTGGTTGAGCAGGTTGCACAGCTGCAGCTGGAAAGGGGGCAGGTAGCGGCCGGGCCGGGCGAGGTCGGCCAGCTGGCGCAGGGTCGGCCCGAGCGTCACCACCATCACCCAGGCCAGATCGACGCCACGTACCCGCCGTGTCATGGTGGCGGCCGACGGCGCCGGCGCATCGGCGGGCGGGTTCGCCCAGGCGTACAGGCGCCCGCGCACCGGCCGCAGCTCCAGCGCGTACGGGACGAGCTCGTCCACGGCTTCGTACAGCCCGGTGAGGAGCAGGTGGTGCGGCACCCGGGTGGTCGGGTGTCGGGTGACCGCCACCTGCTCCGGCCGTTGCGTCCCCACGCTGTCGAGGACGGCTTCCCGCACGCCCGGTTCGCTCACGGTCTGGGTCATCAGCTCCCCGCCCCGCCCGTCGCGGCAATGCCGCGTCCGGACATGTCCGATCGTTCGGTGTGTTCCTGGCGGTCGTCGGGCGTCCCGGCGGCCGGGTTGGCGCGGGCGGGTGACCGGTCACCCGCCCGCCTGGTTCAGTAGGTGACCCGGACGCCCATCTCGGCCCAGGTGAGCCGGCCGACGATGCCGTCGTCGGTCAGCCCCCGCATCCGCTGGTACCAGCGGACCCCGGATTCGGTCGCGGCGTCGAACCGGTCGCCGGGCGGGCCGCAGCGGCGGGCGCCGATGAACCGCTTGACGTACGCGACGTCCTCGCCGGTGCTGCCGGTGCGGACGGTGCGGGATCCGGGTGTCCGGCCGGGCCCCGGCTTGGGGGCCGGCGGTTTGGTGGCGGCGCGCAGCGCGGCGAGGGTCTTCGGCCCGACGAGCGCGTCGACGGCGAGCTTGCGCGACTTCTGGAAGGACCGGACCCAGGCGGTGGTCCGGGGACCGAACGCGCCGTCGACGGTGAGCCCGGCGCCCAGCCGGTTGGCCAGCGTCTGCAGCTCCCGCACGTCGCTGCCCTTGCAGCCGGCCTTCAGGACCCGGTCACCGAGCTTGGCGGCGCGGGCGGTGGCGATGCCCCACGGCCGGAGGCTGTCCTCCAGCGCGCGGGAGTGGCTGACGCTGACGTGCAGGTGCTTGGTGTGCGGGTTCGACCCGGTGTAGCGGGCGGCCCGGAAGTCGCGGGTGCGGCTCCAGATCGTCCGGTTGAAGATGACGTACTGGGTTGACGGGTGTTCGATGCACTGCCGGACGACCAGCAGCGGGTCGATCCCGTCGATGTCGAAGTCGGCCGCGTTGACCGAGCGGTCGTCGCTGTCCGGGTTGTGGTCGGACCGGCGGGCCTGGTGGGCCGCGTCGCCGATCCACCCGTCGGAGGCCTTGTCGCGGTGCGGCCAGCGGGTGTTGATCTCCTCCCGCAGGACGTGGAGCGTCGGGGCCAGGTGGGTGCCCATCCTCACTCCTCCTCTTCCAACGCGGCCAGGAGGTCGACGTCGACGGCGTCGCCGATCAGGGCCTCCGGGTCGTCGTCCTCCTCGAACGTGGCCACCAGGTACTCGGTGTCGATGCTGGCGGTGTCCATCAGTGGTCCCCCCTTCCGGTCGTCGCCGGCCGGCCCGCGGCGCCCGTGGGCCGGCCGCGGCCGCGGGCACGGGAGATCGCCGTCGGGTGACTGGCGTCGTGGGGCAAACCTTCGGGATCGCGGCGGCACACCGGCAAGGGATGAGTCGCCTTTCCGCAGCACGACTGCCCGACCGGCGTCCGCCGGTCGCCGATCGACGGCCGTCCCGGTCGAAGGTGTCCACCGCGGCAGGCGTTCCATCGATGCGGTCCGGCGTTCGATTGAGTGCACAGTCAACGGTTGTCCACCGTGACTGATTGACCGGGTCAACCAGTCGGGCGGCCGGAGCGGCTCAACGGTGGAGGGCGGCTGTCGCTTCGGTTCGTTCCCCCGCCGGCACGGACCGTAGCGTCCGAAGGGCGACAGAGTTTCGCGGTCGACCATCCGTAGCCTCCCGGCAACTCCCGCGCCGAACCTGTCGGTGAGGGCGGGAACCGAGGGGGGACAATGGATTCGCGTGTACGGCGGGCTGGCCGCCGGGTGGACGAGTCGTGACCGCCGTCGCGGAGGCGGTGGCCGCCGCCGGCCTGGTGACCGACCATCCCGGTGCCACACCACCCATGACCTACAACGTGCTGTTGCGGGTGCCTGCCGGTTCGGTCGCCGGCGCATCGACCACCGTGGCCGGCACCCTGCAGAACGCCGTCGGCGGCCGGCGCACACCCGCGCAGCGTCCCACGCTGTCGCTGTTCCTGGGGCCGGGAGCGACGTTGCGTGGCACCGCGTACTGGCTGCTCAAGACCATCAAGCCGGCCGGTGCCCCGGATGCCACGCCGTACGACGAGATGCGGGTGGCCCGGGCGCTGTGGGCGTGGAACCGGGACTACCTGGCCACGCTCGGCGGCCCGGCGGCCTGGCGTACCGGGCTGTGGCTGCCGGTGCCGGTGGAGATAGCGGGCGGCGGCGCGCAGTGGGTGACCGACTGGGACACCGTCGCCGGCTGGGCCGACGGCCTCTCGGTCGGCCTCGGCATCTCGCTGGACGAGCCCGCCCAGCACCTGCCGCTGCCCGACCCGGCCGCGCTGAGCCGAGCGGTGGCCGCCGGGCTGGCCGGCCGGGACCTCGACGAGGTGGCCGACGACGTCGAGCGGGACCTGATCGGCAACCCGTTCGAGGCGGTGTTCCGGATCGTCGAGGTCCTGCGCCAGGTGCGGGCCGACGATCCGGACGACGCCGTGGAACTGGCCGCCACCCTCGTCGGCCGGCTGGCCGGCTGGGAGCTGGCGACCCTGGCCGGAGTGACCGCCGGGCACGCCCTGCTGCGGCGACTGTGGGCGATCGTCGGCCCCGCCGACGACGGCGACGCCGAGGACGCCCGGGACGCCCTCGGGCCGGCGCTCGGCCTGACCCGCACCGGCTCGGGGCAGTGGCAGCCGCCGGACGTGATCGGCCCGACGGTGGTCCCCGACGAGCTGCCGCCGGTCCCGCCGGCGCCGCCGGTGAAGGGGAAGAAGCCGGCACCGCAGGGTCTGCGGTCGCCCTGGAAGGAGCCCACCGAGAACCCCGGCGGCCGGCACACCATGGTCCTCGGCCGGGACCTCTGCGTCGGCGTCACCGACAGCCACGTCCAGAAGAACAAGACGGTGTGGACCGGCCCGGCCTACGCGGGTCGGCTGGACCCGGGCGCGTTCATCCGGGCGCAGGCCGCCACGATCGGCCTCGACGCGCCGCACGAGCAGGCCCGGCTGCGGATCGTCGAGCTGATCGCCCCGAACGAGGGCCGGCTCGACGGGTCCCGGGGCGCCGACAATGCCACTCTCTCCACCGGCATCCAGCAGTGGTCGGCGCACGCCAACCAGGAGCTGCCGGTGCTGCTGGCCCGGTTCAAGTGGGCCGCACCCGACCACTACGACCTCTTCTTCGGCATGTACGGACTCCAGGTCGAACTGTCATGGCGGGGAGCCGACGAGAAGGAGGCCGGGGCCGAGGTCGCCGACCCGGCACAGGTGCGGGCCGCCAACCCGGAGGCGTTCGCCGCGGACGGGACGCCGCACCAGGGCAAGGACTACGCGCCGCGGTACGCGACCTTGTTTGACGTCCCACCCGGCGGCGGTCGCCGCCGCCTGCCCGAGCCGCCCCAATCGCCCGGGGCGGTCCTGCCCCGGCACGCCTTCTTCGGCGCCACGGGGCAGGGCAAGGTTTTCACCATCGCGCCGGAATGGTGCGGTCGGGTCCGGCTCGCCGCGTTGTGTTCGGTGCCGTACGACCTGGTGCAGGTGTGGACGGCGGTGTGGCGCTTCGAGCGGCTGGCCCGCCAGCCGAAGGATGGCGCCACGCTGACCGTGCGCGGGCAGGCGTTGCGGATCCGGGACTTCGTCACCTCCGAGTTCGCCGCGGCTCTGATGCTCGACCAGCACATCAACGAGCCGTACGCGGTGACCGCGGCGATCGACCGGGCGGTCGCCCGTACCGAGAAGGCGATCGCGCGGATGGCCGAGCCGATGCGGACCGAGCTGCGGCCCTTCGACGAGGGCACCTCCGGCCCGTTGCGCGCCCCGTGGCTGCGCCTCTTCCAGATCAACTACCTCAATGAGCGAAAGCTCAACGGCAAGGACGTCCGGGACCTCCGGATCCTGCGCCTGCGCGACCAGTTCGACACCGAGACCAACAGCTGGGTCGGGCTCGATCCCGAGCCTGGGAGCTTCGCGGGGTGGGTGGGGCCATGATCAACGTTGACGGCATTCCCGCCGAGGTCGAGGACCTCGGCATCGCACTGGGCCTGCTGGCGCCGTCCGGCGGCGGCGTCCGGCTGGTCGAGGAGTTCTTCGCCGACCCGTGGACCCGGGTCGGCAGGCTGGTCGCCAACGACGTGCAGCGCGCCGCGCTGGTACGCGCCATCGAGGGCCTGCTGCCCGCGGCGCAGCCGCGCTTCCCGACCGACCCGGCCGGCCAGCTTGGCCGGGTCGCCCGGCACGTGCCGCTGCTGGAGGAGGGCGGCAAGGGGCAGGTCTACCTGGTCGTCGAACGCACCGGGGTGGCCGCGTCCGCCCCGTTGACCCTGGCGATCGCGGCCGAGGCCGGCCCGGTCGACGGCGGCCCCGCCGTCACCGCGCGGCTGGACCTGCTGGTGGCCACCGGCGGCGCGGTCACCGCGGTCGCGGCCAGCCGGAACCACCCGATCCGGCTGCGGGCCCGGGCGCCGCTCGGCGACACCGGGGCCAGCGTGGAGGCCGCCGTCCTGCTGGTCGCCCCGCCGGACGAGGGGCTGAGCCGGGTCACCGTCACCGTCCGCGGCCTGCCCGGCACCACCGAGCCGCTGGTGCTGGACCCGGCCGCCGACAGCTCCCAGCTCGCCCTGCTGGTCACCGCGCTGCTGCGGTACGTGCTGGCCGAAGTGGGCGACGGCGTGCCCGGCCCGGTGCACCTGGTCGCGGCGAACCTGCCCGGCCTGCTGGGGCTGACCCCCGGGCTGGTGCCACTGCCGCTGGGCGACCTGGCCGCCGACCCCGCCGCGTTCCGGTCCTGGCTGGCCGCGCTGGTCACCGCCCGCACCCCCGACGGCGCGCCCGGCCTGGTCGGCTGGCTGGACTCGATCGCCGGCCTGCTCGGCGCCGACCCGTCCAAGCGCACCGACCTGCCCACCGACGCCGATCCGCTGGTCATCCCGGTGGTCGCCGGCCCGCCGTCGGTCGACCTCACCGTGGCCGTCCGCACCGACCCGGCCACCGGTGCGAACGCCCTGGTGCTCGGCGCCCGGGTCACCTACCACGGCGGCGCAGTGCTCGACGCGGCCGTCCGGGGCGACGCCGTGCTGCTGGTGGTGCCGCTGAGCGGGTCGGCGCCGGTCACCCTCTTCGAACGCCTCGACGTGCTGGTCGCCGCGCCCGCCAACGGCGGTCGGCTCTACCCGGCCGCCGGCGAGCCGGCGGGCGCCGTGCAGGTTGGCGGGCTGCGTGCCGGACTGCGCTACCTCGCGGCCACCGGCGCGATCACGCCGGTGCTGGAACTGCGTGACGTCACCGTCGCCATCGGCGACGACCCGCACCACCTGGACCTGGTCGACCTGACCGACGCCCGGTCGCTGACCTCGGCCGCGCAGTCGCTGCTGGAGGAGGCGATCGAGGCGGGGCTCGGCCCGGCCGCCGGCCCGGTCGCCGCGCTGCGACACCTGCTCGGGCTGGGCACCACCCCCGGCGTCGACCTCGGGCTGCTGACCACCGCGCCGACCCGCGCGCTGGCGGCCTACTACCGGCAGTTGCGCCAGGAACCCGACGGCTGGCCCGGCGTGCTGCGCGAGGTGGCCCGGCTCGCGGGCACCGCCACCGCGGTGGTGACCGGCGCCGGCACCCCGGCCGACCCGTGGCGGGTCCCGGTGGACGCGCTCGCGGCTCCGGCCGGCGCACCCGTTGCCCTGGACCTGGTCCTGTGGGACTCGGGCACCGCCGCCGCGCCGGTCGTCGAACTCGGCCTCTCCGTGCGCGGCGGCGCCCACCTCGACGCGACCCTGCCGTGGCGGGTGGACGTCCGCGCCGCGCTGGCCCGCATCCCGCTCGACGGGGCGACCGGTCCGGCCTGGCTCGGCGGGGTCACCGCGACCGCCGCCTTCGAGCCGCCGGCCCTGGCCGTCGGCGCGCCGGTGCGGGTCTCCACCGACGGCATCCGGGTCCACGTCACCTGGTCGCTCGGGTCGCCGGTGCACGTCGCCGCGGCCGTCGACGACCTCGCCGTCACCGTCGACGGGGTGGCCCACCTGCTGGGCGACCTCACCCTGCCGCCGGCCGGCCCGATCGACCCGACCCTGCCCGACCTCGGCCTCGGCATGGACCCCACCGCGCTGTGGGGCGCCGCCCGCGGCCTGCTCGCCCGGGTCGCCGAGTCCTGGGCCGGCCCGACCGCCCGCGACCTGCTGGCCCTGGTCGGCATCGCCGGACCGGGCACCACCGGCCCGCTGGCCGGCCTGCCGCCGCTGCTGCCGCCCGATCCCGCCGACCTGTCGTCGCTGCTGGCCGACCCCGCCGCCGCGGTGCGCCGGTGGCTGGCCGACCTGGCCCGCGACGAGGAGGCCCGCACCGACGACGGGACGCCGTACCTGGTCGCGCTGCTGCGCCTGCTGCAGGCCGCGCTGACCGACCGGCTGCCCGCCCTGCCCGGGCAGGACCTGCCACAGGTCGACCTGCCGGTCGCCGGCGGCGGCACCGCGACGGCACCCTGGCGGGTGCCGATCCACCACGCCGGTGAGGACGCGGTCGAGGTGCTCGCCTGGCTGGAACCGCAGGGCCCGCCCGCGCAGTGGGCGATCGCCCCGCTGGCCGACCGGTTCGCCGGCGCCGAAGCCGACTCCGACGATCCGGCGGCGACCGACGCGATCACGGTCACCGGCGCCGACGTGCTCGCGGTGGCCGAGGTCGCCGGGGCGTACCGGCCGGAGCTCGGCGACGTGCTCGACGGCATGGACGCCGCCCACGCCGCGGCGGCGCTCGGCGCGCTGGCCGGTGTGCTCGCGGAGGGCGACGGGCTGGTGCCCGCCGGCGCCGCGCTGCCGCCCGAGCCCGGCTGGCGCGCCGGCACCCCGATCACGGCCACGCACGACACCCTCACCGGCGCGCCCGCGGCTGTCACCCAGATCCGCGACGAGATCACCGCCCGCACCGCGGCCGCCGGCGACGGCTGGGCGGTGCTGCTGCTCGCGCCGCCGCTGGCCGGGTCGCGGCCGTGGGCCGAGCTGCTCGGCGAGGTCGCCCCCGACCAGGTCGCCACCGTGGACCTGCGGGTGCCGGGCACCCCGCCCCACCTGGTCGACCTCGGCACGCTGCCGGCCGCCCACTGGTACGTGGTGGACCTCGCCGACGACGGCACCCTTCCCGCCGCCACCGCGCTCGCCGCGCTGCGGCACGTGCAGGACGCGGTGCGGGCGGTCCGACCCGGCGTGCGGACGGTGCTCGTCGGGCACTCGTACCTCGGTCTGGTCGCCCGGCAGCTCGCCGCGGCCGTCCCCGCGCAGCTGCTCGGTCTGGTCACGGTGGGCACCGCGTTCGACGGCACGCTGCTGCCGCTGGACGCGCCCGCGGTGGCCGACGGGGTGCGGCTGGCCGCCGTACTGGCGCCCGCCGGCCTGCCGGCCGCGCCGCTGCTGGACGGCGCGCTGAGCCTGCAGCGCCGGCTGCTCGACGGGTACGCCGCCGCGGAGCCCGGCGTGCAGGCCCGTCCCGGCCCGCTGCCCGCCGCCGCGTTCACCCGTTGGCTCGGCACGCCGGTGGACCTGGCGGGCGTACCCGCGCTCGCGCTGCACGGCAGCCTCGGCGACGTCGACGGCAGCGGTGATCTGCGGGCGGTGCTGCTCGCCGCGCTGACCACCCACACCGTCGAGGAGGCCGGGCCGGTCGCACCGCCCAGCCACGCGGTCGCCGCGCTCCGGCTCGCGCTCGACCTGGGCAGCCCCGCGGCCGGGGATCCCGAGGTCGACGTCGACGTACGCCTCGGACTCGGCGCGGTGGCGCTGGACCCGGCGGCGCCGGACGAGCTCCCGTCCGCCCAGGTCCGCATCCGGGTCGCCCGTCCCGACGGGTGGCTGCTCGGTGGGCCCGGCACGGGCAGTCCGCTGCCCGCCCGGGTGCGCGCCCTCACCGTCCGCGCCACGGTGCGGGCCGGCGTCGCCGCCCCGGTCACCGAGGTCGACGTGCTGCTGCACGACGCCGCGCTGCGCGGCGAGGCGGCCACCGCCGTCGACCTGGCCGACCCGCGGGCGCCGGAACTGCTCGACGCCCTGGTGCGGGAACTCGACCGGGTAGCCGCCGCCGACGGCCGGCTGGCCCGGCTGCTGACCGAACTCGCCGCCCTCGGCGTCCTGCACCGCGCCGCGCCCGGCCGGCCGGCCGGGCTGCTCGCCGACGCGGTCGGCGCGCTGCGTACCGACGCCACCGGGTGGCTGGCGCCACGGCTGCCGGCGCTGGTCGACCGGACCGCCGGGCTGCTCGGCCTGCTCCGCGACCCCGGCGCGGCCGCCGGCGGCGGCCCCTGGCGACGTCCCCTCACCGGCCTGCCGGTGGAGCTGGTGCTGGAGGCCCAGCCGTGGCGGCTGACCGCCCGCACCACCGGCGCCGGCCTGCGGCTCGGCCACGGGGTGACGCTGACCGGCGCCACCACCGTCCGGCTGGCCGACCCCACGCCGCAGGTACGGGCGGCACTCGCGGTCGGCGGCGTCACCCTCACCCGGACCGCCGGCGGGGTGTCGCTCGCCGCATCGTGGCTGCCCGAGCCGGTCGGGCTGTGGCCGGCCGCCCCCGATCTGGCCGCCCGGCTCGCCCCGCTGCTGCCCCGGCTGCTCGTCGGCGGCGCGCTCGGCGTCCTGCTCGAACAGCTGACCGGCGAGGACGTCCGGGTGGCTTCCCTCGACGGATTGCTGACCGATCCGGCCGGCTGGCTGCGACGCACCTTCGCCGGCACGCCCGGCGCGCCGCCGCAGGCCGCGCCGTTGGCCGACCTGCTGCGGCTGGCCGCGGCCCCGCTGGGCCTGGCCGCCGATCCGGCGCACGCCCTCACCCTGCCCGGCGGCGTCGCCGTCGACCTGCTGGACGTGGGCACCGCCGAGGCCCGGGCGCTGCGGTTGCTGGTCGGCACCGACGCCCCGATCGTGCTCTGGGAGGACGACGCCGGTCCGGCCACCCTGGACCTCGCGCTGCGGCTGGACGTCGACGCCGCCCGGCAGGTCCAGCCGGGCGGTGAGCTGACCCTGCATCTGCCGCTGCCCGGCGACTGGGGCGCGCTCGACCTGCGGCTGGGCGCCGACGCCGGCGGCCTGTCCGTGGCCGTCACCCCGGCCGCGCTGGGCGCCACGGTCACCCTGCTGCCGGCGGTGAGCGGCCTGGACGCCCTGGTGGAGGCCGCCGGGGCGCGACTGCTGCCGGAGGTCCTCGACCGGCTGGTCGAGGGCGTCGGCGCGCGTACCCCGCGTCCCGCCGTGCTCGACGACGCGCTCACCGTCGCCGCGGCACTCGGCGTCTACGACCCGGCCGCCGCGCCGCACGGCTTCGCCGCCCGCACCGGAGCGCTCGCCGACCTGGTGCAGGACCTGGCCGCCGGGACCCTCGCCGACGCCGGCCGGGTCGCCGCGCCCGCGGTCGTCGCGCTGCTGCGCCGCGTGCTGGGCGCGGCGCAGGTGCCGCAGCCGGCCACGCCGGGGGAGGTGGTGGTGCAGGTCGGTGTGCTCGGCGGCACCGTCGAGCTGCGCACCGACCTGGCCGCGTCGCCGCCGGCGCTGCGGCTGTCGGTACGGGACGTCACCGCCGGCGCGGTCACCGCCGACGTGGTGGTCGGCTACGCCCACCCGAACGTGACCGCCCAGCTGACCGCCCGCGCGGACGTCGACACCGGCCTCGGGGTGACCCTGCGGGCCCGGCTGTCCGCGCAGGCCACCGCCGCCGGGCTGGCCGTGCGGCTCGGCCTGCTGGGCAGCGACGACGCCGGCACCGGGGAACTGGGCGTCCAGCTCGCGCCGGTGGTGCAGCTGCCCGGGCCGGCCGAGCTGGCGCAGCTCGCCCAGCGGCTGGTGGTGCCGATGGCCGGCACCCTGGCGCTGCGTGCCGCCGAGCCGTGGCTGCGCAAGCCGCTGTGGTCCGGCGGGCGTACCGCGGCGCAGATCCTCATCGGCGCGGACGTGGCCGTCGACACCCCGGACGGGATGCGGATGGCGGCCGTCCTGCCCACCCCGATCGGGGTGCTGCGCGGGGCTCTCGACGCGGTCGCCGGGGTCGACGTGCCGGTGCCGGGTGGGTTGGCCCTCTCCGTGGCCGCCGACGGCGCCCGCTACGGCATCGTGCTGACGGGCGCGCTGACCCTGCCCGCCGGCGACACCGCGGTGCAGCTGCGCTTCGGCCTCCCGGACACCGTCGATCCCGGCTGGGGCCCGGCCGGTCGGGGGGTCGGCCTGCTGTTGCTGGACCTCACCGACTCGGCCGCGCCGCAGTTGCGGCCGGTGCTGCGGCTCGGCGGGCTGGGCATCCGGGTCGCGTCGGCCGCGTCCGGCAAGGCGCTGGTCGAGACCGGCGGGTTCCGCCTCGGCGCGGCCAGCGCCCACGTCCGCGCCGACCTGGCGCTGACCGGCACGGCGGCGCTGAAGCGACCGACCGTGGTGGACGGCGCGGTCATGCTCGACGGGCTGGGCTTCCCGATGGCCCCCGGCGGGGGCGGCGCCAACCCGGTCGCGGCGTCGCTGCTGCAGACCGGTGGGGGCGGCGACGCGGCCCCGGCCAATCCGCCGCTGGACGTGCTGGTCGCCCGGGGCGGCGGCAGGTGGCTGGTGCTCTTCGGCGGGAAGGCCGAGGCCCGGTTCGAGATCAACCGGAGCTTCGGTCCGCTGCACATCGCCGAGCTGGCGCTGCTGTACAAGGCGGCCACGTCCGGACCGGGCAAGGTCGGGGTGGCCGTCGACGGCGGCGTGGCCGTCGCCGGGCTCACCGTCGACGTCGACGACCTGTCGCTGCTGGTGCCACTGCGCAACCCGGCCGACCTCAGCGCCTGGGAGGTCGACCTGGCCGGCCTGTCGGTGTCGTTCAGCTCGCCGGGGGTGTCGGTCGCGGGCGGGCTCGTCAAGGTCACCGGCGCCAACGGCGTCCAGTACGACGGCATGCTCTCGGTCGACCTGGCCGGCCGCGGCCTGACCGCCGTCGGCTCGTACGCCCGGCCCCGCGACGACCTCGGCGAGTACACCTCGCTCTTCGTGTTCCTCTCCGCCGGGTTCCCGCTCGGCGGCCCGCCGTACCTGTACGTCCTCGGCCTGGCCGGCGGCGCCGGGTACAACCGCCGGCTGATGGTGCCCCGCGACCCGCAGGGCGTGCCGGCGTTCCCGCTGGTGAAGGCGATCGACGACGGCGGGTTCGGCGGCTCCGGCGGACCGATGGGGGCGCTGGCCCGGATGTCGAAGGACATCCCGCCGGCCCGGGGCGCGTTCTGGCTCGCCGCCGGGGTGAAGTTCTCCACCTTCCAGCTGCTGCACACCACGGCGCTGGCCTACGTCTCCGCCGACCGGGGACTCGAGGTCGGCCTGCTCGGCCTGATGCGGATGGCGCTGCCCGACTCGCAGTCGGCGCTGGTGAACCTCGAACTCGCGCTGGCCGCCCGGTACAGCACGGTGGACAAGGTGCTCTCCGTCCGGGCGGCGCTGACCCGCAACTCGTGGCTGCTCAGCCGCGACTGCCAGGTCACCGGCGGGTTCGCCTTCGTGGTGTGGTTCGACCGGCCGGAGGTGCTGCTGTCCATCGGCGGCTACCACCCCCGGTTCAACAAGCCCGCGCACTACCCGGACGTGCCCCGGGTGGGGTTCCACTGGTCGGTCGGCGGCGGTGTGGTGGTCAAGGGCCAGGCCTACTTCACCCTCACCCCGTCGACGGTGATGCTCGGCGGTCGCCTGGAGGCCTCGTACGACCGCTCACCGGTGCGGGTCTGGTTCATCGCCGCCCTCGACGTGTACCTGCGGTGGGACCCGCTGACGTACGACATCACCGCCAGCGTCAGCGTCGGCGCCCGCTTCACCATCAAGGTGTGCTTCTTCGCCTGCGCGCGGATCAACGTCAGCGTCTCCCTCGGCGCCAGGGTGCGCATCCAGGGCCCGCCGCTGCACGGCACGGTCACCGTCGACCTGGCCATCGCCTCGGTCACCGTCCGGTTCGGCAAGGCGCAGCCGCAGCCGTACCTCAGCTGGAAGGAGGTCCGGACCAAGTACCTCGGCGGCGGCGACCCGGCGAGGCCGGCGACCAGCGGCACGGTCACCGCGGGCACGCTGCCGCCGGTGGTGGGCAGCCGTCCGGACGGCACGGCGGAGCGCCCGTGGACGGTGGCGCCGGAATTCGCGGTCCGGGTCGAGTCGCTGATGCCGCTGTACGGCTGGCGGCTGACCGGCAGCGGCCGCGCCGACGACCTCACCGGCGGGCGGGAGGTCGACGTGGTCCCGGCCGGCTCGAACATGGCCAGGACCCGCGCGACCATGGTCGTCACTGTCGAACAGCGCAGCGGCAGCACCTGGATCGCGGTGCCCACCGCGCAGATCCAGCAGCTGCGGCTGGCCACGGCCGGCACCGGCTTCCCGGCCGCGCTGTGGGACGCCGCCCTCGCCGGTGCGGCGAACGGCGGCTCGACGTCCACCATGGTCCGCGCGCTGTCCTCGGTGGACCTCGCCGCTCCGATCACCGTCTCCGAGGCGACCGGCGTGCTGCCGGACGTGGCCCTGGCCACGATGATCGAGGAGGAGACGCAGCGGCACCTGCCGCTGTCGGTTCCCGGCTCGGTGGCGCCGGCACCGTCGGTGCTGCGGCTGCGGCGTACCGCCGACACCACCGCGCCCGACTCCGCCGTCGCCACGGACCGTCGGGCCGCGGCGACGGCGGTCGGGCCGCGGCTGCGGGCGACCGTCTCGGCCGACCAGCACCGGGGTGCCGCCCGGGCCGCCCGCCGGGTCGCCGCCCGGGCCGGGCGGGACGCCGGGACGGCCCTGCCGGTGGGCAGCACCCAGGTCTGGGACACCACCCACACCGGCGGGCTGCGGCTGCGCCTCGACGAGGGGCCGACGCCGCTGCGACTGGTCACCTTCACCGGCACCGGCGCGCCGCTCAGTGACGGCCCGGCCCGGCCCGGCGCCCGGGTGCCCGCCGACGCCGCCCGCGCGGTGGTGACCCCGGCGGCCGGCGCCGCCGCCGGCTGGGCCGCCGACACGCCGCTGGTCCCGGTCACCGACGGCGTGCTGGTCGCGCCGGGCGCCACCGTGCTGTTGCCGCACCCGTGGCATCCGCCGGTCCGCTACCGGCAGGCCGGCGAGCACGTTCCGGTGCCCGCGGCGCTGCTCTCCGCCGCCGTCGACGGCCTGGTCACCAACCTGCCCAGCACGACCCGCGCGGTCGTGGTGTCGCTGGAGCCGGTGTCCGCCGACGCCCGCCTCGACGACGTCCGCATCGAACTGGGCGGGGTGCGGGTGAGCAGCCGGGAGGACGCCCCCGACGCCGACCAGCCGCACCGCATCCTGCTGACCGTCGACGCGGAACGGGGCGCGGACACGATCTCGGTGCAGGTCGTCGCGGGGGAGGGCTGGCGGGTCTCGGGGGTGATCGGCACCCCGGACTACGCCGTCGACACCCGGCTGGCCGCCGCCCGGCGGGAACTGGCCCGGGTCACCAGACCCGCGAGGGTGCCCGAGCGGCCGGGTGTCGCCGCCCGGTCGGTGGCGCGTACCGCGGTCGCCCCGGCGGCGGCGCTCTCCGAGCCGGCGGCCCCGGCACCAGCGGCGGCGCTCGTCGCCTTCGACCACGAGGAAACGGAGGCGTGATGACGGAGACCCCCGTGGCGCCGGGTTCGATCCGGCTGCACGACAAGGTGACGCCGTCGCTCACCGCCGGCATCTACCGGTTCACCAGCAAGCTGGAGCTGACCGGGCGGGGAACGGAGGACGGCTCCCCGCCCGAGCACCGCACCCACGTGCAGGTCGGCGCGCCCCGGCTCGCCCTCGACACCAGCGAGGTCACCGGGCACCACCCGCCCCGGGACGCGGTGGGCGCGTTCGGCGACCGGCTGCCGCACGTCGTACTGGGCCGGCGGACCCTGCCGTGGGAGCGGCGGTTCACCGACGGCACGCCCTGGCTGGCGCTGCTGGTCGTCCGGACGGAGGAGGCGAGCCTGGTGACCGGCCCACTGCGGACGATCATCGGCGAGACGGCGTTCAACCGGCTCAACAGCATCGAACCGGTCGACCCCAACCGGGCGGTCGTCGGGCTGCGCGCCAAGGACCTGGCCACCTTCCGGGCGCTGCTGCCCAACCGCGCCGACGTCGGGCTGCTCACCCACGTCCGCCAGGTCAACGTCGCCGACACCGCGCTGGCCGGCAGCGACGACGACGGCTGGTTCGCCGTGGTCACCGCCAACCGGCTGCCGCTGGGCGGGGCCACGCCCGTCAGGTACACGGCCTGCCTGATCTCGCTGGAGGCCCGCGACGACGTCTGGGCGACCAACCTGACCAGCACACCCACGTTGATCGTCCTGGCATCCTGGCCGTTCGTGACCAGCTCCGCCGGCGGCACCTTCGAACACGTCGCCGCGCACCTCGACCTCGGCGCGTTCGGCGCCCCGCCGGCCGGGCAGCCCCCGCTGGTGGACGCGGACGGGGCGCTCGCGCTGGCCGGCACCCGCCGCGACGGCACCCCGGCCACCATGGGCTACCGCTCGCCGCTGCTCGGCGCGGCCCCCGACCCGCTGCCCGCCGGGCCGGACGACGTGACCGGCGACGCCGCGTTCGAGCTGGGCCGGTTGCTCGCCGCCGCCGACGGACGGTTCATCCGCGAGGTGGTGGGCTGGCACCGCGCCGCCGACGACGCCGCCCGCGCCGGCAGCGCGGCGAACCTCCGCGCGGACAGCGCCCGCGCCTACACCGCCGCCGGCCCCGCCCTGCGTCGCACCGCCGCCGCGGTACCCGCCGACGGCCCCGCCGCCGCAGGGGCGGACCTGCGCGCTGCCCCGGCAGCCGCCGAGAGCGCCGACCCGCTCGCCGACCTCGGCGCGACGTTCGCGCAGCGGCTGCTGTCCCGCACCACCCGCGCCGACCTGTGGCAGGCGCACCCGGGTGGCGACAGTGTCATCCCGCGCCAGCTGCGCCCGGAAGGAGAACCTTCGTGACCACCCACCTGTCCACCGGCGGGCGGCTGCTCGCCGAGCGGCTCGGGGCGCTGGTCGGCCCGCTGGCCGACACCGCCGGGCAGCCCGAACCGCGGGTGCGCGCCCTGGTCGCCGAGCGGTCCCCGGCGCGCACCGCGGTCGCGGTCGCCGAGCCGACCGCGACGGCGGCCGTCGACGCGCCGCCGCTGCCGCCGTACGTCGAGCACCTGCTGGCCCGCTGGAGCCTGCTGCACGACCTGCCGTTCCGCTACCTGGTGCCCGACGCCCGGCTGCTGCCGCCGGAGTCCATCCGGTTCTTCCGGCTGGACACCGGCTGGCTGGAGCAGCTGCGGGCGGGGGCGCTCGCCGTCGGCGGCGACGGCAGCCGGGAACGCGCCGGCACCCGGACGCTGCTGCCGCGGGTCACCGCCGCTGTCACCGAGCAGCTGCCGCTGGTACGGGAGGTGCAGCGCACCCGCATGTCGATCCCGGTCGCCGCGGACCTGCTCGCCGAGGCCCGGGCCACCGGGGAGCTCACCGCGGCGGCCGGGGAGGTCCCGGTCACCGGGTTCCTGCTGCGCTCCTCGCTGGTCAGCGGCTGGCCCGGGATGGAGGTGCGGGCCTGGACCAGCGACGACCCGGCCGACGTGCGACCGGGCGTGGACCCGGACGAGCTGGCCCGCGCCCGACCCGACCTGGTGGTGGAGCTGCTGCGGCTGGAGCGGCTGTCGCCGTCGGTGCTGGTGGCGTTGTTCCGCGGCGCCCCCCGCCTGGTCTGGCTGGAGGAGCCGCCGCAGAGCGTGCAGTTCGGCCTGGAAGCCGACGGGACGGGCTGGCGGGCGCCGATCCGCGACGGGGCGGGACCCGACCTGGGCACCGTCGTGGTGCCGATGCGCCCGGGCCCGGTGCCCGGCGTGGTGGACGTCAAGGGTCTGGCCGCCGCTCTGGACCAGGCCCGCCGCCTGCCCCGGCCGCGCGGCGGCGCCGCCCTGGCGCTGTCCCTGCTGCAGGCGCCGTCCCGGCAGCGGTTCGGCTCCTCCACCCCACCGTCCTGATCCCGCGGCCCCGCCGACCCACCGCCGGGCCCGACACCGGCCCGCCCCGAACAAGGGAGCCCCTTCCGTGACAACTCTCCTCGTCCCGGTCGCGCTCGACGTCCTGGTCGTCCGGGAGCCCGGTGCCGCGTCCGACTGGGCGAACACCGCGCTGACCCGGCCCACCCCGCCCGCCAGCGGCCGGGTGCAGCAGGACCTGCTGCCCGAGCCGTTCAGCGCCCGGTCCACCGCCCGGCCGCCGGGCGCGCACCTGCACTGGGGGCTCCCCGACGGGCTGACCCGGGGCGTCGCCGACGACACCGGCGCCACCACCTTCCCCCCGGTGCCCGACCGGTGGCTGGTGGTGCGGCTCTCCGGCGCGGCGACGCCCGGTCCGCGGGCGGTGGAGGCGTGGCTGCTGCCGTACGCGGGCGCGATCGAGCCGGTGCGGGTGGACCGCGCGTTGACCGGCCCGACCCTGCCCGCCCCCGGTGCCGCACCGAAGTCCCCGCTGACCGCGCTGGGTCACGGCGACCTCGGCTGGGCCGGCTACTACGACAACGTGACCCACCGGTTCGCGCTGCACGACGAGCTGACCGGGGTGACCGGGCCGGTGGCGTACCTGGTGGTGGGCTGGTACACCGACCTGTCCCGGGACCCGCTGCAGGTGACCGGGGAGACGGCACACGCCGAGCGGATGGAGGACCTCGGCTGGCAGGTCCACCCGCCGCTCGACGAGGACGGCGACGGAGACGAGGACCAGCCGGTGCCGGACCGGTCGGTCTACCACGCGGCGGCGGTGTCCATCGGCTGGCCGGCGCCGAACTGGCCGGGTGACGGCGGGCTGCTCGGCCGGGAGGCCGACTACCGTCCCGCACCGGACCAGGTGGCGCTGGCCCTGGGGGAGACCCTGGCCGAGGCGCTCGCGTCGGTCGCCGCGGAGCCGGACGACCCGAGTGACGCGGCCCGGATGGTCGAGGCGCTGCTGCAGGGCGCGCTGGCCGACGTCACCGCCGCCGACGGTCCCGCCCAGCTGGATGCCTCGCTGCACCAGAGCCGGTTCGGCTCGACCCCGGCGGCGGCCGGCAACGAGTACATCTGGCAGCCGGCGACCGGCTCGGGCGGCGCCGCCGGTGGCGGGTCGTTCGTGCAGGTGGAGCGGACCCGGCCGCGGGTGTGGCACGCGTTGGAGCCGGCGCTGGTGGTGGCCGGCGGCGGGCGCAGCCCGAAGCACGGCGCGGACGGCCGCTACTCCGAGCTGGGCAACCTGCTGTGCCGGGTGGACGGGCAGACGGTACGCGGGTTCGGTGTCGCCGGCGGTGACTCCGGCCGGGGCGCGGCGGTGCTGCCGCCCACCTCGCTGGCCGGGCTGTTGCCGCAGTACGGGGTGCCGGCGGTCGCCACCGACCTGCTCGTCGAGCTGGCCAGCCTCGACCCGGGCTCCGCGCCCGACCTGGCCCGGTCCACCGCCACCGAGCCGTCCCCGGTGGCCGCCGCACGGGCCGCCTGGTGGGCGTCGTTCGACCCGGGCGTGGGTGATCCGACGACAGCGCCGCCCGGGGCCGTGGTGGAGGGGCAGCTGCCCAGCCCGGTGGGGGTGACCCCGCCGAGCCGGCCGTGGAACCCGTTGCTGCTGGAGTGGACGGCCCGCTACCTGCCGTCCCCGGGCGGTGCACACGACTGGCCGCTGGGCGAGGTCGACTACGACCTGCCGGCCGCGGTGACCGAACCGGTTGCCGAGACCGGCCGCACGCTGCGCGGGCGGGTGATGCTGTCCGCGTCGGCGGCCGCGCTGCTCGACGGCACGATCGACGCGCAGGACGCCGAACGCGACCTGCTCTCCGGCGAGCTCGTGGGGATCGCCGAGCAGTTGCGCCGCGACGCCACCGGCCTGGTGGTGGACGCGCCGAACGCCACCGACTCGGCGCAGCCGCCGCAGCCGCCGCGCGCGCCGGACTTCGTCGCCCTGCGCGCCGGATACCTGCGCGTGGACCGGGCCCGCCTGGTGGACGGCTTCGGCCGGTTCCTGGAGGTGCTCGGCCCCGACGTGGCGACGCCGGCACCGGTGACGCACGGGGTGACGCTGGCCGTGCCGGGGCACCCGGATCTGGCCGCGCTGCGGCCCCGGTTCACCGCCCCGGCCCGGGTGCTGCTGCGCTTCGCCGACGCCTCCGGTTCACCTCGCGATGCCGACGCCGGGGTCAGCCCGGTCTGCGGATACCTGGTGCCGTCGCTGGTGGACCGGACGCTGGAGTTCTTCGACGACAAGGGCAGCGGCTACGGGCGGCTGCGGCCGGACCCGGAGACGGTGACCGCCTGGGAGGAGGATCCGGGTCGACCGGCGACGCTGGGCGCGCCGCCGAGCCGGTTCCTGCCGAATCCGCTGCTCGCGCGGTTCGCCGACCGCATGCTGGCCGCCGACAACGCGCTGGCCACCGCCCGGGCGGACGGCCATCCGGCCGGTGGGGCGCAGAGCGCGCTGGAGTCGCTGCTGCGGGTGCTCGACACCACCCGGTGGACGGTGGACGTGACCGGCCGGGCCGGCGACGAGCATCTGGCGCTGTTGCTCGGCCGGCCGGTCGCGGTGGTGCGGGCGTACCTGAAGGTGGAGGTGGAGGATCCGCGGCAGCCTCCGGAGAACGCGCGGACCGGTGTACCGGTGCGGTTGGGCACGTTGTCGCGGGCGCAGGACGGGCTGCTGGCGTACTGCGTCGGTGACGACATGGACCGGCTGCACATCGTCGACCCGGCGGTGGCGCTGCTCGCGCCCGGGCTGCCGGACGGGAGCGGGGTGGCCGCGCTGCCGGGCGCGGACCCGATCACCTCCCCGTACGTGGACACCTCCGGGGTGTTCACGGTGAACCCGGGGGTGCCGGTGCCGCTGACCCTGCTGATGGTGCCCGGATCGGACGTGCACGTCACCGCCGGGCTGGTACCGCAGAAGTCGGTGGGGCTGCTGCGGGAGTGGACGGCGCCGGCCCTGTCCCGGCTGTCGCCGGCGCTGCGCCACGGCCCGGTGCTGCGCGACCTGGAGACCACGCGGCTGCCGTTGCCGCAGGACGTGCGTGGCTCGTGGCACTGGCACCGGCGGCCCCGGCCCGGGGAGTGGACCAGCGACACGGTGGTGCCGAGCACCCCGGACGCGTTGCTGCCGAACGAGCCGTCGGTGGCCAGCGAGGGCTGGCTGCAGGTGGCGCTGGTCGCCGACACCGAGTACCACGACGCCGCGGTGCCGGTGCGGGTGAGCTGCGTGCGGACGTTGAACGGGACGACGATCGGGCTGGGCGGGCAGAACGGCGACGGCAGTCACTTCCTGATCCCGGTGCCGGAGGCGATCGAGCTGATCGGCAGCGGGCGGTTCGCGTTCTTCGTGCAGGAGCCGGGCACGGCGCGGACCGCCATCCGGGTGGTCCGGCCGAGGCTGGGCCGGCCGTACCTGCGGACGGTGGCCGACGACGCCTCCCCGAACAACCTCGACAGCCTGCCGGAGTGCGACCACGTCCGGTGAACGCGAAGGTGGTGGCACCAGGTCGGTGCCACCACCTCCGCGTCGTCAGGGCAGTTGCGGGTAGAGCGCGGCGACCCCACCGGCGAACCCGGCCCGCACCTGCCGGCTGACCTCGTCGGCGAGGATCTCGTACGAGTCGGCCTCGATGGCGTCCACCACGATCCGGGCGATGTCGGCCGGGTCGGACTTCGGCGAGGTGACCCCGGCGGCCATGTCGGTGTCCATGTACCCGACGTGCAGGCCGGCGACCCGGATGCCCCGGTCGGCGAGCTGCGCGCGCAGCGCGTTGGTCATCGACCACTCGGCGGACTTCGCCGCGCTGTACGCGCCGAGGTGCGGGAAGCTCACCCAGGACAGCACGGACAGCACGTTGAGGATCGACCCGCCGCCGTTGCCGGCGATGACCGGGGTGAACGCGCGCACCATGGACAGGGTGCCGAAGAAGTGGGTGTCCATCTCCAGCCGGATGCGGTCGAGGTCGGCGTCCAGCAGGTCCGCGCCGGTGGCCGAGCCGGCGTTGTTGACCAGGAGCGTGACGTCCCGGGCGAGGTCGGCCGCGGCGGCCACCGAGGCGGGGTCGGTGATGTCCAGCCGGACCGGCGTGACGCCGGGCAGGTCGACCTGGTCGGGGTTGCGCGCGCCGGCGTACACGGTGGCGCCCCGGCCGGTCAGTTCGGCGGCGAGGTGCCGGCCGAAGCCCCGGTTGGCGCCGGTGACGAGGGCGGTGGTTCCGGCGATCTTCATGTGCGTACTCCTGGGTGGGTTCGGCGGGTGACGGTCACGCGCCGGCGGGTGGGTTCAGGACGCCGTCGGCGCGTCGCGGTCGGCGCGGCGCAGGCCGGGCCCCGGGCGTACGGCGATCTCGTCGGCGGCCACGTCGTGGCCGGCGTCGCAGCGCAGTCGCGCGTGCACGGCGGCGCCGCAGTCGTGGTGCTCGAGGCGGATGGACGGCCCGGCCTCGTCGGCGGCCCAGGCGTCGCCCCACTGGCGCAGCGCGGTGAGCACCGGCAGCAGCTCGGCGCCCTTGCGGGTGAGGTGGTACTCGTCGCGGGTGCGCTGGCCGGGCTCCCGGTAGGGGTGCCGCTCGAGCAGCCCGTCGGTGACGAGCTGCTTGAGCCGGGCGGCGGCGACCGGTTCGCTGACGCCGGCCCGGCGGGCGAACGCGTCGAAACGGCGGGTGCCCAGCGACGCCTCCCGCAGCAGCAGGAGGGTCGTGCGGTTGCCGACCACGTCGAGGGCGCTGGCGATCGAGCAGGTGCTGGCCAGCCAGGAGTCCCGGTCGGCGAGCAGGTCGTCGGTCATGCCGGTGACGCTACCCCTGCTGACTTAGCTTCCCCAAAGTCAGCTACGTCACAGACCGGCCGGGCCCGGATACGACGATGCCGACCACCCGTCGGGCGGTCGGCATCCGTCTGATGGTCGTGTTACGCGGCAACCCGGGACGCCGGCTGGCGCTGTGCCGGCGCGGCGGTGGACCAGGCGGCGCGCGGCTCCCGGGCGTCGGCGTCGGCAGGCGCCCCCGTTGAGGCGTCGGTCCGTGCCACGCTCAGCGCGCGCTGGGCGTTGTTCCAGGCCTCGCAGGGCCAGGGCTGACCGGTGCAGAGCAGGTTGCGGCAGCCGCCGTCGTCGCCCGGCTCGTGGGCGTCGGCCACCTCCAGAGCCAGCTTCCACAGCAGCGGGTCGGTCACCTCTTCTGGACGGTCAACCTGGTGGTCGGACCGGTCGAGGCTGGTGTCGGACACGAAAGATCCCCCCCCTGGGCGCAGGTGCTGGGCCCACCTTCACCAGTTTGAGCGCGCGCGAAACCTCGTAGCGTTACGCCGCGCCGGTTATGAGGGTGTTTTCGCCCGAAAATCCCACTGTCCGGAGGTGAGATGGGACGGATGGCCGTGCGCCCGTGCCCGTCCGGCCGGGCGCAACCGGCCAGCCGGACCACACGTCGACCGGTCGTCGCGCCGTCCGCAGTGCCGGTGCGGCGCCGGCGGGACCCGCCCCCGCCGGACGCCACCGACCGGCGCGCCGGCCCGGTCGCGGTCGATCTCGCTGACGGTCAGCTCAGGTCGAGTTGCACCGTGGCGATCTCCCAGGCCCGCAGCGGAAGCCGGACGCACCCGTCACCGTCGACGGCCAGCGGCTCCCCGGGCCGGCCGAGCAGGTCGGCCCGCCACGCCCCCCGGATGGTCGCCCCGCCGAGCACGGCGACGGTGTCCGCCGGGGTCTGCGCCACCAGCCGTACCTCGGTGCGGCCGGCGCGGTCCCGCACGCTGGTCAGCGCGACGCCGGAGCCGTCGACGGCGAGCCCGCCCGTCGGCGCGGGCAGCGCGGTGGCCGGGTCGGCGGTGCCGGGGAAGGCCAACAGCTCGTGCCGGTACACCTCGGCCGCGGCCAGCACCCCGGCCTCGTGCCAGGCGCCCCGGTAGGGCAGCACCGCCAGCTCGACCGTGCGGGTGCCGCGGCACTGCGCCTCGGGCGTCGGCAGCTGCGGGCCGGCGGGCTCGTCGCGCAGGGCGTGCCGGTTGCGCGACAGCATCCCGATCGACCGCAGCAGGGTGACCGCCAGTTCCCGGCCGGAGTCGGTCAGCTCGTACTCGGTGGGCTGGGTCAACAGCAGGGCGAGGGCGCCGTCCGTCCCGCCGGCGGCGACGAACCCGTTCGCCGGGAAGGTGGGCAGCGGCACCTCACCGCCGCCGCCCTCCGCGGTCAGGCCCCGCTCGACGACGGCGAACTGCCCCTCGGCGTACGACGCGTCGGCCGGCGACGGCAGCGGCAGGTGCAGCCGGACCCGGTGGTCGTCGCAGCGGTTGTCGAACTCGACACGCAGCCGGACGAACGGCTCGCCGCAGCGCAGCTCGACCCGGGTGGTGACGGTGATCGGCTCGCGGTCCACCGCGCGGGAACCCGCGTCGACGTCCGCCGCCACCGGCCAGCGGTACTCCCGCACCACGTCCAGGACGGCCACCAGCGGCCCGTCGTGGCGCACCACGGTGCGCACCGCCCGCGGCTTGTCCACCAGCTCGTCGGCGGCCGGTGGGGCGTAGTTGTAGCTGTCGCCCACGTCGCCGCCGTCGACGACGCGGCCGACCCCGTCCACCGTCACGCCGTCCGGCGTGGTCAGCGCCAGCGTGCCGTCCTCGGCGACGTCGACGCGCAGCAGACCGTTGTCGAGGACGCGGCCGGCCACGGTCACCGGCGCGGATCCGGGCGTCGCGGTCGCCGGCAGGGGCACCGGCCGGACCGCGGCGCGCCCGAGCGGCGGCACCTCGACCAGGGCGGCGACGGTGGCCCGGGGAGCGGCGAGGATTCGCACCCGCCACCGGTCGGCCGGCCCGGCGGCGGCGAGCGCCAGCCGGACGTCCTCCACGTCGAAGGCGGGGTCGCCGTGCCGGGCCACCTGGAAGGTGAGAGTGGCGTCGTCGGGCGACACCGACCAGGCGGTGACCTCCTGGCCGTAGAGTTCCCGGCCGTGCACCCGGGTGAGCACGGCCGGCAGGTCGGCCGCCGCCACCACGTCGTCGGCGAGCAGCGTGCGGCCCCGGTCGAGGACCTGGGCGGCGACGCTGCGGCCGGCGGCGTCGACCAGCGCCACGGTGCCGTCGGCGGGCGCCTCCACGTCCAGGCGGACCAGCGCGGTGCGGGCCGCCGGGGCGGGGTTGAACAGCAGGTAGCCGTCCCGGGGCACGGCGGCGGCCAGCCGCGCGCCGACCAGGTCGCAGACCGCCCGGCCGAGCTGGTCGGCCTCGGCGAGGCGGGCGGCGACCTGCTCGGCGGTCTCGTCGCAGCCGCAGCCGGTCACCGAGTCGTGGCAGCTGGCGTCGATCAGCCGGGTCCAGGCCATGTCGAGGAAGCGCTGCACGGACGCGTCGTGGGTCAGCGCGGCGAGCGGTTCGGCGTACCGTTCGACGCGCCGCTCGGCGCGGTTCATCGCCCGCTTGAGCTGGCCGCGGACGGAGATCACGCCGGGCAGGATGTTGGCCCGCGCGTGCGAGCGCAGCTCGCCGCGGATGACCGGCAGGCCGTCGACGGTGGCCGGTTGGGTGGCGAAGTACTCGGCCAGGGTGCCCAACCGCAGCCGGGTGTCGGCGAGGTCGGCGGCGGCCAGCAGGTCGGGGGCGTCCGGCGCCGGGGCGGCATGGTCGGTGCCGTACATGGCCAGCGCCGGGCCGTCCTCCCCGTCGAACCGCCACCCGGCCAGTTTGGTGGCGAGGTCGCCGGCGCGGCGGTTGACCTGCGCGGCATCGTCCATCAGGCCGGCGGCGTTGCCATAGCCGCCGGGCAGGTACTCGGTGCGGATGGTGGTGCCGTCGGGCGCCTGCCAGGCGAAGGCGTGGCGGCGCATCCGCTCGGGTACGCCGCGGAACACGCAGGCGTGGGTCAGCCCGGCGCCGGCCAGGATCTGCGGCATCTGGGCGATGTGGCCGAACATGTCGGGCAGGTAGCCGACCGGCATGGCTCCGCCCAGCTCGGCGCTGCGGGCCAGTCCGCGTTCCAGGTTGCGGACGATGTTCTCCCCGGAGCAGAGAAACTCGTCGAGCAGGATCTGCCACGGGCCCACCGCCAGCCGCCCGGCGCGCACCAGGGCGATGACCTGCTCGCGCCGTTCCGGGCGGACCTCGAGGTAGTCGTCGACCGCGGCGAGTTGCCCGTCCAGGGTGAACCGCTGCCGCGGGTCGCGTTCCATCCGGTCGAACACCTCGTCGAGCAGCGCCACCAGCCGCAGCCGGAACCGCTGGAACGGCTCGTACCACTCGCGGTCCCAGTGGGTGTGTGGCACCACGATGATGTCGGTCGGTCGCGTCATCGGCTCGCCGCCTCTCCGCTGATCGCCACCCCGGTCAGCGCACCGTAGCGGCGTACCACCTGCAGGCTGGTCCGTACGTCGGCCGCGCCCTCGGCGATGCCGGTCAGCGGCGCGACGCCCGCGGTGACCATCGCGTGGAACGCGACCAGTTCCTGCTCGAACGCCTCAGTCACCGACCGGAACGCGGCCCGCCGCTCGCCGCCGCCGTGGCCGTCCACCACGGTCAGCGTGGTGGGCGCGTTGAGCAGGTACGGCGACGGGAACACCAGCTCCAGCGAGCCGCGGGCGTGGTGCAGGGTGACCGTCTCGCGGTAGGCGGGGTAGTCCGGCAGGTTGAGCCACCGGATCCCGTAGCGGGCGCCGCCCGGCAGCCGCCCGCTGACCTCGACCGACGGCTCGACCGGGCCGTCGGGGCGCAGCGGCCAGGTGGCTACGTGCTCCACGGTGGCCGGGGCGCCGGTGAACAGCCGCAGCAGGGACAGGTCGTGCGAGATGCTGTTGATCAGGATCTGGTAGAGGGCGCGGGCGCCCGGGTCGGCGCCGACGGCGGCGTCGAGCAGCCCGCGGTCGGCGGCGGAGAGCCGGGCCGCCTCCTCGGCCGGCACGTCGCCGGGGGCCGGGGGCAGGTTGGCGAAGCGCAGCTGCCGGTCGCCGCCGGCGTGCAGCACGGTCACCTCGACCGCGTGCACGCGCTCCGCGCCGCCGAGTTCCGCCAGCAGCCGCGCGGCCTCGGCCACCGCGGGGTCGTACTGCTTCATGTAGCCGACCATCAGCGCCGCGCCGCCGGCTCCCAGCTCGGCCAGCCGGGCCGTCTCGGCGAGCGTGTAGGCCAGCGGCTTCTCGCAGAGCACCGGCAGTCCGGCGCGCAGCGCCAGCGCGGCCAGTTCGCCGTGCGAGCCGGAGGTGGCCAGCAGCACCGCGTCGCAGCCGCCGTCGGTCACCATCCGGGCCGCGTCGGTGTAGCGGCGGGCCGGCTCGACGCCGTACCGCTCGCCCAGTTCGGTCACCCGCGACGGGGACAGGTCGGCCAGCGCGACGATCTCGAACAGATCGGCCCGGCGTTGCAGCAGCGGCAGGTGCACGGTGCGGGCGATGATGCCCAGCCCGGCCACCGCGATCCGGATCCGCTTGCCCGGCTCGGTCATCGCAGGGCCTCCTCGAGCCGGCGGAGGTTGGCGTGCTGGTCGGCGCGGATCCGGTCGAGGTCCCGGCCGTCCTCGGGGGCGTCCTGCTCGATCACCAGCCAGCCGGTGTAGCCGGTGGCGTCCAGGCCGGCGAGCACCCCGGCGAGGTCGACGTCGCCGCGGCCCAGGGCGCAGAAGCCCCCAGCGGCGACCATGTCCATCAGCCCACCGCCGGCCGCCCGGACCCGGGCGTGGGCGGCGAGGTCGGCGTCCTTCACGTGCACCTGGCCGATCCGCCCGGCCCAGCGGCGTACCGCGGCCACCGGGTCGCCGCCGGCCAGCAGCAGGTGCCCGGTGTCCAGGCAGATGTTGATGTCGGTGAGTTCCAGCAGCCGGTCGGCCTCGGCCTCGGTCTCCACGTCGGTGCCGAGGTGGTAGTGGAACACCGGCTCCAGGCCGCGGTCACGGCACCGGTCGGCGGCCTGCTGCACCCGGGCGGCGAAGTCCGGCCAGGCGGCGCCGGGCAGCGCCGACGCCAGGTCGGTCGGGGTGCCCGGGCGGGCCATCCGGGCCGGGTTGCCCGGGCAGGCCAGGGTCGGCCGGGGTGCGAACCGGGGGTCGTCGGCCGGCGCGGCGGTGAACACGTCGAGCGCGGCGTCGAGCTGGGCCAGGTCCTCGGCGAAGCCGGCCGGGTCGGCGAAGCGCAGGTCGACCCAGCCGCCGGCGAGCGCGATGCCGGCCGCGTCCAGCCGGCGCGCGAGGGTCTCGCCGGTGCCGAGGTAGCCGATCGGACCGGAGTCCACCCCGGTGTAGCCGTCGTCGGCCAGCGCCGCGAGCAGGTCCTCGGGGCCGACGGGTGCGTCGGTGCTCTGGTAGATGCCGTAGTTGACGGGGGCGCCGGCCACCCGTGTGCGTCCGGTCAGCTGCACAGTGCGATCACCTCCATGCGGTGGGACTCCAGGACGTGCAGCCCGTGGCCGGCCGGTAGCAGGCACCGGTCGCCGCGGACCAGCCGGTGCCGCCCGTCCGGGTAGGCCAGCAGCGCGCCGTCGGCGTCGAGCGCCAGCAACTCGTCGCCGAGGCGCAGCAGCAGCGGCCCGTCGGGGTCGGCGGAGATGGCGGTACGGCCGCCGCGCAGCGCGTCCAGCACCGCGTCCCCGGGTGCGGTGTCGCGGTCGGCCAGCACCCAGGTGGTGGGGGAGCCGGGCAGCGCGTCGGCGCCGGGGCGGTGGAAGTCGCTGCCCCCGACCGGTACGACATCCGCTCGCCACGCCCGCGCCCAGGCCAGCGGGGCGCCCCAGGTGCGGTCCCACCAGCCGGAGTGCCACACCTCGACCAGCGGGGTGCGGTCGGCCAGCGGCTGCCGCCAGGCGCAGTCCCCGCCGAGCGGGTGGTTGACCGACATCAGCCCGCCGTCGCGCCGCGCGGCGGCGAGCCACTCGTCGGGCGGCCGGCGGAAGTCGACCCAGCCCACCGGGCCGAAGACGTTGGCGTGCCCCCGGTCGGTGGTCACCTCCTGGCCGGGCAGCAGGGTGATGCCGTAGCGGGCGGAGGCGGCTGGCAGCCACGGGTGGTGGCTGACGGTGTTGTGGTCGGTGACGGCGAGGAAGTCCAGGCCGCGGGCGGCGGCGAGCGCGGCGAGTTCGTCGATGGTCTGCGCGCCGTCGCTGTGCACGGTGTGCGCGTGCAGGTCGCCGGCGAGCCAGCGCCGGCCGTCGACGTCGGGCAGGTCCCGGCGGGGCGGCCGGTCCGGGCGCGGTGGCGCGGCCGGCGCCTCGGGTACGGGCGGCGCGGTGCTGCTGGTGGTGGCGGTGACCTCGTAGTCCAGCCCGTCGGGTGGGATGCGGTGCAGCCGCAGCAGCACCTGCCACTCGCCGGGTTCGAGCTCGCCGGGCAGGTAGCCGGGGGTGGCCCAGTCGGCGGCGATGGTGTAGCCGTCGCGGGCGCCGCCGGACCAGCCGCGGAAGCCGGCCGGGCCGACGCAGCCGAGGTCGAGCACCCCGGCCTGGCGCGGGTAGTCCAGCCGGACGGTGAGCGCGGCGGTGCCGGGCGCGACGGTGACCGGCAGGGCCTGCATCACGTCGTCGGCGCGGTCTTGCAGGGTCCACCTGCCCCGGTGCGCGGCCATGGTCAGCCCTGGACGGCGGCGCCCGCGCGGGGGGCCGGGACGCTCGCCGTTTCGGCGACGGTGACCAGGTTGCCGTCGCGGTAGAGCAGGGACCGCCCGGGCCGGGGTACCACCCAGCCGGTGTCTCCCGGTTCGGGTTCGCTGCCCTCCGCGACGACGACCTGCACGCTGGTCGCGGGGCCGGTGGCACCCGCGTCGCCGTCCGCGCCCGCCGGGTCGCCGGTGTCGCCGGCGGGTACGTCGAGGGAGACCAGGGAGACGCTGCCCAGGTTCTCCACCACCACGACCTGCCCGGTCAGCGCGCCGGGGACCGGGGTGGGGGAGTAGTCGAGGTATTCCGGGCGCACCCCGTAGACCAGCGGCTCGCCGTCGGTGACCTGGCCGTGGGCGTCCTCGGGCAGCGGCAGCCGGGCCCGTCCCACGGCCAATTCGTCGCCGGCCACCCGGGCGTCGACGAGGTTCATCGGGGTGGAGCCGATGAACCCGGCGACGAAGGTGTTGGCGGGGCGGCGGAACACCTCGGTCGGGGTGCCGACCTGGCGGATCCGGCCGCCTTCCATGACCGCGATCCGGTCGGCGAGGGCGAGCGCCTCGGCCTGGTCGTGGGTGACGAAGACGGTGGTGACGCCGAGTTCCCGTTGCAGCCGCTTGAGGAAGGTCCGCGCCTCCAGCCGGAGCCGGGCGTCGAGGTTGGACAGCGGCTCGTCGAGCAGGAACACCTGCGGGTGGCAGGCCATCGCCCGGGCGAGCGCCACCCGCTGCTGCTGGCCGCCGGAGAGCTGCCCCGGACGGCGTTGCAGCAGCGCGGAGAGGCCGAGTTCGTCGGCGGTCTCGGCGGCCTTGCCGGCCCGCGCGCGCCGGTCGACCTTCTTGATCCGCAGCGGGTAGGCGATGTTGTCCTGCACGGTCATGTGCGGGAAGAGCGCGTAGTCCTGGAATACCATGGCCACGTCCCGCTTGCCCGGCGGCAGGTTGGTGACGTTGCGGTCGCCGATGTGCACGCTGCCGCCGGAGGCGACCTCCAGCCCGGCGATGGTGCGCAGCAGCGTGGTCTTGCCGCAGCCGGACGGGCCGAGCAGGGCGAAGAACTCGCCGTCGGCGATCTCCAGATCGAGGGCGTCCAGGGCGCGTACCCCGTTGGGGTAGACCTTGGTCAGCTCGCGCATGGTGATGGCGGACATCAGCGCTTGATCCCTCCGTGGAAGCGGAATCCGTACCGGCTGCTGACGAAGACGAACATGAGCGCCACCGGCAGCGAGTAGAGCAGCGAGAAGGTGGAGAGCAGCCGCAGGTCGGCCTGGCCGCCCTCGGTGTAGAGGGTGTACATGATCACTGCGGCGGGGGCCTTGTCGGGCCCGCGCAGCAGCAGGAACGGCACCAGGAAGTTGCCCCAGACGTTGGCGACCGCCCACACCCCGACGGTGGCCAGGCCGGGGCGGACCACCGGCACCACGATGTGCCGCATGATCTGCAACGGGCTGGCGCCGAAGACCCGGGCCGACTCCTCGTAGGACGTCGGGGTGGAGTCCATGAAGTCCTTGAGGATGAAGATGGCCGCGGGCAGCAGCCCGCCGCTGAGGATCAGGATCACGCCGAGCCGGGAGTCGATCAGGTTGAGCCGGAAGGCCAGCTCGAACAGCGGCACCATGGTGGCGGTGCCGGTGACGATCGACGACAGCAGCAGCAGCCCGTAGAGCAGGGCGTCGCGGCCGGGCACCCGGACCCGGCTCAGCGCGTACGCGGCGAGCGCGGCGAACGTCACCACCAGCGCCGCGGTGCCGCCGGCCAGGTAGACGGAGTTGAGCAGCGAGCTCACCGCGTACGGGTTGTCCAGCAGGGCGCGGAAGTTGTCCAGGGTGAACTGCGGCAGCGAGGCGGTGATGGTCGGGGTGTCGTCGAACGGGGCGGTGGCCAGCCAGAGCAGCGGCAGCGCGAAGAACCCGAGGACGGCGCAGAGGAACGTGTAGCGGCCGATCTGGGCGAGCAGGTGGCGTACCGCGACGGTGGGCCGCTCGCCGGTCGGCTCGGTGGTGGGTGCGGGCGTCGCGGTGGTGACGGTCACGCCGGCTCCTTCCGCCGCCCCAGCATGCGCAGGTAGACCAGCGCGATGACCAGGTTGATCAGCAGCATGATGAACGAGATCGCGGCGCCGAAGCCGAGTTCGCCGCCGGAGAGCGCCACCTTGTAGACGTAGACCGGCAGGATCTCCGAGCGCTGCTCGGGGCCACCGGCGGTGATCAGGAACGGCGCGAAGTCGTTGAACGTCCAGAGGCTGATCAGCAGCAGGTTGGTCAGCACGTGCCCGCGGATGCGGGGGAAGACCACGTCGCGCAGCTGCTGCCAGGTCGACGCGCCGGCCAGCCGGGCGGTCTCCAGGTGCGAGCGGGGGACGTTCTCCAGCGCGGCGGCGTAGAGCATCATCGAGAACGCGGTGCCGCGCCAGGTGTTGAAGATGATGATCGACAGCATCGGGTAGTCGAGCAGCCAGGCCATCCCGGGGATGCCGAGCAGCGCGTTGAGCGTGCCGGCGTCCCGGTCCAAAAGGGCGATCCACAGGAAGGCGACCACCGAACTGGGCAGGATCCAGGAGAGCAGGACGAACCCCTCGACCACCCGGCGCAGCGGGCCGCGGCGGTCGCGCAGCGCGAAGGCGATGGCGAAGCCGAGCCCGGCTTGGCCGATGACCGCCGAGCCGAGGACGAACTGGAGGGTCAGCAGCAGCGAGGTGCGGAACCGCTCGTCGCCCAGCGCCTGGGTGTAGTTGTCCAGGCCGACGATCTCCGGGTTGGCGGCGGCCAGGCCGGTCAGCCGGTAGTTGGTGATGCCGAGGTAGATCGTCCACGCGGCCGGCACCACCAGGAAGACCAGGATCAGCACCATGGCGGGGACGAGGAACCCGGTGGCCCGGGCCCGGCCGAGCCCGGCGGCGTCGGGGGCCGGGGAGGCGCCCGTGACCGGGCGCGCTCCCTCGACCACCTCGTCAGGAGGTGACGTTACCTGGACCACCGACGAACCCTTCGACCTTCTTCTGGTACGCCGCGGCCGCCTCGTCCACGCTCTTGCCCGCCGTCGCGTCGGCGGTGGCCTCCTGCAGCGCCACCGACACCTGCGGGTAGACCGCCAGCGGCGGCCGGTACGCGGTGATCGGCAGCACCTTCTCGGCGACGAAGTTGAGCATCGGGTCGGCCGCGAGGACCTCCTTGTTCACGTCGGTGCGGGCGGTGATCCGGGTGGCCCCGGCCAGTTCGGCCTTGACCGCCTCCGCCGAGTGCATGAACGACAGCAGCTCCCACGCCTGGGACGGGAACTTGGAGTTGGGGTTGAGCACCCGCACGCCGCCGCCGGACATGCTGACGAAGTCCTGCCCGCGGATGCCCGCGCCGGGCTGCTTGGCCGGGATCATCGCGTAGCCGACGGTGGTGTCCCGGTCGGCCATCTTGGCGATGCCGTCCTTGGGGTTCACCACGCTGCGCCAGAAGTAGTCGCCCTCGGCCAGGATGCCGATCTTGCCGGCGGCGAACTCCGCGAAGGACTTGTCGCGCCCCTTCGCCTCCTGCTGCAGCTTCGGGTCGCCCAACCCGCCACCGTAGACCTTGGTGTAGAAGTCGAGCATGTCCTTGACCGGCTGGCTGGCGCCGGCCCACTTGTTGTCCTTGTAGATCTCGCCGCCGGCGCCGACCAGCAGCGGCAGCGCGCCCTGCATCGAGGTGGCCTCGCCCATCGCGGTGCCGGCGTTGATCTGGATCGGGGTCACCCCGGGCAGCGCCTTGAGCTTGGCGCCGGCGTCGAGGATCTCCTGCCAGCTCTTGGGCTGCCAGTCGGCGGGCAGGCCGGCCTGGGCGAAGAGCTTCTTGTTGTAGTAGAGGACCCGGCCGTCGGTGCCGAGCGGGATGCCGTAGCGCTTGTCCTCGAACGAGCCGAGGCCCTGCACGGTGTCCGGGATCTGCGACCAGCCCTCCCAGGAGTCGACCTGGTCGCCGGCCACCTCGGACAGCGGCTTGAGGTAGCCGGCCTGGACGAACTCGCCGACCCAGATGCCGTCCACGGCGATCACGTCGGCGCCGCCCTTGGAACGCAGGTCCAGGGCCAGCTTGGTCTTGTACTGCTCGTCGTCGACGCCGCTGGGCACGAACGTCACCTTGGCCGTGACGCCCTTGGCCTTCTGCGCCTCGACGAACTTCGGGATGACCCAGTTCTCGATCCACTCCGCACCCGCGGAGTTCTTGCCGCCGGCGATCGCGTTGGCGGAGATGGTGAGGGTGATGTTCTTGGCGTCCTTGCCGGCGGGCTCGTCCGAGCCGCCGCAGGCCGTGGCGGTGAGAGCGACGGCGGTGAGCGCGGCGAGCACGCCTGCTGCGTGTCTCGGCTTGGCTGACATGGGCTGTTTCCCTTCGCAAGGAGAGACTTCGAAGAGACTCGCGGGGTCACCACCGGCCGCACGTCCGCCGCCGGCGGTGCTTGCGGCCACAATGTCATGACAGCTTGACGACGTAAATACCTGTCACTGAAATGAGCGCGAAACATCCACCGTCACCGCTCGGCGACGGTCACCTCGAGGGAGTAGCGGCTGGCCCGGTAGATGTGCGCGCCGTGCTCGACGTAGCGGCCCTGGTCGTCGTACGCGGTGCGGGTCATGGTGAGCAGCGGCGCGCCGCGCCGTTCGCCGAGCATCTGCGCCTCCGCGGCGGTGGCGGCCCGCGCCCCGATCCGCTGGTGGGCGCCGCGGATCCGCCGTCCGCCGGCGCGCAGGATCGCGTAGAGGCCGTCGGCCTGCAACGCCTCCATGGTGAGCCGCGGCAGGTCGACCGGGAGCCAGTTCTCCATCACCGCGAGGGGTTCGCCGTCGGAGAACCGCAGCCGGCGCAGGTGCTGCACCTCGCTGCCGGGCGGCAGGCCGAGCGCGGCGGCGACCGCCGCCGGGCAGGCCACGGTGGCCAGCTCCAGCACCGACGTGGACGGTCGCTGGCCGGCCCGGACCAGGTCGTCGTGCAGGCTGGTCAGCTCGACGGCCCGGCGGACCTCGCCCCGGACCACCTGGGTGCCCACACCGCGCCGGCGGACGATCAGCCCCTTGTCGACCAGGTGCTGGATGGCCTGCCGCACGGTGGGCCGGGACAGCCCGAGCCGGTCGGCCAGTTGCAACTCGCTGTCCAGTCGGTCACCCGGGGCCAGGTCGCCGCGCTGGATCGCCGCGGCGAACTGCTCGGCGACCTGGAAGTAGAGCGGGACCGGGCTGCTGCGGTCGACGGCGATCTCGGGGCCGGTCACGGAAGCCTCCTCGCTTCGGCTGCGCGGGATCGGGGCGTGATGATGGGCGCCACTGTACCGAAGCGGTCACCGAGCGCAGAGCACGGATGTCATGACAACACATTGACACAACTCGCAGAGCACTGTTACCAATCAGGGACGGAATCGAGCTGGCGGGCACGCCGACGCCGGCCGGGACGGAGGGCGCCGCATGCTCGATGTGCTCACCATCGGCCGGGTCGGGGTGGACATCTACCCGTTGCAGGTCGCCACGCCGCTGGCCGAGGTGGAGACGTTCGGCAGGTTCCTCGGCGGCAGCCCCACCAACGTGGCGGTCGCGGCCAGCCGGCAGGGGTTGCGCGCCGGGGTTATCACCCGCACCGGTGCCGACGCGTTCGCCGACTACGTGCACCGGGCGCTGCGCGAGTTCGGTGTGGACGACAGCCAGGTCCGCCCGGTCGACGGGCTGCCCACCCCGATCACCTTCTGCGAGATCTTCCCGCCGGACCACTTCCCGCTCTGGTTCTACCGCACCCCCACCGCGCCGGACCTGCAGATCCGCCCCGAGGAGCTGAACCTCGACGCGATCGCGGCGGCCCGGGTCTTCTGGCTCACTGGCACCGGCCTGTGCCAGCAGCCCAGCCGGGACGCGCACACCGCCGCGCTGGCCGCCCGGGACGGCCGAGAGCACACCGTGCTGGACCTGGACTACCGGCCGATGTTCTGGCCCGACCCGGCCGCCGCGACCGCGGCGGTCGCCGAGGCGCTGCCCCGCGTCACCGTCGCCGTCGGCAACATCGACGAGGTGGAGGTCGCGGTCGGCACCCGCGACCCGGACCGGGCCGCGGACCTGCTGCTCGACCGCGGGCCCCGGCTCGCCGTGGTCAAGCTCGGCCCGGCGGGCGTGCTGGCCCGCACCGCGACGCAGAGCGTACGGGTGCCGCCGGTGCCGGTGGACGTGGTCAACGGGCTCGGCGCCGGCGACGCGTTCGGCGGCGCGTTCTGCCTGGGCCTGCTGCGCGGCTGGCCGCTGGAGCGGACGCTGCGCTTCGCCAACGCCGCCGGCGCGATCGTCGCCTCCCGCCTGGCCTGCTCCGCCGCCATGCCCGACTACGCCGAGACCGCGGCGCTGGCCGGGGACCCCGCGCCGCGTGCGGCGTCGTCGACCGCCGTCCTGACAGGAGAAGACCGGTGAGCACCGAGTACGACGCGCTGACCCACACCCGCGCGCACCGGCCGCAGGCGATCGCCGAGGCCGCCGCCCGCCGTACCCGCCGGCCCTGGCCCGAGCCCGGGCGGCCGCTGTTCGTCATCGCCGCCGACCACCCGGCCCGCGGCGCTCTCGGGGTGCGGGACCGGCCGATGGCCATGGCCGGGCGGGTGGACCTGCTCGACCGGCTGCGCGTGGCGCTGTCCCGGCCGGGCGTCGACGGCGTGCTCGGCACCCCGGACATCCTGGAGGACCTGCTGCTGCTCGGGGCGCTGGAGAACCGCCTGGCCATCGGGTCGATGAACCGCGGCGGCCTCTCCGGCGCCACCTTCGAACTCGACGACCGGTTCACCGCCTACGACGCCGACAGCATCGCCGCGATGCGCTACGACGGCGGCAAGATGCTCTGCCGGATCGACCCGGACGACCCGGGCACCGCCTCCACCCTGCAGGCCTGCGCCCAGGCGGTCACCGCCCTCGCGGCGCACCGCACCGTGGCCCTGGTCGAGCCGCTCTGGGTGGCCCGCACCGGCGGCCGGGTCGCCGCCGACCTGCACCCGGAGGCGGTCATCAAGGGCGTCAGCGTCGGCCAGGCGCTCGGCTCGACCAGCGCGTACACCTGGTTGAAGCTGCCGGCCATCGACGAGATGGAGCGGGTGATGGCGGCGACCACGCTGCCGGTCCTGCTGCTCGGCGGCGACCCGGTGGAGGCGCCGGACGTGGTGTACGCGCGGTGGCAGCGGGCGCTGCGGCTGCCCGGCGTGCGCGGCCTGGTGGTCGGCCGGGCCCTGCTCTACCCGCCGGACGACGACGTGGCCGCCGCGGTGGACGTCGCCGGGTCGCTGCTGCCCACCGGGCAGGACGCATGAGGACGGGCGAGGCGTACCTGCCGTGGGGCGGCACCGCCCGCGAGCCGTGGGCGCTGGAGGTCACCCCGGAGCGGGCCGGCTGGCGGTACGCCGGGCTGCGGGTGCTCACCCTGCCCGCCGGCGGTGAGGTCAGCTTCGCCACCGGTGACGAGGAGATGCTGGTCCTGCCGCTGGCCGGCGCCGCCACCGTGCACTGCGACGGGCTGCGGCTCACCCTGACCGGGCGCGAGTCGGTGTTCGCCGCGGTCACCGACTTCGCCTACCTGCCCCGGGACGCCACCGCGACGATCCGCGGCGAGGGCCGCTTCGCGCTGCCGTCGTCGCGGGCCGCCCGCCGGCTCTCGCCCCGCTACGGCGCGACCCGGGACGTGCCGGTGGAACTGCGCGGCGCCGGGCCGGCCAGCCGGCAGGTCAACAACTTCTGCGCGCCGGACGCCTTCGACTGCGACCGGTTGGTCGCCGTGGAGGTGCTCACCCCCGGCGGTAACTGGTCGTCCTACCCGCCGCACAAGCACGAGGAGGACCGCGTCCACGACGACGGGCGGGTGGAGGCGGCGCTGGAGGAGATCTACTACTTCGAGGTGGCCGGCGGCGCGCCCGGCGCCGGTCCGGCGGGCTACCAGCGGGTCTACGGCGCCGCCGACCGGCCGATCGACGTGCTGGCCGAGGTGCGCACCGGCGACGTGGTGCTCGTCCCGTACGGCTACCACGGGCCGTCGATGGCCGCGCCCGGCTACGACCTGTACTACCTCAACGTGCTGGCCGGGCCCGCCGCGAACCGGACCATGGCCTGCGTGGACGATCCCCGGCACGGCTGGATCCGGGGCAGCTGGGCCGACCAGCCGGTCGACCCGCGGCTGCCGCTGACCCGGCCCGGAACGAAAGAGGCGTGATGCCAAGGTTGACGGTGGCGCAGGCGGTCGTGGCCTTCCTGGCCCGGCAGTGGTCCGAACGCGACGGGCGGCGGCAACGGCTGATCCCGGCCTGCTTCGGCATCTTCGGCCACGGCAACGTCGCCGGCCTCGGCGAGGCGCTCGCCACCGCCGGCGCCGACCTGCCCTACCACCTGTGCCGTACCGAGCAGGGCATGGTGCACACCGCGGCGGCGTACGCCCGGATGACCGACCGGCTCAGCACCCTGGCCTGCACCACCTCGATCGGCCCCGGCGCGACCAACCTGGTCACCGGCGCCGCCGGCGCCACCATCAACCGGCTGCCGGTGCTGCTGCTGCCCGGCGACATCTTCGCCACCCGGGTGGCCAATCCGGTGCTCCAGGAGCTGGAGGATCCGCGCTCCTACGACGTCAGCGTCACCGACGCGCTGCGGCCGGTCTCCCGCTACTGGGACCGGATCAACCGGCCCGAGCAGCTGCCGGCGGCGCTGCTGGCCGCCATGCGGGTGCTCACCGACCCGGCGGAGACCGGCGCGGTCACCCTCGCCCTGCCGCAGGACGTGCAGGCCGAGGCGTACGACTGGCCCGATGAACTGTTCGCCGAACGGGTCTGGCACGTGCCGCGACCGCTGCCGGACATCGCGGCGCTGGCCCGGGCCGCCGGGATCGTGCGGACGGCCCGCCGGCCGCTGGTGGTGGCCGGCGGTGGCGTGATCTACAGCGGGGCCACCGAGGCGCTGCGCCAGTTCGCCGAGGAGTACGGGGTGCCGGTGGCGGAGACCCAGGCTGGCACCGGGGCGATTCCCTACGACCATCCGCTCGCCCTCGGCGCGGTCGGTGTCACCGGGACCACCGCGGCCAACGAGATCGCGGCCGGCGCGGACGTGGTGATCGGGGTGGGCACCCGCTACAGCGACTTCACCACCGCCTCCGGCACCCTCTTCGGTCCGGACGTGCGATTCGTGAACCTGAACGTCACCCGCTTCGACGCGGCGAAGCTCTCCGGTACGCAGGTCGTCGGCGACGCCCGGGAGAGCCTCGCCGCCCTCGACGCGGCCTGCGCCGGCTGGACCACCGAGCCGGCCTACCGGGAGTCGGTGACGCGGCTGCGCGAGCGGTGGGCGACCGTGGCGGACGCCGCCCGGCACGCCGCTCCGGAGGCGCGCCCCACCCAGACCGCGGTGATCGGCGCGGTCAACGACGCCGCCGGCGACCGCGGCGTGGTGGTCTGCGCGGCCGGTTCGATGCCCGGCGACCTGCACCGGCTGTGGCGCAGCGGTGACCCGAAGAGCTACCACGTCGAGTACGGCTACTCGTGCATGGGCTACGAGATCGCCGGCGGGATCGGGGTGAAGCTGGCCGCGCCGGAGCGCGAGGTCTTCGTGCTGGTCGGCGACGGGTCCTACCTGATGCTGCCGAGCGAGCTGGCCACCGCGGTCGCCGAGGGCGTCAAGCTGGTCGTGGTGCTGGTCGACAACTCCGGCTTCGCCTCGATCGGCCGGCTGTCGGAGAGCGTCGGCGCGCAGCGGCTCGGCACCGCCTACGTCGACCGGGCCGGGGCGCCGCTGCCGGTCGACCTGGGCGCCAACGCGGCCAGCCTCGGCGCCGACCTGATCCGGGTGTCGACCATGCAGGAGTTGCGCGCGGCGCTGGACACGGCGAGGGCGGCGACCCGGACGACCGTGGTGCACGTGGTCACCGACCGGTTCGAGGCCGGCCCGGACGGCGGCGCCTGGTGGGACGTGCCGGTCGCCGAGGTGTCCACGACCGACCAGGGGCGGGCCGCCCGGGCCGCGTACGAGGCGGGCCGCAAGAGCCGGCGCACCCACCTGCGGCCCGCCTGACCCCCGTCGCTTCCCGCGCCCCCTGGTAGGGGCCACGGGCCTGGTCCCGCGGCATACCCTCCGCCGCCGGGTCGCGCACCGATGAGTTTCCGGGCGCCGGAACGTATGCCCTGGTGAACGGAACTGACCCAACCGGAGGAGCAGGCATGACGACGGTCCAACCCATCATCAGTACGCCCGGCCTGGCCCGCCTGCAGGCGTTCTACCAGCGTCTGTTCGGCGCCGTGGAGATCCGACGGTTCCCGGCTGACGGACCGCCCTTCTTCGTGGGTCTCCGGCTGGGCGACTCGGAACTCGGGCTGGTCGACCAGCCGGAGACCGACCTGTCCACCCCGGCACGGATCCTGCTCAGCGTCGAGGTCGACGACGTGGACGGCCTGCTGGACGACGTGGTGGCCGCCGGTGGGCGGGTGCTCGGCCCGCCGAACGACATGCCGTGGGGGCAGCGGGTGGCGCACGTGCACGATCCGGACGGCAACATGGTCAACCTGACCCAGGTCCTCTGAGCACCTAATCGGGATACGCCGGCACCCTCACTCGACAGCCTTCAGCGTCACGGCTGGGTAGCGATGGCCGTGCTGCGCGACGAATGCGTCGAACTCCCGCAGCGCGAGCGGCTCAGGCATCGGGTACCGGGCGGGTACGGCCCGCAGGGCCGACTGGAAACGGAAGAAGGTGGACAGGTCACTCGGGTAGCGACGAGGGTCCACGCCGGCGAACGATCCCGCCACCCCCGCGCGTCGCAGCAGCCGGTGCCACTGGTCGACCGATGCCAGTCCCACCGATTCCACACCGTGGCAGAACAGCGCGAGGTGGAGGTGGTCGTAGGTGTCCGACTGGTCGAGATAGCGGGCCAGGGCGTCGACGGAGGACTGGACGGGGAAGGTGCTCCAGTAGGGCACGCAACCCGTCCGCAGCGCCCACCAGGGGTCGATGAGGATGAACGATTCCACCAGCAGTCGATCGGCTGGCAGGCCCCGCTCCCGGTACCACCAGCGGTACAGGTCGGCGACGAGCGGGCTGAGGTCCTCGGGGTCGTCGAAGACCAGTCGCCGCACCTGGTAGCCGTGCCGGCGGGCGAACGCGATCGCGTCGTCCCGGAGTGCCGGTTCGAACCCCCACTCCGCCTCAGGGCTCTGGCCGTCCGGCGTCGGCGCCTCCCACCGGGTCCGCGCAACTCCGTAGCGGCGCAGGTACGCGGCTGTTCGTGGGTCGCCCTCGCGGTACTGCGAGGGCTCCAGGCCGCCGACGGCACCGAACTGGAAGACATGCCGCTCGCCGACGCGGGTCGTCGGCCATCGCCGGGTGCACTCGGCGAGCACGAGCACGCCGCCGGCCTCGAGCGTCCGGTTCAGGAACCGCTCGTACACGGGTCCGAGCCGGGTGCGTTTCACCCGGAAGTAGGCCATCCGCCGCGACGTCAACCGATCCTGGTTCGGATCGTGCAGGTGGTGCAGGACGAAGTCGGGGTTGCGGGCCAGCAGCGCCTGGGCGGTGGTGTCGAAGGCGTGCACGGCGCGCATCGGATCGTCCGGCGCCACCTGCCGCTGACGTAGCGGCAGCAGAACCGTCTGGGGCAGCCACGCGATACCGAGGGCCGCGCAGAGATGGACGAGCGCCCCGTTGGACGAGCCGACGACCACCGCCGGATACCGGCGCCGGGGGTAGAGGTCGACGATCCGGGCGGCGACGTCCTCGATGTCGAGGGTCGCCATCCGCGCCGCCGGCCGCCCCTCGGCACCGCTGGCCAGGCTGTAGATCGTCTCCCGCAGCCGGACCGGGAGCCGGGTCGCGGCGGCGGCCACCGGACGCAGGAGGCGGCCCGCCGGCCTGCCCATCGGTGGCGTGTCGCGGTCACGCAGGAAGCGGGCAGTTGACATGACCATCGCGGAAGCGGAGTCGAAGGCGGCCACCTCACGGGGTAGTTTCATCTCACCTCCCGCGGGCGGTTACCCCGAAAGTCGCCCGGTACGCCCGATTCCGTCCGCAGCTGTCGGGTAACCCCGGGTATGCGGAGCAAGCCTCAGCCATACGCCCCACCGTTCCCGACGGACGTGGCGACGTCGTACCACGACGGCTCGCTGGGTCGGATGCGCAGCCGGGCGGTCGGCGAGCCGCGATCCGATGTGCCGGAGGTGGTGCTCGTCCAGGGCATGGGAGTGGCCGACTACCTGATGCCGGGCCTCGGCGCTCTCGGCGAGTGGACCCGGGCGCATCTGGTCGAACTACCCGGCTTCGCCGGTAGTGGCGAGCCGCCGCACGAACTCATCGTGGCGGAGTTCGGTCGTGCCGTCGCCGAGTGGCTCACCGCCCGCCGCCTCGGCCCGGTCGTACTCGCCGGCCATTCCAGCGGCACCCAGATTGCCGCGCAGGCCGCGGTCGACCACCCCGACGTGCGTGGTGTCGTCCTGGCCAGCCCCACGATAGATCCCGTCGCTCGCAGCCCGCTGCGGCTGCTCATCCGGTGGCGTCTGGACGGACGCCGCGAGCCACCGGGGCTGACCGAGTCGCACCGCCCCGAATGGAAGCGGGCAGGGCTTCGCCGCATGCTGCACCTGGCACGCGTGCACCTCGACCACCCGATCGAGGAACCGGTGAGCCGTCTCCGGGTTCCGTTGCTGGTCATCCGGGGCCGGGACGACATGATCAGTACTTCCCGGTGGGGCCGCCGGCTGGCTGCCATGTCGCCGACGGGCGAGTACGTCGAAGTCGCCGGCGCCCACACCTTCCCGTGGCGGGACCCGACCGCGTGGTCGGAGCCGATACGCCGCTTCGCGACAAGGGTTTGTTGACCGTCAGCCAACCGGTGACGGGAAGCGCGCCCCGCCGTGTTCGGCCGGACAGCTCATCGGCCGGCTGCCGATAGGGGTTGACCCGGCGGGGGTGGGTATCCGGCGCCCATGCGGACACGGGATCTCGTCGTCGTCGTCACCGGGGCGTCCAGCGGCATCGGCCGGGCCACCGCCCATGCCTTCGCCGATCAGGGCAACGCCCTCGCCCTGGCGGCGCGGGGAGACGCCGCCCTGGACGACGTCGTCCAGGAGTGCGTGGGGCGCGGCGGGCAGGCGATCGCGGTGCCGACCGACGTCAGCGACCCGCAGGCGGTGCGGGAGTTGGCCGAGCGAACCCTCCAGCGGTACGGGCGAATCGACGTCTGGGTCAACAACGCCGCGGTGAGCGCCTTCGGGCGGTTTCAGGACGTTCCCGAGGAGGACTTCCGGCGGGTTCTCGACGTCAACGTGATGGGCTACGTGTACGGAGCCCGAGCGGCACTGCCCGTGATGCGGAACCAGGGTCACGGCGTGCTGGTCAACGTGTCATCGGTGGTCGGAGTGGTCACGCAGCCGTACACCCACGCGTACACGATGGCGAAGTTCGCGATCCGGGCGCTGAGCGGCAGCCTGCGGCAGGAACTGCAGTTGGAGGGCGCCTCCGGAATCCACGTCTGCACCGTTCTGCCGGCGACGATCGACACACCGATCTTCCAGCACGCCGCCAACTACACCGGACGGGCGGTGCGCGCCATGCCCCCGGTGTACCCGCCGGAGCGGGTCGCGCGGACCATCGTGAACCTGGTGCGGCTGCCCCGGCGCGAGGTGGCCGTCGGGACCATGGCCCACGCGTTGCTCCTGCAGTCCCGGCTGGCTCCCGGCCTGGTCGAGCGGATGATGGCCATTCAGGTCGACCGGAAGCACCTCATGCGGCGGCCTGAGCCGGCCAACGTCGGGAACCTGTACCGGCCGGCCCTCGAGTCCGAGGCAACCCTGGGTGGCTGGAGCGGCCGGCAAGTGAGAGCCCGACGGATTGCGGCGACTGTCGGGACACTTCTGGTCGGGACGGCCGCAGCCGCGCTTCGCCGATGGCGGCGATGAGCTGCCGTCTACTCTTCGTCCTGTTTGTCCATTCCGCCGGTCGCTTCGTAGTGCCACCCGTCATCGGCGCGGCGATCCCTGCGGTACTCCACGTACCAGGTGCCGTCGCGGGTCTCATGGGTGAACTCCACGAGTTCGTCGGCGGCTCCGGCGAGTTGCCGGTCCATCCCGTCGAGCGGCCCGCCGTGCAGATGCGCAACCGAACCAGTCATGTCTGCCGGCTACCCACGCCCGTGCCGGCCATGCAACCCGGCCGGCCAGCAGCCGGCGGATCGCCCGGGCTGCCGCCGCGGGCGGGCCGGCAACCGGCAGCATCCACACCGCGATCTTGCTGAGCATGAACGGCAGTAGCAGCACAGCGGGAAGGTGCGTCGCGGTGCCCCCAGCGCGGCGAATGCCCGGTCCGGCGAGGCGCTGATGACTCGGACGGCGGTGTCAGTCCGACTCATCGCGGGCGCGGCCGTAGCGTTCGTAGATCACGCGCGAGCCGAACGTCCTGGTCTCGAGCAGGTCTAGCCGAACGTCTTCGGTGACCGGCGGCAGCAAGGGCGTGCCGCCACCGACGACGACCGGATAGCGGAACATGCGCAGCTCGTCGACGAGGCCGAGCTCGATCGCTGCCGCGGCCAGGCCGGCGCCGCCGATCGAGACGTCCTTGTCGGTCGCGTCGAGCGCGGCAGCGACCTCCTCGGTCACCGACCCCTCGGCGAGCCGGGCGTTGCCCTGAACGCTGTCGAGCGTGCGGCTGAAGACGACCTTCGGGATAGCGCACCAGACGTCGGCGAACGCGGCCCCGAGCTCGTTGTCGCGCATCGACGGATCCGTCTCCCACACCAGCATGGTCTCGTAAAGCCTGCGACCCAACAGATAGCCGCCGAGCTCGCGTACCTGCGCGAGGTGGAAACGGAACAGCTCCTCGCTAGGGGCCGTCCACCCGAACCCGCCCTCGCGGTCGGTGATAAAGCCGTCCACCGAGACGCTCATCGAGCAGATCAGCATGGCTTCACACTCATCCCACCGGAGCGACGGACGATGAACGCGATGAAGTTCACCGTTGAGCTTGACATCGGGCTCTCCTTCCTTCTTCCTGGGGCTTCACGTGGACAACACTGTGACATACCAGGCGGTACTCCCGTGCCTCTGCGAGACCGTGTACTGCATGAAGGGCTGTTCGTGCTGGCGCGCCGCCGCCCCTGCGCGGCGCGCTGATCGCGGCCCTGGCCGCCGGCTACAGCGATGTCATCGTCGACGGCACAGTGGTACGCATCGACCGACTGGACGTGGCGGCCCCAACGGCGCCGCCACGACATGCTGGCCACCCTCGCCGGCGTGGTCGCCGAGCTGTCCGCCCTGGCCGACCTGGGCTACTCACCCGGAAAGGTTCAGTGAGCGCCGCCAAGCGAAAGCAACGAGCCGCGTTGCAGTCAGGAGGCTGCCCGCGCCAGGTCGATACCGGTCGCGTAGCTGGCCGTAGCGGATGAGGTAGTCGCGGGCCTGGGCAGGGATCTGGTTGGCGATACCCGGGCCCGCGACCAGCAGGCCGAGCGGCGCGGATGGTCGCTCGGCCAAGATCTAGGGCGTTGAGCGGGCGACGGGCTTCGGCGATGCTGGGCGGATGCGACACGACAAGGCCTTCGCCGAACATCGCTCACTCCTGGTGGCCGTCGCCTACCGGGTGCTGGGTCGCTTCAGCGATGCCGAGGACGTGGTGCAGGACGCCTGGCTGCGGTGGAGTGCTGTCGACACCGCACAGGTCGAGAACCCGGAGGGCTATCTGGTCCGGGTGACCACCCGGCTGGCCATCGACCGGTTGCGCAGCGCGGCGGCCCGGCGCGAGTCGTATGTCGGACCGTGGCTGCCCGAGCCGATTCTCACCACGCCCGATGTCGCCGACGACGTGGCCAGGTCCGAGTCGGTGTCGCTGGCCATGCTGCTCATCCTGGAGTCGTTGTCGCCGCTGGAGCGGGCGGTTTTCGTGCTGCACGAGGCGTTCGGCTACTCCCACAACGAGATCGCCGACATCGTCGACCGGACCCCGGAGTCGGTACGCCAGACGGCGGTGCGGGCGCGCGAGCACGTGAGCAGACGCCGCCGACGCTATGACACCGACCATGGGACGCGGCGCAAGGTCACCGAGTCGTTCATGTCGGCCAGTGCGGGCGGTGACCTGGCCGCCCTGATGGAGGTGCTCGCGCCCGACGTCAGGTTGGTCTGCGACGGCGGCGGCCTGGCACCCGCGCCCCGCAAGGCGATCGACGGCATCGACTTGGTGGCGCGGGCGCTGGTCACGTTCGCCGGGCGCATGCCGGAGTCGCCGCGCGTGGTCATCGCCGAGGTCAACGGTGGCCCCGGCGTCGTCATCTACTCGGCCGAGACCCCGGTGGCGGTCGTCGTGCTGCACCTCGTCGACGGGCGCGCCCGGGAGATCCATCTGATCAGCAACCCGGAGAAGCTCACCGCCGTCGCCGGGATGTGACGCCGGTCACAGCAGCTCACACGCCGCGCGGCGTTCCCGTCCGTGGGGCATGACGAACACAGAGCGGACGCGAATCGTTGTTGTCGGCGCCGGGTACGCCGGCATGCTGGCGGCTCTCGGGGCGGCGCGCCGGGGCGGGGGTCGGGTGCACGTGACACTGATCAACCCGTGGGAGCGGTTCACCGAGCGGCTGCGGATGCACCAGATCGCGACCGGACAGCAGCTCGCCGAGCACCGCATCCCGGAACTGTTGAGCGGCACCGGGATCGCCTTCGTCCAGGGCTGGGCAACCGGCATCGACACCGCCGCGCGTACGGTCACTGTGGATGATCGGATCGCCGTGGACTACGACACGCTGGTCTACGCGATCGGCAGCACCACCGACACCGCCCGCGTTCCGGGAGCCGACGCTCACGCCTACACCCTCAACAGCCCTCAGCGCGCGCAGCGCATGGCCGAGCACCTCAAGACCGCGGACCGGGGAACCTTCCTGGTGTGCGGGGGTGGGCTGACCGGGATCGAGGCGGCGGCCGAGATCGCCGAGTGCTACCCGCACGTCACCGTGACGCTGCTGAGCCGGGGCGAGCCGGGCGCCATGATGGGCGCCAGGGCCCGGGCCTATCTGCGGGCGTCGCTCGACCGGTTGGGCGTGACCGTCCGCGCCGGCGTCGAGGTCACCAAGGTGCTGCCGGAGGGTGTCGAACTGGCCGGAGGCGAGGTCGTGCCGGGCGACGGGACCCTGTGGACCACCGGGGTGCGCGTGGCGCCGCTGGCAGCCGAGGCCGGGATCGCCACCGACGAGACCGGCCGGATCGTCACCGACGCCACCCTGCGCTCCGTGTCGCACCCGGAGATCTACGCCGTCGGGGATGCCGCCGCGGTCCGGCAGGCCTACGGCGTCATCCACGGCACGTGCCAGAGCGGCCTGCCGACCGCCGCCCACGTCGCCGAGAACGTCGCCCGCCAGGTGCGCGGCAAGGGGCTCAAGCCGTTCCGGTTCGGCTACATCCACCAGCCGGTCAGCCTCGGGCGCAGGGACGCGGTCATCCAGTTCACGTACGGCGACGACACTCCGCGGCGCTGGATGCTCACCGGCCGGGCAGCCGTGCTCTACAAGGAGACCGTCAGCAGCAGCCCGATCAAGACCTACGGGCTGGCGAAGCGGATCGCCATCTCGGCCCGCATGCTGAGCACCACCGGCGGCCGGCGCAACCGGCCGTTGACCGCCTAGCGCGCGGCTACCGCTCCGGGTGGCTCCGCTGGTAGTGGCGTGCCACCCGGGCGCGGTTGCCGCAGGACGGCTTGCACCACTGCTGACGTGCGTGCTCCTTGACGAAGTACCGTACGCAGCGCGGCGCCGGGCAGGCGCGAAGCTGTTCCCGCGCCGGGCTGGCGAGGAAGTCGACGGCGCCGCGGGCCAGCGCCGCGGTGAGCCGTACCCGCAGCTCCGCCGGGCCCGCGTGCCGGGTCAGCGTCGGCGCCGCCTCGTCCGGCCAGTGCAGCCGCGGCCTGGTGGGCAGCCGTCCGGCGGCGTCGTTGAGGTGGCGCACCGCGTCCGCCGGGGTGAGCAGTGACGACTGGTCGGCCCGGCTGGGCGCAGCCGGCGCGACCGCGCGGGCGAGCAGCGTGCGGACGGCACGGCGAAGCGCGACCACGTCGAGCCGGGTCTGCTCGTCGGGCGGCTCGGCCGGCGGTGTGAGGTCGTCGTCGTAGTGCCGCAGCGGTTCGGCCTGCTCGCGCAGCCAACGGGCGAGCCCGGCGATGTCGGCGAGGTCGTCGGTCACGCCGCCGTTGCCGTCGTGCCGGATGGTGCCGGCCAGGGCGAGCGTGAGCTGCACAGACATCGAGCCTCCCGGCGTCGCCGCCGTCTTGTGGATCTCCAGGACGCCAGTGTAGCGTCCCTAACGCTAAAAGCGCCGAGACCCATTAGGGGGCATCGTGCTGACCATCGCGCACCTCAGCGACACCCACCTCGACGACCACCCGCGCTCGGCCGAGCGGACCGCCCGGGTCATGGACTACCTGCACAACCTGGCCCGCCCGGTCGACGCCATCCTGATCACCGGGGACATCGCCGACCACGGGTTGGTGTCCGAGTACGACCTGGCCGCGAAGCTTTTCGCGTCGCCGTACCCGGTGCTGGTCTGCCCGGGCAACCACGACGTGCGCGAGGCCTACCGCGCGGGGCTGCTGGGCGAGGCGAACGGCGGTGACGAGCCGATCAACAGCCGGCACGACGTCGCCGGTGCCACCTTCCTGCTCGCCGACTCCAGCATTCCGGGACGCGACGACGGCCACCTGGACGAGCAGACCATGGGATGGCTGCGCGAGCAGCTCGCCTCGCTGGCGGCCGACGTCCCGGTCTTCATCGCCTTCCACCACCCGCCGGTCGCGCTGCACCGTCATCGACGACATGCGGCTGCTGTCCGTCGACCCGCTCGCCGACCTGGTCGCCGCCCATCCGCAGGTCGTCGCCGTCCTGACCGGGCACTTCCACACCGCCGCGGCTAGCACCTTCGCCGGCCGCCCGCTGCGCATCGCGCCGGGCGTGGTCTCCACCCTGCGGATGCCGTGGGAGGGCGAGGGACCGCTGACCGACCAGCGGCAACCACCCGGCGTCGCCTTCCACGTGTACGACGACACCGGGCTGCTGACCACCCACTACCGGGTGGTGGTCTGACCCGTGACCGGGGTGGGTGTGCTGGGCTTCGCGCTCGCCGTCGCGCCGATCACGCTCACGCCCGGCACCAGCTTCGCGCTGGTCGTCTCGCGGGTGGGCGCCGGCGGCCGTCGGCAGGGCTGGTGGGTGATCCTCGGTACGGTGACCGGGCTGTACGTGCACGCGGTGCTGGCAGCGGTCGGCCTGGCGGCGCTGGTGCTGCGCTCGTCGCAGGCGTTCTGGATCGTCAAGCTGGCCGGCGCCGGCTATCTCGTCGGGCTGGGTCTCTGGCTGCTGTTCTCCGCCGCCCGCCCGCCGTCCGCCGGGCATGAGGCGACGACCGCGCGGGCCGGATGGCGTCGGCCGCCGGGGCGCGCCCGGCATCCGTACCTGCAGGGGCTGCTCGGGAACGTGTTGAACCCCAAGGCGGCCGCCATCTACCTGACCCTGGCCCCGCAGTTCCTCGATCCGGCGAAGCCGGTGCTCGTCCCCATGCTGCTGCTGGCCACCGCGCACGCCCTGCTGCACACCGGATGGCTGGCCGGCTGGACCGCGGTCACCGGCGCGGCCGCCCGGCTGTTCCGCACGGCGAGGGTGCGCCGCGCGCTGGACCGTCTCACCGGCGCCGTCCTCGTCGGCCTGGGCTTCCGGTCCGCGCTGAACTGACCGGTACCCCAGACCGGGCCTTACCGGGGGATTGACAGACCACTTTGTCGACACTGAGGATTGCCTCAGTCCACCGACCGCCACCGGAACAGCCATTCGTCCACCAGTTCGACGACGCCTCCGCAACTCGGCGATGCGGGCAGCGCCGGTCCGCCGCAACCGGACACCACCACCTTCCTTTGTGTCGTGGCGCCGCAGGCGCGCGATCAGCGGGGCGGAGCCGCGTACCCCGGGCGGGCCCCTCGGCCATCTCATTCGGTGACCCATGCCGAGAAACAGAAGGGTCGACAGATGCGTGATCCCCTAGCTCCCCTGTGGCGACGCCGCCTTCCCCTGCCCGCCGCGCTGGCCGGGGCGATGGCCGTGGTGCTGCTGGTCAGCCCGGCCTCGGCCACCGCGCCGGCCGCCCCGCCCTCCGTCGACCTGGTCCGGGTCGGCGACGAGGAGGCGAACGTCGTCGAGGTGCTGCTCGCCGACACCGCCCAACTGGACGCCCTCGTCGCCACCGGCGTCGACCTCGACCACCACGTCGCCCACACCGAGGACGGCGTCGTCGCGCACGCGGTCATCACGGCCAGCGAGGGCGCGGCGCTGACCGCGGCCGGCTTCCGGCTCGGCAAGGTGGTGCACCGGCCCGCTGACGCGCGGGAGCGGGTGGCGGAACGCGAGGCGACGATCGCCGAGCACACCGCCGAGAACCGGCAGTTCGCCGCCGCGGCGGCCGACCCGACCGCGCCGGACGTCTCCGACGTGAAGATCATCCGCGCGGACTACTACACCTCCGGGACCAGCCAGATCCTGTCCGTGGAGGCGAAGTGGGCGCAGGGACAGACGGCCACGAACGCGCTGACCGTCGAGCGGGACAGCGGCCCGGGCACCGAGTTCGGCTCCGGCGGCACGCAGACCATCTCGCGCTTCGTCGACGCCGGCGTCTACCTCTACCACCGCGGCGCCGCGACGGTGACCAGCCGCCCCGACCGCATCCGGATCACCAGCCCGACCGGTGACGTGGCGATCGCCAAGGTGCAGGAGTGGCTGCCGACCCCGGGCACCGGCCCGGAGGGCCCGGGCTACCAGAAGGACTTCGTCACCAGCTACCTGACGCCCACCGAGCTGTACGCGCGGATCCACCAGCTGGCCGCGGAGTTCCCGGACCTGGCCGAGATCGTCGAACTGCCGTACAAGACCAACGGCTACCGGCGGCACGCGCAGGCGGTGCTCGGCACCGCCACCGCCAGCCGGGTCGCGGTCGACTCGCTGGCCTGGGGGCACCAGGGCGGCAACGACCTCTCCGTGGAGCTGGTCGACCCGGGTGCGGCGAACACGCCGCTGTCGGTGGCCGTCACCGGTAACGCGGTGCGCGTCACCCTGGGCACCGACGGCGCGGGCACGGTCACCAGCACCGCCGCCCAGGTCGTCGCGGCGCTCAACGCCGGCGCCGGATCGCTGCTGCGGGCGTACACCTATCGGGGCAGCCCGGGCACCGGCGTGGTCGCGCCGGCCGCGCGGACCCAGCTCACCGACGGGCTGAGCGCGCCGGCCAGCGTCTCCCGCGAGCCGCACCCGGTGTACGCGATCCGGATCGGCAAGCACCGCGACGGTTCGAAGCTCGGCGTGCTCGCCTACGCCCAGGAGCACGCCCGGGAGTGGGTGCCGCCGCTGGTCACCGTCGAGACCGCCGAGCGGCTGCTGCGCAACTACGCCCACGACGGGCAGACCAAGCAGCTGTTGAACAACCTCGACATCTGGATCGCCCCGTCGGTCAACCCGGACGGCGGGCACTACTCGTTCTACGACTTCAACTCGCAGCGCAAGAACATGACCAACCACTGCCCGCTGACCGGGTCGGCCGACTTCCTGGCCCGCAACTCGTGGGGTGTGGACAACAACCGCAACTACACCGAGTACAGCCTCTTCGACGGCTACTCGGGTGCGTCGTCGAGCTGCACCAGCGGCACCTACGCCGGCCCGAGCGAGCTGTCCGAGCCGGAGAACCGGAACCTGGACTGGCTGGCCGCGCGCCCGAACATCAGGTTCTCGATGAACCTGCACTCCTCGGGCAACTACTTCATGTGGTCGCCCGGCGCGTACGCCCTGCCGGACCGGGTCTCGGCGCCGCGGCCGACGTTGGCCGAGGAGTCGGCGTTCTGGGGCGCCTCGTCGCGGATTCTGACCGCCATCAAGCGGCACCGGAACATGGCGGTCACCCCGGCGCGCACCGGCCCGATCTCCGACGTGCTCTACTCGGCGGCGGGCAACTCCGGGGACATGCTTTGGTACAAGTACGGCATCTACGCCTGGAACTTCGAGGTCGGCACCTCGTTCCAACCCGAGTGGGAGGAGGCGCACGCCGAGGCGATGGAGTTCGCCAACGGGCTGGTCGAGATGATGCGGGTGGCCCGTGACTTCGCCAAGGACAAGCAGCGGCCGGAAAGCACCCTGAAGGTCGCGCCGAGCTCGACGCCGGGCATGCTGAACGTGACGTTCGAGACCAGCGAAGCGGCCGCGGTCTTCTACACCCTCGACAGCGCCGCGCCGACGTACAGCTCCACGCTGTACGGCTCCGCCGGCATCCGGGAGGGCGGGGAGACGTTGACCGTCCCGGCCGGCACCCGGGTGCACTGGTTCTCGGTGGACTCGGCGGGCAACGTCGAGAACAACTACCTCCCGGACGGCAACGGCAACAACTACCGCAAGGGCATCGCGGCCCTGCCGTAGGGCTGACAGTCGGACACCGCGAGGGGTGCGCCAGGGCTTCCGCCCCGGCGCACCCTGCCGTTTCATCGGGTTCGGCCGCTGGGAGCCCCTGACTGCGCTCCCGCCCCTGGCCGAGACCGACGTCGCTCGGGTGCGGAGTCCACACCCGACTCTGATGCTTCAGATTGATTGACGTCGTGCAGCAGGCGCATTACGGTCGCACATGTCGCAAGCATCTTCCGATATCCGTCTGGCATTGGCTCCAACGTGCAGCGCGCGCCTCACAATCTGGTTGTCGGGGCGGCAACCTGCCGGAGGGATGCCGCCGCGAAGGAGCTGAGATGGCTGCTCGACCCACCACCCGCCGGCGCCGACGGATCACCGCCGTCCTGGCGTCGATCCTGACGGCGACCGTGGCCCTGTCCCCGGCCGCGGTCGCCGCGCCGGCCGCCGCCGGAGCGCCACTCTTCGCCGACGACTTCACCACCGGACTCACCCGGTGGCGTGCGCTGACCGGATCGCTGGCCGAGTGGACGGCCGGCACCGCCGAGTTCGGCTACGTCTCGGTCGACACCCGCACCCAGTCCTCCGGCCGCTACCTCACCCCGACCACACCGGTCGGCCTGCCGGCGGCGTACGAGTTGCGCACCCGCGTCCGGGTCGAGGCCACCAGCGACTCGCCCACCGTGTCCGTGCTGACCGACTTCCGCGAGCCGTACGGTGTCACCCAGAACAACCTGGCCGCGCAGCTCACCGGCTGGTCCGGCGTGCAGATCGCCCGCCCGCTGACGCAGAACGTCTGCCGCGGCGCCGCCCCGCTGCGCCAGGGGGAGTGGCACGACCTGGTCATCCGCCGGGCCAACGACATCTCGGTGGTGGAGATCGACGCGCAGCGGGTCGCGGTCGTCGCCTCGCCCACCGCCGGCGGCACCATCGGCCTCGGTGTCTACCACGCCAAGGCGTCCTTCGCCGCCGTCGCGGTCACCGCCCTCACCGCTCCGCCCGCCGGCCATCCGACCACTCCCGCCGGCTGCTCCTGGACCGGGCCCGGCGAGCCGGACGCCGACCAGCCGGTGCTGGTCAACCAGAGCGGCTACAACCTCGGCCAGGCCAAGAGGTTCACCGCCCCGCGGGCCGTCAACGGCGACCCGTTCCGGGTCGTGGACGCCGCCGGGGTCGTCCGGCACCAGGGCACCGTCCAGGGACAGGTGGGTGACTTCACCGGCTTCGATCCGGCCGACGCCGGGCCGTACACGGTGGTGGTCGAGGGCGCGGCCGGCACCGGCGAGTCCGTGCCGTTCGGCATCGGCGCGGACTGGATCGAGCGGGTGTCGTACCGGCGGGCGGTGCAGTTCATGACCGATGTCCGCTGCTACTACGGCGACTTCAGCCGGATGACCTACGGCGGCACCGACCCGCAGAACTGCTACCTCGGCGTCGGCTGGCGCGACTCGCACCAGATGTCCTTCGAGCTGCCCTCGCTGATCGACATGTACCTGGCCAACCCGTCGGCGTTCGCCCGGATCACCGACCCCGAGGCGCGGTACGTCGGGCTGCCGGTGCAACTGCCGGCGGACACCCCGGAGATCGTCCGGCTGATCCACTGGGCGGTCGAGGTGTACCTCGGCGGGCGGGTCAACCACACCCTGCTCAAGGAGCAGCTCGCCGCCTTCCTCTACGCCTATCCGTACCTGGCCGAGTACATCCCCCGCCAGGTCTACGAGCGGGCCCGCGACTATCTCTTCCCGATCTGGGACGACCCGGCGAAGGACCGGTTCGCCTGGTACGACACCACCCCGCACACCGCGAACCTGTTGCAGGTCTACACCCAGGTCGGCTCCGGCAAGGGCGAGCTGCCGCCGGGCCACTCGGTCTGGCCCAACGTGATGATGCACGAGGTGGCCGTGCGGGAGGGGCGCGCCGACGCCGGCCGCTACCTGGCCGCCGCCCGGGCCCAGGCCGCCTGGCTGGTCGACCACCTCGACGTCGCCGACCCGACCGTCACCAAGGGGCAGCGGCAGGGGGAGTACCACCTGGTCACCGGCCTCGCCCGGCTGCTGGAACGGCGCCCCGACGCCACGCCGGCCGGCACCCGGGAGTTCATCCGCGCCTGGGCCGAGGTGGCAGCGCAGCGCTCGGCGAACCTGTGGGACTTCCGGAAGTACTCCGCGGACCGGTGGACCATCCCGCCGTTCACCGGCGGCGGGTCGGCCAGCGACCCGAACGAGACCGGCAACGTCGCCGGCTTCGCCGCCCCGGCGCTGGCCGCCGCGCGGGTGCTCGGCGACGACCCCCTCGCGGCCCGGCTGCGGCAGATCGCGGTGGCGCACGTGGACAACATTTTCGGCCGCAACCCCACCGGCCGGCACGCCTCATACCGTGGCCCGACCGGGCAGTGGGGCTTCGAGGGCGTGGAACGCGGCTGGTACTCCGAGTTCCAGGGCGGTGCCGGTCGCCTCCAGGGCGCCCGCGGGGTGCTCGACGGCAGCCCGAAGAACGCGCACTACCCGTACGCGCCGGCGGTGGGCAACATCGGCCACTCCGAGGGCTGGGTCACCTTCAACACGGCGTGGAACGAGGCGCTGGCCTGGCGGGCGGTCGACGCCACCGACGTGCGGGTCGTCGACGCCGCCGGCACCGCGGTGGACCGGGTGCCCGAGGGCGGCCGGGCGGCCGTACGACTGACCGCGCCGCTCAACCTCGACGCCGCCGCGCTGGACCGGGCCGACGTGCAGGTCCGCATCGGCGACGCCGCCCCGCAGCGCCTGGTCGCGGTGCAGGACGGGCCGAACGCCACCACGTACACCGTCGAGCTGGACCTGGCCGCCCTCGGCGCGACCCTGGGCGACACGGTCACCGTCTCGTACGGCCTCGGCTACTTCGCCCACGAGACCACGGTGACCGTCAGCGCGCCGCTGTGCCACGGCCGGCCGGCGACGATCGTCGGCACCGACGCCGCCGACCGGCTGGTCGGCACGGCCGGCGACGACGTCATCGCCGGCCGGGGCGGCGCGGACGTGCTGGTCGGGCGCGGCGGCAACGACGTGGTCTGCGGCGGCGACGGCGCGGACCGGCTGGTCGGGGGGCCCGGCGACGACGTGCTGCTCGGTGGCCCGGGCCCGGACGTCGTTGCCGGCGGCCCGGGCGTCGACCGGATCGACGGCGGCACCGACACCGACGTGATTGTCGGCGGCGGCGGTGAAGACCTGGTCGACCAGGCCGGCCCACAGGCGTGAGGCGGGCGGTGCCGGGCCCATCCTGCCCGGCACCGCGCCCCTACCTCTCGGGATTTCGCGACAGTCGTCCTGGCACCGGCCCGGTGCGAGGTCGTCCCCAGGGGACGGTGTTTGACCCACCTGGCCGGTCGACGGCTGCCAAACTGGCCGGATGGCGATCAGCGGCGGGTCGTCCGGAGCGCCGAGCCCGCAGGGGAGCGTCGCCGGGGCCCGGGTGACTGCGTCGGAGCTCTTCTTCGACCTGGTCTTCGTGTTCGCCTTCATCCAGGCCGCCGACCTGATCACGCAGGACCTCAGCTGGCCGGGACTGCTTCGTGGCCTGCTTGTGCTCGCCGTGCTCTGGTGGTGCTGGGCTCCGTACACCTGGCTGGGCAATGCGAGCCGGTCCGACGAGAGATTCACGCGCACGGTGCTGCTCACCGTCAGCGCGGTGATGTTCGTTCTGGCGTTGACCATTCCCGAGGCGTTCGTGGACCTGTCGGGCGGACTGTCGGGCCCGGTCGTCTTCGCGGCCTGCTATTCGGCGGTACGGGCGGCCCACCTGGTGGCGTCCCTGCACCTCGCCGCGGGGAACGTCGAGCGGCGCCACCAGCAGCGCCGGTTCGGTGCGGCGCTGTTCGTCGGTGTGTTCCTTCTCTTCACCGCGGCGCTGGTACCCCAGCGGATCTTCGACGATCCCGGCGACGTCATCGCCGCCCGCACCGGGCTGTGGGCGATAGCGTTCCTGGCGGAATACGGCGGGGTGCTCCTCGCCGGAGTTGGCGGCTGGCAGCTGTTCTCGGCCGAGTACTGGGCCGAGCGACACCGGCTGATCATCATCGTGGCGTTGGGGGAATCGCTCGTCGCGCTCGGCGTCGGCGCGGCCGACCACCCGATCTCCTGGCCGGTCGTCACGGGCGCCGCGCTGGGTGTGCTGGTCACCGCCGCGCTGTGGTGGATCTACTTCGACATCACCTCGATCGTCGCCGAACAGCGGCTGCGCCGCGCCGCCGAAGCGGAACGGGTGGTGCTCGCCCTGCGGCTCTACACGTACCTGCACCTGCCGATGGTCGTCGGCATCATCCTGATCGCCGCCGGCCTGGAAGAGGTGCTCGAGGTCGCCGGCACGGAGGGCGTGGCTGGCCACTGGCACGGCCTGAGCTGGTACGTGCTGTGTCTCGGCGTGATCGTCTACCTGCTGGCCATCGCCGCGTTCCAGTGGCGGTCGGTACGCACCATCGGCTGGTCGCGGCTCGCGACGGCGGTGCTGATCGCGGTGACGATCCCGGTGGCCGGCCTGCTGTCCGCGCTGGCAGGCCTCGCCGTCGTCACGGCGCTTACGGTGGGGCTGGTCGCGGTCGAGGTGGTGACCCGTGCGGATGCCCACCGGGCGGCGCGGCAGGCCGCGGCAGGCCGCTGACGCCCCGCGCGGTCCTCCGTCACCCGCCTGGCGCCCGATCGACCTGCCGGCCCGGGAGACCGGGCTTGCCCGCGCGGTGATCGAGGCGGCCGACTCGGTCAGCATCGCGTGCAGCGCGTCCCGGTTACCGGCCGCGAGGCAGGGCGCTCGGCGGGAACTGTTCGTGCGAGGCGTGGAAGCCGATGGCCGCCAGGTGGTTTCCCGCCGCACGCCGCCGGTGCGGTGACCGGGCTTACCCGGGCTCAGGACGAGGAAATGGCGCGATCAGCGACCGGGCAGGCTGCCGAGCAGCACCGCGCGGGTACTGCGGTGCGCCAGGTCCTCCGCGACATTGCCGAGCAACTTCTCGTCGAGCCCGTGCCCGCGCCGCCCGACCACCAACAGGTCCACGTCGCGGGCGTCGGCGACGGCCAGGATGGCGTCGGCCGGGTGACCGGCCACGATCTCGGTGCTCGCCGCGGGCAGCTCGTCCGGCAGCGTGCGTGCGATCTCGTCCAACATCCGCCGCGCCCGCCGGTGCTCGGCGTCCGCATCGAGGTCGGCCAGGTCCGGGTCGGTCACCGTGACGAGGACCAGCTCGCTGGTGGTGCCGGTCAGCGCGTGGGCGACGGCGCGCAGCGCCCGGTCGGAGTCGGGTGAGCCGTCCAGACCGACCAGCACGCGCAGGCCGGCGCCGGTCGGGGCCGGTGCGCGGGAGCGGACGTCGATCCGCTGTGGGGCGGCCCGGCCACGCTCGACGGCGATCGGGATGAACAGCGGGCCGAGCAGCCCGCCGACGAGGTACCACAGCAGATTGCGGTGCCCGCCGCGGGTGACGAAGAGCGCCGCGGTGACGAGCCCGGCCGCCAGCCAGACTGCGATCGCCAGGAGGCCCCAACCCAGCTCAGCCACGGCGGCTCCGCGGCGCGGGCGGTGCGGGCGGGCCGGTCATACCGGTGACTACCCCGGGTGGCGGCGGGTAAGCCAACGCCCGCGCAGTGACCAGACGCAGGTCCCGGTGATGAACCAGACCGACTGGGCGTCCGAGGAACCGGCCTGGACTGCGCGGCGGGTGCAGGATCCAATCCGGCGGGCCGATTCCCCGCACTGACCGGCTCGGTGGCGCACCCCGGCTGACGGCCGGCAGGTTCCGCCCCCGAGCGGCCGGGTATGCCCGGTGATGCGCTTGACGGCGGACGGAGGGGCAGGGACGGCGCTGCGCAGTCGACTCGGTGACGCCGTGCGGTCGAGCTGCCGACGGCTGCGGACGTACCTCATCCTCGCGGTGCTGGCCGGGCTCGCCGCGGCACTGGCCTGGCTGGTGGCGCGTGAGGTGCTGCGCAACCCGGATCCGACCTTCGCCCCGGCGGCGGCGGTCGCTGTGATCGTCGCCGCCCTGGGCAACCGGGCCCGCCGCACCGGGGAGCTGATCATCGGCGTGGTGCTCGGCATCACCGTGGGCGACCTGCTGATCCGGCTGTTCGGCACCGGGCCGTGGCAGACCGGGGCCATCGTCTTCCTGGCCATCTCGGCGGCCGCGTTGGTCAGGGGCACCGGCGCGTTGATGACCCAGGCCGGCGGTACCGCCGTGCTGATCGCCACGCTCACCCCCACCTCGCCGGATCTGGAAATGCCCCGGACCGTCAACGCGCTGGTCGGGGGAGTGATAGGCCTGCTGGTGGCGCTCGTGCTCGCCCCGCTCAATCCACTGCGCACCGTCCGCCGGGTCGCGGATCCCGCGCTGGACACCTTCGCCCGTCAGCTGACCGCCTCGGCGGAAGCCCTGGCCCGTACCGACGCCCGCGCCGCCGACGGTGTCCTGGACCGGATGCGCGCTGCCGAGCCGCAACTGAAGCAGCTCGCCGAGGCGGTGACCGCCGCCGAGGAGGTCGTCCGGTTGTCCCCGCTGCGGTGGCACCGCCGACGGACGCTGGCCGCGTACGGGCGGGGCGTCGAGCACATGGACCGGGCGTTCCGCAACAGCCGGGCCATGGTGCGGCGCATCGGCACCACCCTGCGTGACGCGGAACCGGTACCGGCCGCTCTGCCCGCCGCCGTCGAACGGGTCGGCGAGGCCGCACGGATGCTGCACCGCGAGTTCCTCACCGCCCGGGAACCCGCGCGGACCCGGGAGCGGGTGCTGCACGCGGTGCGGGAGGTCGGCGAGGCGTGCCGGCAGGAGATGGGCTTCTCCGGCACTATCGTCGTGTCGCAGCTACGTACCGTCGCCACCGACATGCTGCGTGCCACCGGCGTGCCACCGGACGAGGCCCGGCGGCTGGTCCGGCGGGCCGCCGCCGGGTACTAGGCGTGTTCGGCGTCGCCCGGACAGGCGGTTCGTCGCGGTGGCGGATAACGTTGGCTCCGGTGTGCCGGGAAGTCTGGTCGGCGATGGATGAAGCGACCCCTGCCGACGAGGAGATTCCGTGACCGACGCCACCCGGCGCCGTAGCAGCCTGTTCGCCCGCCGCTCATGGACCGAGACCAGCCGCATCGCCGAGATCCTTCGGCGGGAGACGGTGGGCGGAGCGCTGCTGCTGGTCGGGGCGCTGCTGGCCCTCATCTGGTCGAACTCGCCCTGGACGGACCACTACGAGGCAGTCCGGGACTTCCGGGTCGGCCCGGCCGCCCTGCACCTCGACCTCAGCCTGGCCGCCTGGGCGGCCGACGGTCTGCTGGCGATCTTCTTCTTCGTCGCCGGACTGGAACTCAAGCGCGAGTTCGTCGCCGGTGACCTGCGGGATCCGCGCCGCGCGGCGGTGCCGGTGGCGGCGGCGTTCGGCGGGGTGCTGGTGCCGGCCCTGCTCTACTACCTGATCGCCGGCGGCGACGCGGCCAGGGGCTGGGCGATCCCGACGGCGACCGACATCGCCTTCGCCCTGGCGGTACTCGCCGTGGTCGGCCGGTTCCTGCCGCCGGCGCTGCGGACCTTCCTGCTCACCCTCGCGGTCGTCGACGACCTGATCGCCATCGTGATCATCGCCGTCTTCTACACCACCGACCTGTCGGTCCTGCCCCTGTTCGGCGCCCTGGTCCCACTGGCGATCTTCGGCCTGCTGGTGCAGCGCCGGGTCCGGTCCTGGTGGCTGCTGCTGCCGCTGGCCGGCGTGACCTGGGTGCTGATGCACGAGTCCGGGGTGCACGCCACCGTGGCGGGCGTGCTGCTGGCCTTCACCGTCCCGGTCGTGCGCAGCGAGGCCGCCGGGGGACCGGGTGCCGGCCCGGGGCTGGCCGAGCACTTCGAGCACCGGTTCCGGCCGATCTCCGCCGGCGTTGCGGTGCCGATCTTCGCCTTCTTCTCCGCCGGGGTCGCGGTGGGCGGCCTGACCGGCCTGACCACCGCAGTGACCGACCGCGTCGCGATCGGCATCGTCGTCGGGCTGGTCGTCGGCAAGCCGATCGGCATCCTGGGCGCGACCTGGCTGGTCTCCCGGCTCACCCGCGCCAACCCCGAGGAGGGCCTGAACTGGCTCGACGCGTTCGGTCTCGCGCTGCTCGGTGGCATCGGCTTCACCGTCTCCCTGCTCGTCGGCGAGTTGGCCTTCGGCCTGGGCAGCGAGCGGGACGACCACGTGAAGGTCGGCGTGCTCACCGGCTCTCTACTCTCGGCGCTGCTCGCCTCGGTGGTCCTGCGCGTCCGCAGCCGCGTGCACCGCCAGGTGTGCGAGGCCGAGGCCGTCGACCGCGACCAGGACGGGGTGCCGGACGTCTATGACCCGGAACCCGACCGGCCCGACATCCGCTGAGTTGAGGACTGCCAGGCCGCCGCGGCACGCGCGAACCCCTCACCGACCCGGGCGCAATGGACGTCGCCACATCACCCACCCGATCGCCGTCAGCATCGCCCCACCGCCGACCACGAGCAGCCATCGCGTGACGACGGCCGTCTCGTCGTTGGCGTCGGCCACCCGTCCGGCCGGATCGCCCGGGTCGTAGCGCAACGTGATCGGCGCGCCCACCTGCTGCTTCGTCCTCGTGGAGGGGTCACTGACCTCGGCCGTGACCTCCTCGCCGGTAGCCGTCGTGAAGCGCACCGTCAGGTGCGTGGTCCTACCGCCGCGGACCTCCACGATCTGACCGCTCGTCACGACACCGCGGACCTGCAACACATGGTGATCGCGCCAGGCATCGATGCCGATGGCGAGCAGCGCACCGCCCAGGGCAACCCCGACCAGGACCGCGATCCAGCTCGGCCGGCCGAAGCCGGGGCCCCGCGTCCGGCGTCCCGGCTTCGGCCCGCGCAGCGCTGGCCGGCTGAGAATCTCCAGCTGCCTCCCGGACGCCCACCGGCGCCGACGCCGCTCCCGCCGACCTGCTACGGCCTCAGTATGCGGATCGATCTCGAGAACACCCACCCCCCGATCCGTCCATCGAGCCCGGCCACCCGGAACGGGCGGACGTTCGTGGTCACGGCGCTACGGACGCAGGTCACGGCGGCGGTAGCCCCAGGCGCCGGCCACCAGGGCCGCGCCGGTCAGGATGAACATGACGGCCACCGCCGGCCAGTTCGGCGCCGTGTCCGGCACGGCCGTGAGATGGGCGTACGGTGACAGCCGGCCCACCCAGCCCGGCGCCTCCACGCTGTCCGCGATGACCTTGAGCAGGAACCCGCCGGCTGTCGGCACCATGCCCAGGCCCGTCACCGCATACGGCGTCCCGCCGAGGGTGAGGGTCGCCGCCCCGAGACTGAGCAGCGCCACCGGGATGACGTTCCACGTGCCGGCGAGCGCCGCGGACAGCGGCAGGTCCGCGCCGACTGTGGCGGCGCCGAGCCAGGTCGCCACCGCCGCGACGGTGACGAGGACGAGCACCCCGGCGGTCGTGGTCACCACCTCGGCGGCGAGCAGCCGGGCCCGGGTGGTCGGCCCGGCCTGCAGCAGGGTCAGCCGTCCGCCGGTCTCCGCGGCGGCGAACGCGGCGAGCCGGACCGCGGCGAAGGCGCCGACGGGAACGGCGAGCAGGGCGAACAGGGTGGCGGCGTACCCGCGGACGGTGCCCAGGCCGGCGAAGCCCGCCTGGGCGGCCAGGTCCGCGAAGCGGGGGTTCTCGGCGAGGAAGGCGGTCATCGAGTCGGCGAGCAGCCCGATCAGCAGGAAGTACGCGCCGATCCCCGCCGACCAGCCGGCCAGCGGCCGCAACACCCGCCGGACGGCGAAGGCCTCGACCGAGCCCAGCAGCCACCGGCGGGGCGGTCGACCCGCCGCGACGCGGAGCAGTCCGTCGCGGACGTCCCGTCGTCCCGCGAGGGACAGGGCGGCGGCGGCCAGCGCGATGGTGGTGCCGGCGACCACGACCAGGGGCGCCCAACGGTCGTCGTGGTAGGGGCGGCTGAGGGCCAGCGGCCCGTACGGGGGCAGCCAGCGTAGCCAGCCGAGCGCGGCGACGCCGTCGCCGACCATCCGCGCCAGCAGGGCAACGCCCAGCAGTGCCAGGGTGCCTGCGGTGGCTCCGGCCCGGGTGGGGAAGACCTGGGCGGCGAGGGCCGCCGCCGCGACGGCGTACATGCCGACCAGCGCCAGCCCGGCGGCGTGCAGGACCGCACCGCCGGCCGGCGTGCCGACGGCGGTCAGCGCCGCGGCGAGCGCGATCCCGGCCAGGGTCATCGCGGCCGTCAGCACCGCGAGGTGCCGGCCGAGCACCGCCGCCGGGGTCAACCGGCCGGCGAGGAGGAGGTCCCAGCGGCCGGCCTCCTCCTCGCCGCGGGTGATCCGGGTGGTGGCGAGCAGCCCCCACACCGACACCAGGACGGCGAGCACGGTGCCGGTGCGCCAGACGGTGAAGCCGCCGGCGGTGTCGAGGGCGACGGGTTCGCCGAACAGCGTGCGGATCGCGGGGTTGCGGGCCAGCGCGGCGAGCGCACCGGCGTCGAGCCCGTCGCCGACCGTGCTGGCGTAGGTGGCGGCAACCAGCGTGGACATGCCCACCGTTACGGCCAGCACCACGAACGCAGCCCGGCGGATCTGGCGTACGGCGAGTCGGGCGGCGGCGCGGCTGGCCGCGGTACGCGCCGTGCCGGGGTGCGCGGTGGCGGTCACCGGTCCGCCTCGCCGTAGTAGTCGAGGAAGATCTCCTCCAGGCTCGGCTCCCGAACCGTGAGCGCGGTGACCTCGGCAGCCGCGAGGGCGCGCAGGGCCGGTGCGGGCGAACCGGTCAGGGTGAGTCGCAGCAGGTCGGAGTCCTGGGCGAGGACGTCGACGCCGGCCAGGCCGCGCACGTCGGGGGCGGTGCCGGTGAAGCGGGCGGTCACCTCGGTGCGGTGCAGCCGGCGCAGCTCGGGAACGCTGGCGACGTCGACCAGCCGGCCGGCGCGCAGGATGGCGACCCGGTCGCAGACCGCTTCGACTTCGGCGAGCTGGTGGGAGCAGAGGAAGACGGTCTGCCCGCGGTCGCGGGCGTGGGCGACGGCTCGGCGGAACTCCCGCTCCATCAGTGGGTCGAGGCCGCTGGTCGGTTCATCCAGGACCAGCAGCGGCGCCCGGGTGGCGAACGCGGCGACCAGGGCGACCTTCTGCCGGTTGCCGGTGGAGTATGCCCGGCCGGGTTTGGACAGGTCGAGGGCGAACCGGTCGACCAGTTCGTCGCGGTAGGCGCGGTCGAGACCGGGACCGGTGGCGGCGAGGAGCTCGAGGGTTTCCGCACCGGTGAGCTGCGGCCACAGCGCGACGTCGGCGGGCACGTAGGCCAGCATGCGGTGGGCGGCGACGTTCGCGGCATCGGTGTCGAAGATCCATGCCCGGCCAGCGGTGGGCCGGGCCAGTCCGAGCAGCAACCGGATGGTGGTGGATTTCCCGGCGCCGTTCGGACCGAGGAAGCCGAACACCTCGCCGGCCGGCACGGTGAGGTCCAGCCCGTCGAGGGCGAGCAGCGAGCCGTAGCGCTTGGTCAGGTGTTCGGTGCGGACGGCGGGTGTGGCCATGTGGCGCCTCCGGTCGACGACGTGTCACGACTGCCGACCAGGCTTCCCGGCGCACCACGGGCCACCGTACTACCCGCCGTCACGCCGGGGAAGAGCCGATTGGGGACGGCGTAGGGGCCGCGAGCCTCAGGGAATGGTCAGGCCGTAGGCGGCGAGGACCTCGGTGATCGACTGGTAGTAGGTGGTGCCGCCGGTGGTGCAGTTCCCGCTGCCGCTGGAGAGGATGCCGATGATCGTGGCGGTGGCGGCCACGTACAGCGGACCGCCGCTGTCGCCGTGCTCGGCGCAGATGTTGGTGCGGATCAGCCCGGACACGCTGCCCTGGGCGTAGTTCACGGTCTGGTTGAGGCCGGTCACCAGGCCGCACCGGACGGTGGTGGCGCCGCTGCGGCACACCGCCTGACCGCGTACGCGGTGCCGGCGCCCTGGATGGTGAGCAGGCGGGGATGGCCGGCTCCCCGGCGGGGATCCGACCAGGACGCCAGACCTGCTCCCGGGCGGTGGCCCGCGACTCACGGTGGACCTTCCCCGCTCGAGCAGCGTGGACTGCATGGCTGAGGACGTCGACGAGCTTCATCCGCTCTCGCCACCGACGCTGCTGCGTCGAGCGCGACCCGGTGACCGGCGCAGCAGCAGTGTGGCGAGCTCGCAGGCGTCGAGCCCGAGCGGGCCGCTCGTGGGCGGGTGTAGGGCGGACCCCAGCCGTACTTACATATTGCAACATCTGGATTCCTATCGCTCTCTATGGCAAGGTCGCTGCGGAATACCTGCGCCACCGCCGTAAACATGCATGTGCGTTGCGGTATGCGCACAGCTCATGCAACCGTCCTGCACGTCTCTGATCATCAGGAGGGCAACGCAAGCATGGCAACCAACCCGTCCGGCGCTCTCGACCAGCGTCGGCTGCTGGCGCTCGCCGCGACCAGGAGGCGGTTCCTGACCGCTGGTGGCGCGGCTGGTGCGGTGGCGCTCAGTGCCGGACTGCTCGGCATCACGGCGAGCCAACCGGCGAGTTCAGCCCCACCGCGGTTACGCGAGTACCCGTTCCGGCTGGGCATCGCCTCCGGTGACCCGTTGCCGGACTCCGTCATTATCTGGACCCGCCTGGTCATCGACCCGCTCGCGTCTTTCGGTGGGATGGAGTACCAGCGGTTCCCGGTCGAGTGGCAGGTCGCCACCGACGAACGGTTCAGCACCGTCGTTCGCGCCGGCGCGGTCGTGGCCAGACCGGAATCGGCGCACGCCGTGCACGTGGACGTGCGTGGCCTCCAGCCGTGGCGGGAGTATTTCTACCGGTTCCGCGCCGGCCCGTACCTCAGCCCGATCGGCCGCACCAAGACCGCTCCGTCACCTGGCGCCTCCGTGAACGGCATGGTCTTTGCCTTCGCATCCTGCCAATCCTGGACGTCCGGCTACTACACCGCCTACGCCGATATGGCGAGCCGGCATCACGACGTGGTGGTGCACCTGGGTGACTACATCTACGAGTACGGTGCCCGGCCCGAGGTGGCGCGGCAGAGCCCGTTGCCGCCGCACCTCATGTATCCGGGGCTGTCCGAGACCGTGACCCTGGACCAGTACCGCGACCAGTACGCGTTGTTCAAGGCCGATCCCGACCTGCAGGCCGCTCATGCCGCCGCGCCGTGGATCGTCACCATCGACGATCACGAGGTCGAGAACGACTGGGCGGGGCAGGTGTCGGAGAACGACGACCCGTGGGAGGAGGTGTTCCTCGTCCGCCGGGCCAACGCGTTCCGCGCCCACTGGGAGCACATGCCGGTGCGCCGGCCGATGATGCCGAGCGGCCCCGACATGCAGATCTATCGTCGCTACTCGTACGGCAACCTGGCCGAGTTCAACATCCTGGACAGCCGGCAGTACCGGTCGGCCCGCGTCGCGCAGGACGACCCGACATGGCGTGACGCCAACCGCACCATCCTGGGTTCCGGGCAGGAGGCCTGGCTGCTCGACGGCATGGCCAGCACAACCCGGCGATGGAACATCATCGCCCAGCAGAACACCATGTCCAGGCTCGACAGCCTGGCCGGGACCGGCGAGCGGTACGGGATGGACCGGTGGGACGGATATCCTGCCTCTCGGGATCGGATCCTCACCGGCGCGTACGAGCGCGGTGTGCGCAACCTCGTCTCGATCGGTGGCGACGTGCATCGCAGCATCGTGTCCGACCTGAAGCTCGACTTCGAAAATCCATCCTCGCCGACAGTCGGGGTGGAGTTCGGCGGCACCTCGATCGCGTCCGGCGGTGACGGCGTGGACATCGACGCTGCCGCCCGCGTCACGCTCGCCGAGAACAGTCACGTCAAGTTCGTCAACGTCCAGCGTGGCTACCAGCGCTGCACGCTCACCCACGATTTGTGGGAGACCGACTACCGGGTGGTCGACTTCATCACCCGCCCGGGGGGCACCACGACAACCCGGACCAGACTCGTCGCGCAGGATGGAGTGCCCGGTGTCGAGTTCGCGTAAGGGATCGAGGATGCGTCGCGTCGTCATGGTTGCGGCGCTCGGAGGGGCACTGGCCGTTCCGCCGGCGGTCTCCGCTACCACCGACGACGGTCGTCCCACCGCCCTGGTCGCCCTCTCGGTCAGCCCGCAGCGGCTGGACATCGTCGCCGGCCTGCCCTGCCTGCCCGCGCCGAAGCTCACACTCGGCATGACGAACACCGTTGCCGAACCCATCTTCGGCGACACCAGGCTGACGGCAGATGCTCGGCTCACCCTCTCCCGTGGAATGTTCTCCAGCTACCTGCCTGGCGGGCAGACGGTGACGGCGCCACTCGTGGTCCGCGCTCCGCATGGGACAGCTCCCGGCGAATACACTCTCGGCCTGACGTCGGGCCGACACCGGCTCAGCGTGCCGGTGCACGTGTCGGCGCCGCCACCCCGGCAACCAGGAGACAACCTGTTGCGCGGAGCTGAGGCCAACGGCACCTCGACCTACGTAACCTCTTCGACGGAGTTCAACCCGTGTGGCGGCAGCGACGGCGACCGTCGTTGGACCCAGTCGACCGGATGGCAATCCGCCGGCAGTGGCCAGTTCCCGGTCTACTACACCATCACCCTGCCCGAGCCGGAGACGATGACTCGGATCGACCTCTACACGGCGAACTCCGCCGCGGCCAAGCCGCACACCCACGGCGTGCGGGACTACGACGTACAGGTTCTGGGCGCCGGTGGCGAGTGGCAGACGGTGGCGCAGGTCCGCGGCAACACGGTGGTGAAGAGTACGTCCAGCTTCCTCCCGGTCCGGACCACCGGTGTCCGCATCGCCGTCCTGGCTTCCAACAACGCCGACTATGCCCGAATAGCCGAAGTGGAGGCGTTCCTCGACTGATGCCCACCTGAATGCTGGCCCCGAGCTCGAACCCGCTCGGGGCCAGCACCATGGGTCGGGGCGACGAGCGCTCCTCGACTCAGGGCACGCAGGGCGTCAGCGCTCGCAGCGCTGATGACCCTCCAGTTTGATTGACCACATGCAACATACGGGATACCTTTTCGTATCGCGCAAGTCGGTCTCATTGTCGCCCTGAGATGGCAGCGGCGCGCCTGGCAGCAGCCCATCGCCCGAGGATGGAGTAAGCAGATGTCCGGTCGTCCACCACTTCGCGTCCTTCTCGCGATGATCACGGCGCTTCTGGTGCCGTTCGCAGTCGCTGTCCCGTCCTCCCCGGCGGCGGCCGCCGAGACAATGGTCATCACTCCCTCCACTCCCGGCGCCTACACCGAGACCGGAACCTGGGCGAACGCCCGGGACCCCGGTTTCGACGGCTCTCCCTCGCGGTACAGCCGGGCCCCCGGTTCCACGGCCACCTGGACCGTCGTGGCACCCGCCTCCGCCAGGTATGACCTTGCCGTCTACTACACGGCGAGTGTCGACAACGCGAAGGTGGGGTACGCCTGGACCGGAGGGCCGGACACCCCGACGGTGGTCAACCAGGCCGTCGGCGGCAACGCCTGGCGCCAGATTGGCTCCACCTACCTGGACAAGGGGCAAACCTTCACCCTGACGGTCACCGCCACCGCGGGTCCGGCGGTGACCACTCCCAGCCTGAACGTCATCACCCGGGCCAACGCGGTGCGGTTGCTCGAGGTGGCCGGTGACGACGAGCCGGTCGCCGACTGCGGTACGGACGACACGGCGGCACCGATCGTCGACGCGCCGGAACAGCGCTTTCCCTCCTACCGGCTGTCGCAGCACGGCACCATGGTCTCGCTGGCCGGCGACGGCTGGACCATGTCAATCGATCGTCGAGGCTTCCGTTACGGACTCGAGGTCGACGGCGCGCCAGCCGCAGCGCCCCACCCGACAGCCGGGTTGCAACTGGCCGTCCCGGATCATGCGCCGTGCGACGCCGTCGCCGCGAGGCTCACCGCGGCGGACGCGTCGAGCGCGCGGTTCTCCGTAACCTTCTCCAACGGCCGCCGGGCGGATGTCACCCTCGTGCCCGCGGAGCATTCCATGAATCTGCGGATCGCGGCCGCCGACTCGAACACCGGCACCGTGCGGGCGCAGGTCGCCGGGGGCATGAACCCCGCGTACGGGCTTGGTGACCTGGGCGGATTCCGGACCGACCTGAACGTCTACGGCATCCGCAACCTCGACTACTACGCCCAGAACAGCGCTGGCACGACGAACCAACGCTTCGTCTCGACGTTCACCGTCTTCCCCGGCCGGAAGCTCGCCCAGGTCGTGCTCTCGAACGAGAGCCTGGCCGTGCAGGTCGACAGTGCCGCGACCCTGCTCGGTGTCAACGGCCCGCAGATGTCCGGACTGCACTACTTCTTCGGGGACATGCCGACGATCTACCAGCGCTACGCCGAGGTCCGACGGAGCGCGGGCTACGTCGACGCGAAGCCGGACTACACGCTCTTCGGCGTCGGCTACGAGTCCTACGGCGCGCTCGGCTACAGCACCAACCAGCAGACCATCACCGACTCGGTGACGAAGTACCTGGACAAGGGATTCCCCCTCAGCTGGGTGGTGACCGGCTCGGGGTTCTGGCCGTACGGTTCGGGGAGCGCCCAGGGCACGACCTCCAGCTTCGGCCTGTGGGGCGCGAAGTATCCGGATCCCGACGGGTACAAGAAGTTCCTGCACGACAACGGGATCAAGCTGCTTCTCGGAGCTCGGCAGTCCTTCCGGGCGCTGCCGGCCGACGGCGGCACGTACGATCCCGCTCTCGACGGTGACGGCACCGCCGTGGGCATCGAACGGGGCTACTTCATCAAGGACGCGAACGGTAAGCCACGGGTGTTCAGGCCGGTGTCGTTCCCCAACACCGCGATGTACCTGATCGATCCGGACAACGAGGAGGCTGTCCGGTGGTTCGTGGCCCGTAGCCAGGAGTGGGGAGCGGACGGGTACAAGGAAGACCACATGTTCGACGGCACCGTGAACCGGTACGTCAACAACGCGCTGGTGAACCCGGTCAACGAGGGCCTCAACGACGACGGCAAGCTCATGATGGTGCGCAACAGCGCCTTCTCGGTGGCGGGCTCCATCCTGCGGATCAACGACACCGACTACAACCACGGGCCGGGGGACCGCGACCGCACGGTCGTCAACGGGCTCGCCTACGCGGCCAGCGGTCAGCCCAACTTCTATCCGGACATCGTCGGCGGACGGATCATCGGCGACCTGGAAACCAACACCTCAAAGCAGCGGTACCTGACCCGGAACGCCATGATGGCCGCCATGTCGCCGGCGATGTCCTTCGGCAACGAGCCATGGCGGATGAACGATCCCGCCCTGGTGGCGGCGACCCGGAAGGCCGCACAGTGGCACGCCGAACATCAGCCCTACATCTACTCGGCGGCCGTCACCGCGTACGACACGGGCTTCCCCTCGACGGCGACACCGCTTCCGGTGGCGTTCCCCGACGACCCCCAGGTCCGCGATCTGGCGTCCGCAGCCAAGAAACAGTACGAGTGGATGCTCGGGCCGTCACTGCTGGTCGCACCGCTGTACGGCGGCGACACCGACACGGCGATGTCCCGTGACGTCTATCTTCCGGCCGGCGAGTGGATGGACATCGAGACTGGTGAGCGGTTTTCCGGCCCCACCACGCTCACCGCCTACCTGCAGCCGTTCGGCAAGATTCCCGCCTTCGTCGGCGGCACCGGCATCCTCGTCCACGACCCCGGGGCGCGAGATCCGGGCGACGCCGTCGCCGCCGGGGATGTGCGGGCGAGCGTCTACCCCGTCGTCACACCCGGCGCCACCTTCACCTACATCAGCAGCGACGGACACGCCCGAAGCCGGATCAGCGCGAAGAACACCTCATGGTCGGCAGAGGACATCGTTGTCCGGGACTCGTCGGGCGCCGACATCGCCTTCAACAGGAACCCGGTCACCGGGGCGATCGAGTTCGCCGTCGAGGCGGGGCTGGACTACGTGGTCTCGGACGCTGATTCTCCCGAGTGGGGCCTCAAGGTCATCGACATCCGGCCGGCCGGCCCGGTTGTTACCGACCGGGCGCTGCCCGTGCAGTTCGGACTGGTGGATCAGACCGGTTCCCCCGCCAGCCGCCTCGTCACCGAGGTCGTGCAGACGGCACCGGATGGCACCGAACGGCAACTGGAGTTCGAGACCGACGACCAGAATCGGGTCCACGCCGTTCTGAAGACGCAGGCCGGCGTCGCGGGAACCTACGTCGTCGTGGTGAAGGCGGCGGACGGGCGTCGGCTGGCGCATGTCAACCTGAAGGTCACCTGACACGCGAGCGGCTCCGGCGTCGATCCTGATGGCGACCGTTGGTCTGACGGCGACGTCCGGCACGGCCTCGGCCCCACCCTACTGATGTCGGGCGTGTGCGCCGTGCAGGATAGTTGTCACATGCCGCTTCGACTTCCAGAAAGGGACGGGATGGGTGCCGAGCCGGGCAGTAACCAGAGTGTGGAGCGGGCGCTGACCGTGCTGCGGGCGCTGTCCGGCGGCCGGACCGAACTGCGGGTCTCCGACGTGGCCAAGGCCACCGGGCTCGGTCTGTCCACTACGTCCCGGTTGCTGTCCACCCTGGAGGGAATGGGCTTCGTCGACCGCGACCCGGTCAGCGGCCTCTACCGGCTCGGCCTCGACATGATCTCCTTCGGCGGGGCGGTGCTCAACAGCCATCCGGTGCACCGCGAGGCGCGACAGACCGCGCAGGACCTCGCCGCCGACCTGGGCCTCGGCGTCAACGTGGCGGTACGCCGCGGCGACCGGCTGTTCTACCTGCTCAACTTCGAGGGCCGGCAGGCGCCCCGCCCGTTCGTCCTGGCCGGACAGTACAACCCGCTGCACGCCACCGGGCTGGGTAAGGCGCTGCTGTCCGGGCTGGCCGGCGACGAGCGGCGCGACCTGCTGCCCGCCGCCGTGCTGCACGCGTACACCCACCGCACCGTCACCGACCATGACCGGCTCGACGAGGAGATCGCCCGCACCCTCGCCCGCGGCTACGCCACCGAGATCGAGGAACTCGCCCTGGGTCGGGCCTGCGTCGCCGCGCCCATCCGGGACGGCTCCGGCGCGGTCGCCGCCGCGCTGTCGGTGTCCGGGCCGCTGTCCGCGATCGATCTGCCGGCCCGGGAGGACGCACTCGCCCGCGCGGTGATCGAGGCGGCCGACTCGATCAGCATCGGCCTGGGCTACGTCGGCCCGGCGCACGTCGCGCCGCCGGTCGGCGAGGTGGTGGCCTGACGAGCCCTCGGCCGACGCCGGGTCAGGGGATGGTCACGCCGTAGGCGGCGAGGACCTCGGTGATCGGCTGGTAGTAGGTGGTGCCGCCGGTGGTGCAGTTCCCGCTGCCGCCGGAGAGGATGCCGATGATCGTGCCGGTGGCTGCCACGTACAGCGGACCGCCGCTGTCGCCGGGCTCGGCGCAGATGTTGGTGCGGATCAGCCCGGACACGCTGCCCTGGGCGTAGTTCACGGTCTGGTTGAGGGCGGTCACCAGGCCGCACCGCACGCCGGTGGTGGCGCCGCTGCGGCACACCGCCTGACCGACGTACGCGGTGCCGGCGCCGTAGATGGTGAGCAGGCCGGGATGGGTGTAGACCGCGCTGGGGTGGGCGATCCGGCCGGTGTAGCGAACCAGGCCGTAGTCGTTGGTCGGGAAGCTGCTGCCGGTGCGCGAGCCGATGGTGGTGGTGTGCGCGCTGTCGGCGTACCACGTCGCGGCGGCCGCGGTGCAGTGCCCGGCGGTGACGAAGTAGTAGGTGCTGCCGCTGTGCACGTTAGCGCCGAGCGAGCAGCGACCGCCACCGCTGCCGTAGATGGCCTGCCCGCCGGCGATCAGGATGCGCAGCTGACCCGGCTGGTGGCGCAGCGCGGCGCCGGCCCGGGCGGCGGTCGCGCGCACCGCCGCGAGGTCGGCACCGGTGACGGTGTCGTCGACGGTGACGGTCGGCCGGCCGGTGGCCGGGTCGACGCCCCAGGCGGTGCCGGGGGTGCGGATCTGGGTCAGCGCCGCCGCGGCGGCGGGGGCGGCGTGGGCGGCGGGTTGCCCGCCGAGCAGCAGGGTGGCCAGGACGAGGGCGACGATCGGCAGGCGGCGCATCCGACCCTCCGGTATAGGTAGACGTGGATGCGCTCAGCATCCCGCGCCGGCGTGGCACTTTCAACCGCGCTGTCGGGCAACCGGCAGGCTGAGGCGGTCGGGAGTCGATCTCGGCGCATAGGATCTCCCGATGGCCACCTTCGACAGCTCCGACGGCACGCGGCTCGCCTACCACCGCACCGGTGCGGGCCACCCGCTGATCTGCCTTCCCGGCGGGCCCATGCAGGCCGCGGCCTACCTCGGTGATCTGGGCGGGCTGTCCGCACACCGCTCGCTGGTCCTGCTGGACCTGCGCGGAACCGGGGAATCCGCCGTCCCGGCGGACCCTGGGAGCTACCGGTGCGACCGGCAGGTCGCGGACGTCGAGGCACTGCGCGTACACCTCGGGCTGGACCGGCTCGACCTGGCCGCACACTCCGCGGGCGCCACCCTCGCCCTGCTGTACGCGGCCCGGCATCCCGACCGCGTCGGTCGCCTCGCGCTGGTCACTCCCAGCCCACGGGCGGTCGGCCTGGAGGTCACCGACCTGGATCGCCGGCAGGTCGCCGAACTGCGCCGGGGGGAGCCCTGGTTCCCGGCCGCCTTCGCCGCGTTCGAGCGGATCTGGTTGGGCCAGGCCACGGCCGCTGACTGGGCGGCCATCGCCCCGTTCCTCTGGGGCCGGTGGGACGCGGCCAGCCAGGCGCACGTCGCCGATGAGGCGAGCCAGCGGAACGCGGAGGCGGCGGCCGCCTACTACTCACCCGGCGCCGTCGACCCGGAGGCGGTCAGATCCGCCCTTGCCCGACTCCAGGCCCCGGTCCTGCTGATCGCCGGCGAGTACGACGTCTCGCTCCCCCCGAAGCGCGTCGCCGAGTACGCCGGCCTGTTTCCGCGAGCCGAGTTGGCCGTGCAGCCGGGCGGCGGGCACTATTCCTGGCTCGACGATCCCGAGTGGTTCGTGCAGGCGATGGTCGGGTTCCTGGCGAACGAGCCCTGACCGCGGGCCAGCGTCAGGGCGGCGGCACCCGGCGACGCCGGCATTCCGGGAGCAACGACATCAGGTGGGACCGACCGACTGCGCCACCCGTGCGGCCAGCAGCTCGTACAGGATGTCGTGCGCCGGGGTCGGCGTCCCGGTGGCGACGCCCAGCCGCACCACCGCCCCGGTCCACGCCTCAAGCTCGGACGGGCGGCCGGACAGGATGTCGCGCTGCAGCGACGAGCGGCCGCTCTCCGGCTGCTGGTCGATGAACGCCAACGTGGTCTTCACGACGTCTTCCGGCAGGCGGATCCCGCGGGCCAGCGCCACGTCACGGATCTCCCGCATCAGCGTGGTGAGCAGGTTCCGGGTGCCGGGGCGTGAACGCAGGACGCCGATCGTGGCGTCCGTTGCCGCGCCGAGGCCCCCGAACGGCGCCACGAACAGGAACTTCGACCACAGCTCCAGCCAGACGTCCGCCGGCACGGTGTTCGCCACGCCCGCCTCGTCGAGAGCGCGGCGCAGCCGTTCGACCCTCGGGGTCACCCGGTTGTCCCACTCGCCGTACGTCAACAGGCCCGGCCCGCCGACATGCCGCAGATGCCCCGGCGCCTCGAGGTGCGCGAAGATCTTCGCGGTCCCTGGCAACACCGCCCCCCGGCCGAACGACCCGGCGACCCGCTCCGGCGCGTCGACGCCGTTCTGCGTGGTCACGATCGCCGTGCGCGGGCCAATGAGCGGACCAAGCGCGTCGACGACAGCGTCGAGCTGCCACGTCTTCACGGCGAGGAGTACGAACTCGGCCTCACCGAGGGCGCCGGGGTCGTCGGAGGCCCGCACGTCGGAGACCACGAAGTCGCCCATGACGCTGTGCACCCTGAGGCCGTGTTCCCGCAGCGCCGCCAGATGCGGGCCGCGGGCCAGGAAACCGACGTCGTGACCGGCTGCCGCCAGGCGCCCGCCGAAGTAGCCGCCGATGCCGCCGGCACCCACAACCGCGATTCTCATGACGCACCCCGCTGACCGGCCGACCTTGCGCGGTTGGTTCCGGCGAGCAGCGTGCGGTCGACGCTGTCGGAACCGGCGGGGTGCGCGATCGACCTGGCGTCGTGCTGGCGTAGCCATGCCCGCGCCTCAACAACATTCCGCATGCCTTGACCCTAGGCAGGCGACGCTCGGCCGGCTGCCCTGCGCGGGTGCCCGGTTCGTCACACCACCTGCTCACCCCCGCCGCCAGGAGGCCGCGTCACGCCCGTGGTCGGTCCCTACCGTTCGCCGCCCGCCAGCGTCCGTACCACCTGCTCGTCGATGGTGATGCCGAGGCCGGCGCCGCGCGGCACCGTGCAGCGACCGCCTTCCGGGGCGCTCGCGTCCGGGGCGACCGCGGTGAGCGGGTTGGTGCCGATCCAGTGTTCGAGCACCGCGAAGTTGGGCATCGCCGCGGCGCACTGCACGCTGGCGTACCAGTGCACGGCCGAGCCGATGCTGACGTGCGGGGTGGCCTGCGCGCCGAACGCGTCGGCGAGCGCGGCGATGCGCATGGTCTCGGTGATCCCGCCGGCCCGGCACACGTCGGGTTGCAGCACCCGCAGCGCGCCCGCGCGCAGGAACTCCAGCGCCCGGTGCCGGGTGGCCAGCGAGTCCAGGGCGAGCGGGATGTCCAGGCGGGCGGCGAGGGTGGCGTACCCGTCGAGGTCCTCCGGCGGCAGCGGCATCTCGAAGAACCCGACGCCGGCCTCCTGCAGGGCGCGGCCGACCCGCAGCGCCTGCGGCAGATCGTACTGGCCGGCGGCGTCGGCGTAGACGGACGCCTGGTCGCCGAAGACCTCCCGGACGGTCTGCACGGAGGCGATGTCGTCCTCGGGTCGGGCGCCGATGGCCACCTTCACCGCGTCGTAGCCGAGGTCACGCAGCCGTTCGGCCTCCCGGCGCACCGCCTGCTGGCCCTGCGCGCCGGACCCGGCGGGGGCGGCGGGTACGCCGGAGGCGTACAGCCGCAGGGTGTCCCGGTAGCGGCCGCCGAGCAGGGCGTGCAGGGGTTGGTCGAGGGTGCGCGCCCAGGCGTCCCAGAGGGCGATGTCCAGGCCGGCGAGGGCCTCCAGCCAGAACCCGCTGTCGTGGCCGCGGACCCGCATGCCGGTGTAGACGCGGTCCCAGGTGCGGCCGATCTCGTCCAGGCGGGAGCCGATCGCGAGGGGAGCGATCAGGTCGTCGAGGATGGCGGCGGTGGCGCGGGCCCCGACGGGTGCCTTGGCCTCGCCCCAGCCGACCACGCCGTCGGCGGTCTCCACCCGGACGAGGACCGCGTCGATGGTGTCGCTGTAGACGTAGCGGCGGCGTTCCATCGGCGGGTAGTCGACCAGGGCGCTGCCGTGGTCGGCGCTCCACGCCCGGGCGCCCCAGTAGGTCTCCGCCGGCTTGGCGTGCACCGCGTAGCTGCGGACGTCGACGACCTTCATCGGTTCTCCTTGCCGGTGATGCGGTCCAGGGCCGCGTGCAGCACGGGGGCCTGCCCCCAGGGGAAGACGCCCAGCGCGCGGTGGTGGTAGTCGTGAGCGGCGCCGATCGGGGTCGCCTCGGACACGGCGAGCGCTCCGCCGGGGGTGAGCCGGCGCAGGGTCGCCGCCCAGGCCCGGTCGGCCATCGCCCGGTGGGCGGGGTCGACCAGACCGGCGTCGATCGCGTGCGGCACGGCCCAGGCGAGGTACGCGGCGACGCTGGCCTCGATCGGGGCGTGCGGGTCGTCGACCACGGTGCGCCACTGCCCGTCCTGTTCGTACGTGGCGAGCGCGTCGACGAGGCGGGTCAGCCGGGCGGCGAGTCCCGCGTCGGCGGCCCGGGTGAGGGTGTCGGTGAGGCCGAGCAGTGCCCAGGCCTGCCCGCGGCCCCAGGCCACGCCGTTGCCGCGTCGGGTCGTCGTGTCGTAGCCGTGCTGGAACAGCCCGTTGGGCAGTTGCAGCGCGGTGGCGTACTCGCGGGCGTAGGTGACCGCCTCGTCGAGGTGGCCGAGCGCGGCCAGGCCGGGGCCGTCGGTGTGCATGCAGTCGACCCAGACGGTCGACGCCCAGGGCGCCAGGTCGGGCCGGTGCAGGCGTGGCCCGCCCGGCGTTGTCGGCCGGGCGTCGAGCACGGCGGCGGTCCACCGCCGGCAGGCGTCGGTGACGTCGACGTCGGGCCGGCGGGCGGCAAGGGCGAGCAGCGCGTCGACGGCGATGAGGTGGTCGGTGGGGTCCGGTGGGGCGGTCAGCGACGGCGTCACCAGGTCGACCACCCGCTGGGTCAGGTCGGGGCGGCGCAGTGCGTCGCCGGCGCGTAGTAGCGCGGTCAGCGTGCCGCCGACGCCGAAGCCCCAGATCCGCGGGGTGGTGGCGGTGGTCGCCTCGGCGACCACCGCCACCAGCCGGGTGTCGAGCACGGTCACTTGATCAGGGCCTGCACCGCCCGGCCGGCCTCGCGCATCGCGTCGGCGGGGCTGGCCTTGCCCACGAGTACGGCCTGCACCTGCTCTGAGATGGCCGTCTCCATCTGGGCGTACTGCGGGTACTTCCAGAACGGGTTCGGGGTGGCGGTGGCGGTGATCCGCTCACTGAACCGCGAGGTGAAGGCGTCGGTCTTCACCTGCTCCGAGGCGAGCGCCGTGGTGGTGGTGGGCGGCAGCGACAGGTCCTTGAAGTAGCCGAGGACGGTCTGCTCGTCGCTGGTGAGCCACTTGGCGAAGTCGGTGGCGGTGTTGGCGCCCTCGCCCTCGACGACCACGACGGCGTGGCCCCACTGCACCGCCCGGGGCTTGTCGCCGGAGTTCTTGACCGGGCGGGCGATCGGGTCCAGCTTGTCGGCGATGGACTTGTCGGGGGAGCCCTTGACGACGAAGTCCCGCCCGACGATGGCGTCGTCGTAGATGGCGGCCTTGCCCTGGGCGAACAGGGTCCGGGCGTCGACCCGTTCCACGTCGGGGGCGATGAGCTTCTCGTCGTAGAGCTTCTTGTACCAGGCGACCGCCTCGACGCTCGCGTCGTCGCCGACGGTGACCTTGTCGCCGTCAAGCAGTGGGCTGCCGAAGGTCTGCATCCAGATGAGGATGTCCTTGAGCTGGGCGACCTTGGTGGAGGCCGCGTACGGGATGACGCCGGTGCCCTTGAGCGCCCGCAGCGCGGACTCGAAGTCGGCGATGGTGGCGGGTGCTGTGGTGACGCCCGCCTTCTGCAGCAGTTCGCGGTTGGCGATCAGTCCGATCGCGGCGGTGGTCCAGGGCAGGCCGACCTGCTTGCCGTCGACCTGGCCGGAGCTGAGCGCGGCCTCGGTGTATCCGGCGCCCTTGGCGACGTCGCCGAGGTCGCGAAGCTTGCCGAGGGCGGCGAGGCCGGCGAGCCAGGCGATGTCCATCTGCGCGGCGCCGGTGAACTGCCCGCCGCGCACCTGCAGGGTGAGTTGGTTGAGGTAGTTGTTGTAGGCCAGCGGCACGCCGTTGACGGTGATGCCGGCCTTGCTGCCGTAGCCGCGCATCAGTTCTTCGATCTTGGCCTTGGAGGCGTTGTCGGCCAGGCTCCAGGAGGCGAAGGAGAAGTTGGTGGCGGACTTGGCGGTGTCCTCCTCGGGGCCGTCGGCGCTCGGCGCGCAGGCGGCCATGCCGCCCAGCCCGAGGGCGCCGGCGCCGAGCCCGACGAGGCGGAGCATGTCCCTGCGCGAAAGGTTGCTACTCATGGTTGGACCTCCGGGACGGGGGTGGTGTTATCCCTTGATGGCGCCGGCGGTGATGCCGCCGACCAGGAATCGTTGGAGCGCGATGAACGCGACCACGACCGGCAGGGACGCCAGCAGTGACGCGGCCATCAGCTCGGCCCATTGCGCGGTGGCCTCGCCGAGGTAGGCGTTGACGAGGCCGGGGGGCAGGGTGGTCTTCTCGCGTCCGGCGAGCGTGAGGGCGAAGATGAAGTCGTTCCAGCCGCGGACGAACGCGAACAGTCCGGCGGCGATCAGGCCGGGCGCCGACAGCGGCAGGATGACCGAGTGGATGGTGCGCAGCCGGGACGCGCCGTCGACGCGGGCGGCCTCGACGAGGGAGTCGGGGATGGTGTCGAAGAAGCCCTTGAGCATCCAGACGCAGAGCGGCAGCGTGAAGGTGGTGAACGACAGCACCAGCGCGGTGTAGGTGTCGAGCAGTTGGTAGGCGCTGAACAGGGCGTAGAGGGTGACCAGCAGCAGCGCTTGCGGGAACATCTGGGACGAGAGCACGAAGTACATCAGGCTGCGCCGGCCGCGGAAGCGGAACTTGGAGAAGGCGTAGCCCATGTAGGCCGAGACGATGACGCTGAGCACCGCGGTGATGACCGAGACGACGAGGCTGTTGCCCAGGTAGCGGGCGAGCGCGGGCTCGTTGGCGAGGTTGGCGAAGTTGTCCAGGGTCAGTTCGGCGGGGATGAACGACGGCGGGTAGCGGAAGGTGTGCTGCGCCGGGGTGAACGCGGTGACGAGCATCCAGTAGACGGGCAGCAGCCCGAACCCGCCGAGGACCGCCACGGCGATCCAGGCCGCGGCGCGGGAGCCGCGGCTGTCCCTCGCGGAGCGCTTGCTCACAGTTGTCCCTCCCGCTCGGACCGGCGGACGTAGATGGCGACCATGCCGAGCAGCAGCAGCATCCACAGCAGGCCGAGGGCGCCGGCGCGGCCGAGGTCGAAGCCCTGGAAGGCGGTCTCGTAGACGGCGGTGGCGAACGTCTCGGTGGCGCCGGCCGGGCCGCCGCCGGTCATCACGTAGATCAGGTCGAAGTGCTGGAAGTTCCAGATCAGTTCCAGCAGCAGGACGATGCCGATGATGCCGCGCAGGTGCGGCAGGGTGACGGCGAAGAACCGCTGCACCGGGCCGGCGCCGTCGGTCTCGGCCGCCTCGTGCAACTCGGCCGGAACGGTCTGCAGGCCGGCCAGGAGCATCACCATGATCCAGGGGAAGCTGGCCCAGGTCTTGGCGACGATGACGGCGGTCATCGCGGTGCCGGAGCCGGCCAGCCAGGCCTGCGGTTCGTCGATCAGCCCGACGGCCTCCAGCGCGCCGTTGGCCAGCCCGTAGTTGGCGTTGAAGATCCACATCCAGAGGAACGACACCACGACGCTCGGCACCAGCCAGGGGATGAGCAGCAACCCGCGCAGGGTGGCGCGGCCCCGGATGCGGGTGTTCAACGCCAGCGCCAGCGCGAGGCCGACCAGGAACGGCGCGACCGTGGCGCCGACGGTGAAGACCAGCGTCTGGCGCAGCAGCCGCCAGAAGTCCCCGCCGAGCAGGTCGGTGATGTTGGCCAGCCCGACGAAGGTGCGCCCGGGTTCGACGAGGCTCTGCTCGAAGAACGCGGTGACCAGGGAGGCGACCAGCGGGTAGACGACGATCGCGGCGAGCATCGCCAGGGCGGGCAGCATGAGCAGCGCGGCGAACGCGCCGTCGCCGAGCCCCCGGGGCGGACGGTCACCGCCCGATTTCGGGGTGGGTTTGCCGCGGGTGGTGTCGGGGCGGGTGTCGGTGCTCATCGGGCGGCCTGCATGCGCGCGGGGATGCGGTCGGCGGGGCCGAGGTAACCCAGGCCGGTGCTGATCGCGTCGGCGGCTTCGATGACCATGCGGGACAATTCCGCCTCCCGGGTGTCGAGGGCGATCGCGGACAGCGGGCCGGAGACCGACAGGGCGGCGCAGACGGCGCCGGTGTGGTCGAGGATCGGGGAGGCGACGCAGGCCCGCCCGCGGGCGAGTTCCTCGACCTCGGTGGCGTAGCGGCGCTGCGCCGCCTGCTCGACGGCGGCGTCGAGAGCGGCGTGGTCGGTGATGGTGGCCGGGGTGTACGCCGGCAGGTCGGGCAGCAACGCCCGACGCTGCTCGGCGTCGGTGCCGATCAGCAGGCACTTGCCGATGCCGGTGGCGTGCAGCGGGTTGTGCTGGCCGATCAGCACGAACGACCGCGGGGCGAGGGTGCCCTCGAAGTTGCACAGGTAGAACAGCGACGCGCCGGTGCGGACGGCGACGTTGGCGCCGAGACCGAGTTCCGCGGCGAGGTTCTGGGCGCGCTGGCGGGCCTCGCGGTGCACCGGGTGGTTGTTCAGGGCGACGCCGGCCATGGTGATCAGCGCGGGGCCGAGTTGGTAGAGGCCGCTGACCTGGTCGCGGCGCACCAGGTCGCAGGCCTCCAGTGTGGCCAGTAGCCGGGAGGCGGTCGACTGCCCGAGTCCGGCATGGCGGGCGACGTCGGACACGCGCAGCGCGGGCTGGCCGGCGAGGAACGCGTTCAGCACGGCGGCCGCCTTCTCCACGCTCTGGTTGGTGCCCTGATCACTCGCCACGAAGTCTCCTTCTGGACGTCCCATCCATTGCTGTGTCAGAGTGGCGCTCATGTTGCATCGTGTCAACCGCCGGTTGCATACGAGTTGCAGAAATGCGGTTTCGAGGTGCTCCCGTGAAAACTGAGCGTGAAGTTCCGCCCTTCGACCAGCCCACCGAGATCGACGGCCACGCCGGGCCGGACGGGCGGCGCGTGCTCAGCGCGCCACTGCCCGCGATGGCGGGCAACGTCGCCGTCCGTACCGCCGTACGCGTGCCGGAACCGCGGCACGGCACCGGTGTCAGCACCGCCGAGCTGCTCGTCCACGCCGGCGCCGACCGGTGGTACGCCGTCGGGCTGCGGGTGCGCACCGGCGTGCGCTACCTGACCGTGACCCGGCACGCCGAGGGACGCGCCGAGCTGCTCGCCGACGACATCCTGGCCTACGACTTCGGGCGGTGGCTGCCCGTCGAGGTGACCGTCGTCGACGGCCGGATCACCGTCACCGTCGACGGAGGGACCGCGGTGAGCGTCACCGACCGCCACCCGCTCGACGGGGGCGGCGTCGGGCTCGGCGCCACCGCCACCACGGCGAGCTTCGCCCCGGTCGAGGTGGTCGCCCTCGGCCCCCGTACGACGAACGCCCGCGCCCAGATCGCCGACCCCGACCTCGCCACCGCGGCCGTCGAGCCCGCGGCGGCGGCCGAGGGCGACCGGTACCGGCTGGACGTCGCCGCGCTGCGCTGGGACGGTGGGTCCGGGTACGCCGCCGAGCTGTCCATGCGCTGCGGCGACGGCTGGGAACGGGTGGGCGGGGAACGGTTCGGCGAGCGGTGGCTGGTGCTGCACGGCGAAACCGGTAGCCGCCGTGACCCGCAGGGCACCCTCGACCGGCACCCGGTCACCTTCGCCGAGGTCGAGGTGCGCGGCGCCGACACCGTCCGGCTGCGCGGCGACCACCCGGACCTGTTCTCGCTCACCGTCACCTGGCGGCTGGGTGGGGACCACCCGTACGTCGACATCGCCCTCACCCCGCGGGTCGACGGCCGCTTCGTGGTCGCCTACCTGCCGTTCGCCGCCGCTGCCGTGGACGAGGTCGACGAGGTGCTGTGCGGGCCGCTGCGGCACGCCCGGATGGTCGGCGGGCCGGCGTCCGTCGGCCGCGACGAGCTGTTCGCGCCGATGTGCCTGGTGCAACGCGGGCCGGTCACCGCCGGCCTGTTCGCCCCCGCCGGCGAGCTGCCGTTCGAGTACGAGTCGGCCCGCGGCGACGACGACCAGCCCTTCGGCATGGGCCTGCGCACGCCCGACGGCCGGGTGGGGCCCATCCTCTACGCCCCGCAGTACGGCCGCCGCGCCGACCTGCGGGCCGGCGAGGAGTACCGGTTCACCGTCGGGGTGTACGCCGGCCGCGCCGAGCTGTACCACGCCTACCGCGCCCTGCTGCGCGGCGAGTACGGCTACACCGCCTACCGACGCAACGTCGCCGGCTGCTCGCTGACCGACACGGTGCACAACCTGATCGACCTGATGAAGGCCGGCCCGGGCAGCGACGACCAGGTCGACTACCAGGGCTCGCCGAGCGGCTGGTGGAGCCGGGCCAAGGGGTTCATCGACATCGAGAACGACCAGGCCGTCCGGGCGACCACCACGTCGGTGCTGCTCGGCGCCTACCAGCTCACCGGCGACGACGAGCTGTACGAGACCCGGGCGTTGCCCACGATCGAGTTCCACCTGTCCCGCAACGGCTACGGCTGGACGCCGCGCGAGGACGCCACCGTCTACGGCGACCCGACGAAGAACGCGCTTTGCGGCACCCCGTTCGGCGCGCCCGCGCTCGCCCCGCTGCACACGCTGACCCGGGGCACCCTCACCGCCGCCCGTGAGCTGGCCCTGTCCTGCCTGGACGCCCAGGACTACTGGCTCAAGCGCACCCCGATGAGCGAGCCCCTGGCGGCGTACCGGATGAGCCGCGACCCGAAGCTGCTGCGGCAGGCCGAGGAGGCCGCCGAGCGGTACGTCGCCGAGGAACTCGACCAGCCGTACGGCGGCGAGGCCGATCCGCACGACTTCGCCATCTACTACTGCCGGGCCTGGATCGAGCTGCTGGAGATGTACGCCGAGACCGGCCGGCGCCGCTACCTCGACGCCGCGTACGCCGAGGCGAAGCGCTTCGTCACCATGGTCTTCGCCCGCCCGGTGCCCGACACCACGGTGACCGTGCCGCAGCGGCCGCTCTTCGTCGACCGGCAGATCGAGCTCACCGGCTGGTGGAACCCGGACGACCTGTACGACTACCCGGCCACCGACGTGCCCGACGAGCAGGTGCCGGCCTGGCAGGTCTCACCCACCGGGTTGAGCATCGAGGCGTTGAACACCTACCGGTTCAACGGGTTCACCCTCAACCCCGGTTGGGCGCCGTTCCTGCTGCGGCTCGCCGCGCACACCGGCGACGACCTGCTGCGCGACGTCGCGCACAACGCGTTGGTGGGCCGGTTCACCAACTACCCCGGCTACTACTACCGGCAGCTGACCGTGCACCACCTGCGCCCCGACTTCCCGTGGACCGGGCCGTTCGGCAACACCACCATCTACCACCACCACGCGCCCGCCCAGCTCGGCATGGCCGTCGACTACCTGGTCGCCGAGCACGAGACCCGCTCCGGCGGGGCGATCTCGTTCCCGGGGGAGTTCGAGCAGAACTACGTGTGGTTCGCCTTCCGCGTCCACGGCCACGCCCCCGGCCGCTTCCACGGCGAGGACGGGGTGTGGCTGTGGCTGCCGAAGGGCCTGGTTCGGCTGGACAGCGATCAGGTCAACTGGATCGCCGCCGAGGGCGGGGACCGGCTCTGCGTCAGCCTCACCAACGCCGCCGTCACCGACACCACGGTGACCGTCACGCTGGATCCGGCGCGGGTGCCGATGACGCCGGGCGTGGCGTACCGGGCGACCGTGATCCGCGACGGCGACGAACCGGAGGAGACCCGAGTCGTCGATCACCGGCTCACCGTCGACGTGTCCGGGCACGGCATCACCGCGATCGTCGTGCACGGCGTCGCGCTCGACGTACCGCTGCACCGCGCGGACGCCGCGCCGGTCGGCGCGCACCGGTTCGACGACGGCCCGGTGGGGGCGGTGCGGGGCATCCTGATCCCCAAGCCGGACGGCAGCCGCTACCACGCCTACGTGCAGGCCGCGGCCCGGGAACCGGCCACGTTGCACTGGTCGCTCGACGACGGCGCCAGCTGGCAGCAGCGGCAGGTGAACACCTATCCGAACGAGTGGACCGTGCCGGTGGACGACCTGACCGCCACGTTCACCTACATCGTGCAGGTCGGCGACCGGCGCACCGAGCCGGTGCGGCTGGCCTGCGGGCAGGAGGTGTGATGCGGATCCGCGAGGTGCACACCCACGTGCTCAAGGTGCGCGCCGAGGAGGCGTACCTGGGGCCGAAGCGGGACGGGAGCAGCATCGGCGGCGGCTACGAGGTGCGCGAGCCGTGGCGCAGCCTCTACTCCTCCCGCTACGAGACGCTGCTGGTCGAGGTGGTCGCCGACGACGGCACCACCGGCTGGGGCGAGGCGCTCGCGCCGGTGGCGCCCGAGGTGCCCGCCGCGATCGTCGACCTGCTGCTCGCGCCGGTGCTGGTCGGCATGGACGCCACCGCCCCCCGCCCGTCCTGGTACCGGCTGCGCGACCTGATGCGGGAACGCGGCCACCTGGTCGGCCACCAGGCTGACGCGCTCGCCGCCGTCGACATTGCGCTGTGGGACCTCGCCGGCCGGCTCACCGGGCTCGGCGTCGCCCACCTGCTCGGCGGCGCGTTCCGCACCCGCCTGCCCACATACGTCTCCGGGCTGCCCCGCCCCACCGACCCGGAACGGGCCGAGCTGGCCCGGGACTGGGCCGACCGGGGCGCGACCGCGGTCAAGCTGCACCTCGGGCACGGCGTCGCGGCCGACCTCGCCACCGTCGACGCGGTCCGCGCGGCCGCCCCGGACCTGCGGGTCGCCGTCGACGGGCACTGGGCCTACGGGGTGGACGAGGCCGTCGCGCTGGCCCGCGGCCTCGCCGAGCGGGGCGCCTGGTTCCTGGAGGCACCCCTGGCCCCGGAGGACGTCGCCGGGCACGCCGAACTCGCCGCCCGCTCGACCGTCCCGGTCGCGGTCGGCGAGGCGCTGCGCAACCGGTACGAGTTCGCCCAGTGGCTCGACGCCCGGGCCCTGCGCATCGCCCAGCCGGACGTGGCCCGCACCGGGATCACCGAGGCGATGGCGATCGCCGAGCTGTGCGCCGCCCGGCACGTGCCCGTCGCCCCGCACCACTCCGTCGGCATGGGCGTCTCGCTCGCCGCCGGGCTGCACGTCGCCGCGGCGGTCGCCGACCTCGCCGCGTTCGAATACCAACCGACCTCCACCGAGGTCGGCGCCCGCATCCTCACCGGGCCGGTGCCCCTGCACCCGGCCGCGTTCGACCTGCCCGCGGGACCCGGACTCGGCGTCGACGTCGACGCCGACACGGTTCGCGCCCTGGCCAAGGAGTCCTGAGTGCCCCACACCGTTCACGGCCTCGTGCCGATCCTCGCCACCCCGTTCGGGCCCGACGGCGCCCTGGACCTGCCCAGCCTGCGCCGGCTCACCGAGTTCCAACTCGACAGCGGCGTGGCCGGCGTCGCGGTGTTCGGCATGGCCAGCGAGGGTTTCGCCCTCACCACCGAGGAGCGTGTCCGCATCCTCGCCACGGTCACCGACGTCGTCGCCGGCGCCGTCCCGGTCGTCGCCGGCGTCAACGGCACCTCGACGGTCACTGCGATCGAACAGGCCGACGCCGCGGTGGCCGGCGGCGCCACGGCGCTGATGGTGCTGCCCCCGTTCATGGTCAAACCCACGCCCGACCAGCTGCTCGCCTTCTACGGCGACGTCGCGGCGGCCGCCGGCGTCGAGGTGATGGTCCAGGACGCGCCCGGCGCCACCGGCGTCACCATGGCACCCGCGCTCATCGCCGAACTGGGCAAGCTCGACGGCGTCACCTCGGTGAAGGTGGAGACGCCGCCGACCGTGCCGAAGGTCGCGGCCGTGGTCGCCGCCCGCGCCGACGACAGCTTCGCCGTCCTCGGCGGCCAGAACGCCCAGTTCTGCCTGGAGGAGTACGCTCGCGGCGCGATCGGCACCATGCCCGCCTGCGAGTTCCCCGACCTGCTCGGCCCGGTCCTCGCCGACTGGGAGGCCGGCCGGCGGGCCGAGGCGCGGGCCGGGTTCACCCGGCTGCTGCCGCTGATCCTGTTCGGCCTGCAGCAGGGCATCGCCTGGGCGGTACACAAGGAGGTGCTCGTGCGGCGCGGCCTGATCGCCGACGCCACCGTGCGCTCCCCGGCCCGCCCGCTCGACGCGGCCGGCCGGACGTCGCTGACCACCATCCTCGACGACCTGGGACTGGACCGGTGAGCGGCCGCGGCGTCCTCGTCGTCGGCGCGTCCTCGCCGATCGGCACCGCCATCGCCCGGGCGTTCACCGCCGCCGGGGACCGCGTCGTCGGCGTCAGCCTCGACGAGCACGCCGACCCGGCGTTCGCCGCCGAACTGGTCGCCGACTGCGCCGACCCGGACGCCGCGGCCGGCGCAGTCGCCACGGCGCACCAGACGCTCGGCCGGCTCGACGTGGTGGTGCCCGCCGCCGCCGTCATGCCGGTCGCTCCGGCCGCGCAGACCACCGACGCGCAGTGGCGGATCGCGCTCGAGGCCACCCTCGACTCGACGTTCTATGTCGTGCGGGCCGCGCTGCCGCTGCTGCCGCGCGGTGGCGCGATCGTCGCGGTCAGCTCCGTCAACGCCACCCTCGCCGCTCCCGGCCTGCCCGGCTACGCCGCCGCGAAGGCCGGCGTCGAAGGACTCGCCCGCCAGCTCGCCCTGGAGTACGGGCCGGCCGGGATCCGGGTCAACGCGGTCGCGCCCGGCATGATCGGCAGCGCCGAGCTGCCGGCCGTGACCGAGGGCTACCCGCTGCGCAAGGTCGGCCGCCCCGAGGACGTCGCCGCCGCGGTGGCGTTCCTCGCCTCCCCGGCGGCGGACTTCATCACCGGCACGGTGCTCCCGGTGGACGGCGGCCTGTCCATCGCCTCACCCGCCGCGTGGCTGCGACCCGACCTGCGCGCCCGATGGTTGTGACCGGCGAGGACGTCGACTGGTCCGTGCTGGGAGAACTGCGCTGCGAGCTGGGGGAGAGCCCGGTCTGGCACGCCAGCCGGCTGCACCTGGTGGACGTCACCAGCCACACGGTCTGGACCGTCGACGCCGGCACCGGCGCGGCGCACGGTGTGACCTGCGCACGGCGCCTTACCGCCCTGGTGCCCACGGCCGGCGGCGGGTGGCTGGGCGTCTCCGGCCGTGACCTCGGCGCCGTCGACCCGTACGACGGGACCTTCCGGACGATGCTCAGCCTGCCCGGGCCGGCCGACCTGGCGTTCAACGACGCGGTGTGCGGACGCGACGGGATGCTGTACGTCGGGTCGATCGACCGGGGCCGCGCCGGCCGGGCCGCCCTCCACGGGGTCGGGGCGGACCTGAGTCACCGGGTCGTGGCCGACGGGCTGGGCGCCTCGAACGGCCTGGACACCAGCCCGGACGGCACGATCCTCTACCACGCCGACACGTTCGCCGGCACCGTCACGGCGTACGGGCCGGACCGGCGCCCGGTGGCCTCCGTCGGCGTCGATCGGCCGGACGGCGTCGTGGTCGACGCCGAGGGCGGGGTGTGGGTGGCGCTGTGGGGATCCGGCCTGGTTCACCGTTACACCGCCGACCTCGTGCTGGATCGCGTGCTGCGGGTACCGGCGCCACTGGTCACCAACGTGGCGTTCGGCGGGGCGGACCTGCGCACCATGTTCGTCACGACGGCCCGGACCTCGGGCGTGGCGCAGACGGGTGCGGTGTTCACGGCCGACGTCGGCGGACGCGGACTTCCCCCGGCCCGGTTCGCCCGTCATGCCGGCATCGGCCACGGAAGGCCAGCCTGAGTCGTCTGTGACAGTCACGCACCGGTCTTGTCACGCAACTGTCATGAAACCGCAGGGTCACCTCCAAGATTGACTTCGAAAGTGGTGGCCAGGCAGTCGCCGATGTCGGGGGAATCGCGCTTCAGCGAACTCCTCGGGTGCGACAGCTTCCGAGTTCCCGGGCCTGCCCCTGGCGGTCGGGACCAACACAGGGATGCGGGCAACGGGCGCGTCGCGCCCGCAGATGTGGCCTGCGTCCCGCGAGACCACGGAGGGTCCACAGACCATGACCGTGTCTGCCACACCGGCGGCAACCGAGGACAGCAATCTGCCGGGCGGCGCGCCCGTCGGGACGGACCACGGCAAACGGGACATCGACCGCACCGTGCTGGGCGTGGCCGCCGCGGTGTCCGTGCTCTTCGTCCTGTGGGGCGTCGCGGCGACCGACAACCTGGCATCGGTCACCGGCGCGGCGCTCGACTGGGTGGTCACAGCGTTCGGCTGGATCTTCGTGCTGGCCAGCGCCGGCTTCGTGGTGCTGTCGATCTGGCTGGCGCTGAGCCGGTACGGCCGGATCAAGCTCGGCCGCGACGACGAGCAGCCCGAATTCTCCACCGTCTCCTGGGTGGCGATGATGTTCAGCGCCGGCATGGGCATCGGCCTGATGTTCTGGGGTGCCGCCGAGCCGCTGTCCCACCTGGGTACCCCACCGCGAGGTCTCACCGAACCGAACTCCCAGCAGGCCGCCCGGGTGGCCATGGAGTACTCGTTCTTCCACTGGGCGCTGCACCCGTGGGCGATCTACGCCGTGGTCGGTCTGTCGCTGGCCTACTTCACCTTCCGCAAGGGCCGGCGTGGCCTGATCAGCAGCGCTTTCTTCCCGCTCATCGGGAAGCGCGCCGACCGCGGCCCCGGCAAGGCCATCGACGTCTTCGCCATCCTCGCGACGCTGTTCGGCTCGGCGGTCTCCCTCGGTCTGGGCGCCCTTCAGATCAACAGCGGCCTGACGAACCTCTGGGACGTGCCGAAGTCCACTCCGTTGGCGATCGGCATCATCGCGGTGCTCACCGTGGCGTTCGTGGTGTCCGCCGTCACCGGCGTCAAGCGCGGTATCCAGTTCCTGTCGAACACCAACATGGTGCTCGCGGTGGCGCTGTTGTTCTTCCTGCTCGTGGTCGGGCCCACGGTCTTCATCCTCAACACGCTCACCGCGTCGACCGGCGGCTACCTCTATGACCTCATCCCGATGAGCTTCCGCACCGGCGCCTTCGGCGGCGAGCAGTGGATGGCGGGCTGGACGATCTTCTACTGGGCCTGGTGGATCTCCTGGACGCCGTTCGTCGGCGCCTTCATCGCCCGGATCTCCAGGGGCCGCACCATCCGCCAGTTCGTCCTCGGTGTGGTGGCCATCCCGAGCCTGGTCAGCGTCGTCTGGTTCTCGGTGTTCGGCGGCACCGCCATCGACCTGCAACTCGGCGGCACCGACCTGTCGGCCGCCGTGTCGGAGAGCCCGGAAGCGGCCCTCTTCGCGGTCCTTCAGGAGTTCCCCTTCTTCACCGTCACCGCGATCCTGGTGATGGTGCTGGTGGCGCTCTTCTTCGTCAGCGGAGCCGACGCCGCCTCGGTGGTGATGGGCACGCTCTCCTCCCGTGGCGACATCGAGCCGAGGAACTGGCTGGTCGCCATGTGGGGCGTGCTGACTGGCTTGGTGGCCGCCGTGCTGCTGCTCGCCGGCGGGCTGTCCGCCCTGCAGTCGCTGACCATCCTCGCCGCCCTGCCGTTCCTGTTCGTGATGGTCGGCATGGTCGCCGGGCTGCTCCGCGAGCTGCGCCGTGAACCCGCCAGCGCGACGATGGCCCCGGAAATCCGTGCCCTGGCCGTCGCCGCCGAGCCGGCACCGGCGAACGCCGACGCGTCCTGACCCGGCGTGCTGCCGCGGGCAGGCCCCTGTGGGGCGGCCCGCGGCGCACTCGGTTTCACGCAACCTTGCGAAGACCGGCGAACTGCATACCGGTGAAGCCGGCGACCACAATCGCCTGCGCGATCACCAGGGCGGTACCGAGGCCGGTCAGCGGGAACCAACCGGCGACGAGCAACTCCACGCTCGCGGCCACCCAGGCGACGTTGACCGCCATTACGACGCCCACGGCGGCCCTGCTCACCCTCGGCCGCGACGCGAGGAGGAAGAGCCCGGCCGCGAAGGCGACCAGGAACACACCGACCGGGTAGAGGAAGGCGGCGGGAAGGCCGAAGAGCTCGCCGAAGATCGCCGCGACGGCGACGTAGACGACTCCGTTGGCGCCCGAGCCCATCGCGTCCTGCTTGAGAGCGAAGCGGAGCAGCCGGGCGTCGGCGGCGGTCTGGACGGTGCTGGCGATGGTGGTCATCTCGGGAGGTCCTTTCGTCGTGCTGACGTGCGTGTGATCACGAAGCTACGGAGATCCGCGCCAGGTCGAATCAGTCGTCGTGACGGTAGGTTGCTGACCGTGTTGCACGGACGCGCGCGGGAACAGGCCGCGATCGACCGTCTCCTGGCGGAGGCCCGGGCCGGTCGCAGCGGCGCCCTGGTCATCCGAGGCCCGGCCGGGATCGGCAAGTCGGCGCTGCTGGACCAGGCCGCGGAGCGAGCCGCGGGCATGCGGGTGGTTCGTGGAGTCGGTATCGAGTCCGAGGCCACGTTGCCCTTCGCCGCGCTCCACCTGCTTCTCCGCCCCGGGATCGACCGGATCCACGCGCTGCCCGACGCGCAGGCCGCCGCGCTCAACGGCGCCCTGGGGCTGGGCGACATCGTCCCGGAGAGCCGGTTCCTGGTCGGCTTGGCGACGTTGAGCCTCCTCTCCGAGCTGGCGGGCGAGGGCGGGCTGCTCTGCCTCATCGACGACGCACAGTGGTTCGACCAGGCGTCCCTGGACGCGCTGGTGTTCGCCGCCCGCCGGCTCGAAGCGGACGGCGTCGTCATGATCTTCGCGGGACGCGACGGCTTCGCGCCCGCCGGGCTGCCCGAGCTCCGGCTGGGCGGCCTGGACGGTACGGCCGCCGCGGCTCTGCTCCCCGCCGACCTGCCACCGCAGGTACGGGAGCGCCTCATCGCAGAGTCGGACGGCAACCCCCTCGCGCTGCTCGAACTGCCCGCCGCGCTCAGCGCCGAACAGCGGGCGGGCCGACTGTCACCGGTGGGCGCCATGCCCGTCGCGGATCGGGTCCAGGAGGCGTTCCAGGCACAGATCGCCGCGCTTCCCGAGCCCGCGCAGGCCGCGTTGCTGATCGCGGCGGCGGACGGCTCCGGTGAGCTGGAGACGCTGGTCGCCGCAGGTGCCGCCCTGCCTGGTCTGGAGGCGGCCGAGCGGCGCCGGTTGATCGAGATCAGGGGAACGACGGTCGCTTTCCGCCATCCCCTGATCAGGGCGGCCGCCTACCAGAGCGCGCCGGTCAGCCAACGCCTCGCCGTGCATCGGGCCCTTGCCGACGCCCTCACCCACTCGGCGGCCGCGGACGCGGCCGACCGGAGGACCTGGCACCTGGCCGCCGCGGCGCTCGGTCCCGACGAGGACGTCGCACAGGCGTTGGAGGAGACGGCGGAACGGGCACGGACCCGTGGCGGTCACGCCGCGATCGCGGCGGCCTACGAGCGGGCCGCCGAGCTCACCGCCGATCCGGTACACCGATCCGGGCGGCTGGCCGCCGCCGCGCTGGCCGCCAGTGACGCCGGCCTGATGGGCCGGGCCGCCGCGCTCGCCGACAGCGCCACGCCCGAGGTGGACGATCCCGACATGGTCACCGCGCTGACCCAGGTACGCGCCCATCGCGAGTTCGAGCTGGGCACACCGCTCGCCGCGGGCCGGATCATCATGGACAACGTCCCCCGGGTGGCCGCCCGCTCCGCCGAGCAGGCCACCTGGCTGCTGGTGGAGGCCATCCGCTGCGCCTGGTACGCCGGTGACCCGGGGTTGGCGGAGCAGGCCGGCGCGGCCCTGCGCGCGCTCCCGGTGGTCGGCTCGCCCCTGGTCAGCGGAGCGCTCGGGTTGGCCCGCCTGTTGACCGGTGACACCGCCGGTGGGATCCGGCTCATGGGCGAGGCGGTGACCGCGCCGGCCCTCGCCGGGCTGGGAGTGCCGGGACGGACCTTCGCCGCCGATCTCTGTCTTCCGCTCGGCCGGGCCGACCTCGCCGAGGAGATCACCGCATCCGTCGTGACGGAGTGCCAGCAGAGCGGGATGATCGGCTGGCTCGCCTTCGCGCTGCAGGACCATGGGCTCGTGCAGGGATGGCTCTGCCGGTACGGCGAGGCCAGGGCGAGCTTGAACGCGGGGCTGCGGCTGGCCATGGATCTGGGTCACGAGCACCGGGTCAGCCACCTCACGTGCTCGCTCGCCTGGCTTCTCGCACACCAGGGGGAGCCGGAGGAGTGTCGGGCGAAGGCGGAACAGGGCGTGGCGCGAGCCGACGAGCGAGGGCTGGCGCCGGCGGCGGCCGTCGGGCGGTGGGCGCTCGGCCTGCTGGAACTCGGGCTGGGCCGGCCGGACGCGGCGCTGCGGGAGCTGGCGGCCATCCCGCTCGCGGGCATCGCCGCCCTCTCCGCCGCGGACCAGGTCGAGGCAGCCGTCCGTGCCGGCCGGCCGGAGCGGGCCAGGGAGCCGCTCGCCCGCTACCTGGACTGGGCGGGGCACGTCCGGCAGCCGTCGTCGGACGCGATCGCCCTGCGCTGCCGCGCCCTCGTCGAGGAGGACGAGGCGCACTTCGTGCACGCGGTACGCCTGCACGAGCAAAGTGACCAGCCGTACGAGCAGGCGAGGACGCAGCTCGCCTACGGCGAGTGGCTGCGGCGGGCGCGGCGGCGGGCGGACGCCCGGGCCCAACTGCGCCGTGCGCTGGCGACATTCGACGAGCTCGGGTCGGAGCTGTGGGCCGAGCGGGCCCGGGTCGAGCTGCGCGCGACCGGGGACGTGCCGGCCGCGCCGCGCACGGCCGGCGACCCGCTCAGCGTGCTCACCCCCCAGGAACGCCAGGTCGTGCGGCTGGCGGCCGAGGGCGCCACCAATCGCGACATCGCCGCCCAGCTCTTCCTCAGCCCACGGACCGTCGGCTACCACCTCTACAAGGCGTTTCCCAAGCTGGGTATCACCTCCCGAGCCCAACTGGCCGCCATCGCCCGGTCGTCGTCGGTGCCCGGCTGACCGGTGTCCCCCGGCGCGTTCGGTTGGGACACCGTCCGGTTGGCTGCCGGCCGATTCGCCCCCGATCCGCATTGTCGACGACACGGCCAGGGCACTCGCGCTGTCCGCACCGATCGAGGCCGGTAGAGTCGCGGTATGGCGATCCGTCCGGGCGTCATCGCCGCCGTGGCCGCCGTCGTGCTGGCGGCGGGGTGCGACGCGCCGGATGACGCCACCCCGGACGGGACGACCACCCCTGGCGCCAGCGCGACGACCACCGCCCCGGGCGGCGGCGCGACGATCACCGCGGCGCCCGGCCGGGCCGGCCAGGGGGAGGTGCGGATCACCACTCAGCTCGGCGAGCAGTGCCCGCACATTCCGGCCACCCCCGACCCGCGCTGCGACCCAGAACCCCGATCCGGCACCGGCTTCGAGATCCGCTCCACGACCAGGGACTTCGTGGCGAGGGGACGCTCCGGCCCGGACGGTCGGGCCACCGTCCCGGTGGCGGCCGACACGTACCTCGTGCGGGGGGAGCCGATCGAGGGCTACCGGTTCACCCCGGAGCGGCGGGTGACGGTCGGCAGCGACGCCACGGTCGACGTCCCGCTGACCTACACCAACGGCATCCAGTAGGCGGGGAGCCGGCCGCGACGGCGGGCGGCCACGGGCACCGGCCCGCGGCGGCGACAGAATGCCCGCGTGAGTGACTTCATCATCTCGCTGATTCCGAACGACCCGCGCTGGCAGCCGGACACCGCGGCGGCGGCCGACGCGGCGGCCTTCGTTCGGCGCGCCTTCGCCGACCCCGACGGCATGCTGGAGGTGTCGGTGGAGTTCCACGATCAGATCACCGCGATCGACGCGGGCGAGAACCTGGAACGGATCGCGTGCCCCCGCTGCGGCGGCGACGTGCCGCTCGACTGGTACGGCGACCTCCTGGAGGAGGCGGAGGGCGCCTTCGACAGCCTGGACACCGTCGTTCCCTGCTGCGGCGCTGTGATCGGCCTCGACACCCTGCGGTACCACTGGCCGTGCGGGTTCGCGCGCTTCGAGATCGCCGTGCTCAACCCGACCCGTGCCCACTACGAGTTCACGCCGGCGGAACAGCAGGTGGTGGCGGAACTGCTCGGCCACCCGGTCCGCCAGGTCGTCGCCCACCTCTGACCTCGTCAGCGGGCGGTCGGTTGATGGCCGACGGGCGTAGGAAACAAGCACCCGGGGTACGGGGGACGGATGCAGGACGTGGGGGATCTCATCGGCGGCCGTTATCGCCTGACCGATCGGATCGCCGCCGGCGGCATGGGCGAGGTGTGGCGCGCTGTCGACGAGACACTGAACCGGACCGTGGCCGTCAAGGTGCTGCACACCCGGTTCGTGGTGGAGCCGAGCGCCGGTGAGCGTTTCCGGCGGGAGGCACGGGCCATGGCCGCGTTGCGGCATCCCGGTGTCGCGGAGGTCTACGACTACGGCGAGGTGTCGCAGCCCGGCCCGTCCGGTCTGGCCTACATCGTGATGGCCTACGTGCAGGGTCAGCCCTTGTCGGCGCGGATCGCGGAGACTGGTCGGCTGAGCACCACCGAGACGATGTCCATCGTCGCGCAGACCGCCCGCGCGTTGCAGGCCGCGCACGATGTCGGCCTGGTTCATCGGGACGTGAAGCCCGGCAACCTGATCATCGAGCCGGACGGGCACGTCGTCCTCGTCGACTTCGGTATCGCGCTCTCCTCGGAGGCGACCGAGTTGACGGCGGCGAACCAGGTGGTGGGCACGGCCCTCTACATGGCGCCGGAGCAGCTGTCCCGAACGGGAGTCACGTCAGCCGTGGACGTCTACGCGCTGGGTGCCGTGGCGTACCACTGCCTCGCCGGCCGTCCGCCGTACCCCGGTGACAATCCCGTCGCCGTGGCGGTGCGCCGCCTCGACGAGGAACCGCCCCCGCAGCCTGACGACGTCCCGGCGGCGGCCCGCGACCTGGTCGCCACCGCGATGGCCAGGAATCCTGATCACCGCTTCCCGACCGCCGCGGCCATGGCCGCCGCCGCGGACGCCGTCGCCGGCTCGTCCGCCGCGGGAACGGCCGTCGCGCCCGTGGCGGTGGCTCCGGCCGCACCGCGAGCCACCGCTCCGGCAGCTCAGGCGGCACCCGCCGCCGCCGGCCCGCCCGGCCGGGGCCGGCGACGTGCGCTCGCCGCTGCCGTGCTCGTGTTCCTGGCCACCGCGGCAGCCGCCGTGGTGCTCGCTGACGGAACCGGCTGGGCGCCCGGCCCCGCCGATGTGCCATCGCCCTCCGTCGGCCGGTCACAGCCGGATTCCGTCGGTGGCGATCCGGCGTACACTCCGGGCGGATCCCGGACCGGGGCGCCTGACCCGGACGTCACCACGCCCGGTACCCGAGCCTCCGAACCCGTGCCCGCGGGCTCCGCACGGCCGAGCACCACCGGCCCCGGTGCCCCCCGCGCCACGACGTCGGGCACCCCCGACGAGTCCAGCGGGTCGACGGCCGAACCCACGGTGGAGCCGACCGACGAACCACCTACCCGGTCCGCCCCACCGTTACCGCAGGCAACCAACTGACCTGTCGCTACCCCGCCCGACGGTCGCCCCGTCGCACCGTCCCAGCAGTGACCCCTCCGCCTCGCAGTCCGATCGGCATCAGCGATGATCATGTACGGTTGGTGACCGTCGGGGTGCGGTTTGCCGAGCGGAGCCCGTCCTCATCGGCGTCGATCGGCCTCGCCCCCGCCCGCGCACCTGTCACGGCCTTCGGCCGGGCCCGGACCCGCGCCCGTGCGAGCGTTGGCTAATGCCCGGCCGCTGACAGACAGCGCCGGGGGCGGCTCGACAGGAGGGATCGGCTCGGATGATCGCGGTGTTGGCGCTGGTCCTCGGCGGCCTGGTCGTGGTCATGGTCGCCAACGCGGTCGCCCACCGCAGCGGCCTGCCGGCGTCGGTGCTGCTGGTCCTCGCCGGCATCGGCTACGGCTACCTGCCCGGTCCGAACCTGACCCTCGATCCCGAGGTCGTGCTCTACCTGGTCATCCCGCCGCTGCTCTACGCCGCCGCGTTGCAGTCGAGCCTGACCGCGCTGCGCAACAACGCCCGTACCGTGGTCGGCCTGTCGGTGGTGCTGGTGCTGATCACCGCGCTCGCCGTGGGGCTCGGGCTCAGCGCGGCCGTGGCCGCCGTTCCGTTGAGCGTCGCCATCGCGGTGGGCGCGGCGGTCTCGCCGCCGGACCCGGTGGCGGCGCTGTCGATCGGCCGGCGCGCCGGGCTGCCTCCTCGCCTGATCACGCTGGTCGAGGGGGAGGGGCTGCTCAACGACGCGACCGCCCTGACGATCCTGCAGGTCGCCCTGGCGGCGGCGGTCGGCGGGGCGTTCTCCTTCGGCCACGCCGTCGGTGAGTTCCTGGTCGTGGCGGCCGGCGGGCTGGCCGTCGGCATGATCATGGCCGCGGTCATCGCTCAGATCCGGAAAAGGGTCGCCGAACCGCTGATCGACAGCGCCCTGTCCCTGGGCACCCCGTTCGCCACCTACCTGGTGGCCGAGAAGCTGCACGTCTCCGGGGTCCTCGCCGTGGTCGTGGCCGGTCTGTGGATCGGCCACCGCAGCGCATCGCTGCAGTCCAGCCGGGCGCGCCTGCAGACCCGCGCGGTCTGGCACCTGGTGGAGTTCCTGCTCGAGGGCTACGTGTTCGTGCTCATCGGCCAGCAGTTGCCCGCCGTCCTGCGCGGCCTGCGCGCGTACGACGTCAGCACGGTGGTCACGGCGGCGGCCGTCACGGTCGGCGCGGTGCTGCTGGTCCGCCCGTTGTGGCTGCTGGTCGCGGCGCACCTGCCGGCGAAGATGCACGCCCGGCTCGGTGGCGATCCGCGGCCGGACAACCCGCCGCTGTCGGGGCGGGAACTGCTCGCACTGAGCTGGGCCGGGACCCGCGGCGTGATCACCCTGGCGGCGGCGTTCACGCTGCCCGCCGGCACCCCCGCCCGGGACCTGCTGCTGTTCTGCGCGTACCTGGTGGTGCTGGTCACCCTGATCGGCCAGGGGCTGACCTTCGCCCCGCTGCTGCGGCGGCTGCGGCTGCCGGGCACGGACGTCAGCCGGGCGCTGACCCGCAACCAGGCCCGTGCCGCCGCGGTGGAGGCCGCCCTGCAGCGGCTGGCGGCGCTCGCCGAGGCCGACCCCGCCGTCCGGGAGGCCGTCGTGCCGCTGCGCCGGGCCGCCGAGGCCCGCCACCAGCGCTACCTCGACCGGGTCGAGCTGCTGTCCGCGGTGGAGGACCAGGTGCTGCCGACCGACGAGCGGTACCTGGCGGCGCTGCACGCCCGGCGGGAGATGATCGCGGCCGAGCGGGAGGAACTGCTCGCCTGGCGGGACGCGGGCCGCCTCGCCGACGCCGACATGCGGATCCTGGAACGGGAGCTGGACCACGCGGAGAGCGTCCTGCCGCCGCTACCCCCGGCGTGAGTGCGGGGGATTCACCTCCACGCAGCAGGCACCCGGGCGCGGCGCCAGCCGGGCCTCGACGTCGGCCGCGCCGAGCCCGTCGAGCAGCCCGGTGAGGAAGGCGTGGTTCAGGCCGCAGACCAGGGCGGTGTGCCGGGCGGCCAGGGCGTAGAACGGGCAGTTGTGCAGCAGCACCCGGCGCTGCGCGTCGGCCCGCGGCTCGAATCCGAGGCCGTCCAGCGCCGACAGGAGCCCGCATCCGTCCGCGGCCAGGCCGGCGCCGATCTCGCGGCCGCGCTGCCCGGCCAGGCGGTGCGCGGCGTCGTCGGCGTGGCCCGGATCCTCGGCCACCGCGTCGGCCAGGATCTCGGCGATCAGTTCGTAGCGGCGTTCCGGGATGGTGACCGCGAGACCGTCGCCGGCCGGCTCGTACACCTTGGGGCTGCGGCCCCGGCCGCGGGGCTGCTCGGGCGGAGCCTGGTAGCGGGCGCGCAGTAGGCCGGCGTCGACGAGCTTGTCGAGGTGGAACGCGGCGAGGCCGCGGGTGATCCCGGTGGCGTCGGCGGCCTCCTCGCGGGTGACCGGGTGGTCCTGGTGACGGACGTGGTCGTACAGCGCCCGCCGGGACGGGTCGGCGAGCGCGGCCACGGCTGTCCACCGGTCCGGCACGTCACGAGATTATCACCAGCGTCCGCTATTGAAATTCTGCCGCGCCGGGTCCAGCATGAATAACGACAACGCTGGTTGGTGAAAACAGATGGGTGGTCGACATGGACCTGATGGCCAGAGCGTCCACGACCGACGGTCCGTCCTCCGCCGAGGAGGAGGCCGGGGTCGGCGGCCCGCTGCAGGTGCTGCGGCGCCGGCCCGGCCGGGACCTGGCCGCCGCCGAGCAGGCCGCCGCCGCGTTCCTGGCGGCACTCGGCGTGGACCTCGACGCCGACGGGCTGGCCGACACGCCGGGCCGGATGGCCCGCGCCTACGCCGACCTGCTCACCCCGCGCGAGTTCCGGCTGACCACGTTCGACAACGACGAGGGCTACGACGAACTCGTCGTCGCCCGGGCCATCCCGATCCACTCGGTGTGCGAACACCACTTCCTGCCGTTCATCGGCGTCGCCCACGTCGGCTACCTGCCCGGCGAGCGGATCCTCGGGCTGTCCAAGCTCGCCCGGGTGGTGGAACTCTTCGCCCACGGCCCGCAGGTGCAGGAGCGGCTGACCAAGCAGATCGGCGACTGGCTCACCGCCCACCTGCGTCCGAAGGGCGTCGGGGTGGTCGTCGAGGCGGAGCACCTGTGCATGACCCTGCGCGGGGTGCAGGCGGTCGGCGCCACCACCATCACCTCCACGCTGCTCGGCACGCTGCGCGACGACTCGCGCTCGCGCGCCGAGTTCTTCACCCTCACCGGAGTTGGCGCGCGCGCCTGACCACTAGGAGACACCGTGACCGAGCAACGCCCGTTCGTGATCGTCGGGGCCGGCCTGGCCGGGGCCAGAGCCGCGCAGACCCTGCGCGAGGAGGGGTTCGACGGCGAACTCGTCCTGCTCGGCGCGGAAGCGGAGCGCCCGTACGAGCGGCCGGCGCTCTCCAAGGGCCTGCTGCTGGGCACCAGCGAGCGGGACAGCGTCTACGTGCACGACGCCGGCTGGTACCAGGCCCACGACGTCGACCTGCGGACCGGCGCCCGGGTCACCAGCCTCGACCGGCAGTCCCGGCAGGCCACCACGGCGGACGGGGAGCGCTTCCGGTACGACCGGCTGCTGCTGGCGACCGGGGCGCGGGCCCGGACCCTGCCGGTCCCGGGCGCGGACCTCGACGGTGTGCTGCGGCTGCGTACCCTCGCCGACAGCGACCGGATCTCCGACGCCCTCGTCGACGGGGCGGACGTGGTCGTCGTCGGCGCCGGTTGGATCGGCCTGGAGGTGGCGGCCGCGGCGCGTAGCCGGGGCGCCAGCGTCACCGTCGTGGAGGTCGCCGACCTGCCCCTGCAGCGGGTGCTCGGCGACCGGCTCGCCACCGTCTTCGCCGACCTGCACCGCGCCCACGGGGTGAGCTTCCGCTTCGGCGCCCAGGTCCAGGAGTTCCAGGGGACCGGCCAGGTCAGCGGCGTCCTGCTGGCCGACGGCACGGTCCTGCCCGCCGACCTCGTCGTCGTCGGGGTCGGCGTTCAGCCCGACACCGACCTCGCCGAGCAGGCCGGCCTCGCCGTCGACGACGGCGTCCTCGTCGACCACACCCTGCAGACCAGCGACCCGCACGTCTGGGCCGCCGGCGACCTGGCCAACGCCCAGCACCCGCTGCTGGGCACCCGGGTGCGGGTCGAGCACTGGGCGAACGCGCTGCACTCCGGGCCGGCCGCCGCCCGCGGCATGCTCGGCCGCCCGGTCAGCTACGACCGGCTGCCCTACTTCTACACCGACCAGTACGAGCTGGGCATGGAGTACACCGGGCACGCCCCGCCCGGCTCGTACGACCGGGTCGTCGTCCGTGGCGACCTGGCCGGCGGTGCGTTCATCGCGTTCTGGACCCTGCGGGGGCGGGTGCTGGCGGGAATGAACGTCAACGTCTGGGACGTGACCGACCCGATCAAGGAGCTGATCCGCTCCCGCCAGCCGGTCGACCTCGACCGGCTGGCCGATGCCGACGTCGCCCTCGACGATCTGTTGAAGACTCGCTAATCTGCGCAGCCACCGGCCCGGTCACCCCTGGCTCCGGGCCGGTGCCGCGTCACCGGGCTTCGCAGATGCGACCGCTGAACGCCGGGTCGGCCTCCCTGCTGGCCGACCAGATCGGGTTGAGCCCCAGGGCGAGGGGCGGCGCCTGCCAGGCCGCGCCCAGCTGCTGGATGAGCTGGTACTCCGGCCGGATCTGCTGGACCGGCTCGTTGGCGAGGAACTCCGTCACCGCCCGCCGCACCAGCTCCTGGTCGAGCGGGAACGCGTGCAGTCCGGGCACCTCGACGGTGGGGATCCGGGAGTACTCGCCCGGTGGTGCCTCCACGGCGGAGACGGTCGGCAGGAAGGCGATCATCCGCACTCCGGCGACCGGGCAGAGCGTGCGGTTGCGGAAGAATGCCGCATCTGCGATCACGGACCGGACGAACGGCTCATCGGGGTCGCTGTCGATCTCCTTCGTGAGGTTGGACAGCCGCGCGATCTGGCGCAGTTCCCACCCCGCGACCAAGCCCCAGCCGGAGTAACCCTCGGGTGGGTAGTAGACCCGACCCGGGCGGCTCAGCGGGCTGAACATGAGGACCGCCTCCACCGGCGACTGCGGCCACCGTTCCAGGTACATCCGGGCCACCATGGCGCCCTCGCTCTCGCCGAGCAGCGCCACGGGACGGCCGGTCCGCTGTCGCAGGGCGTCGACGTGCTCGGAGAGCAGCGCGGCGCTGGAGCCTACCGATCGGTGCGTGTCCAGCGGTTGGTACGGCAGCGGGCGCTTTTGTTCATCGAGCCCTCGGTAGGAGAACCGCTCCACCCGGGGGTCCACCGCGGGCCGGCCGTCGTAGCTGGAGTCGTGCCCGGCGATGGCGATCACGGCGTACGGGACCCGCTCCGGCAGGCGCTCCGAGAGCACCGGAACGCGCCAGTCGCCCTGCCCGCCGGCCATGATCCCGAGCCCGGCCTCGGCGAACACCGCCGAGGCCATGATGACGACGATCGCCAGCGGCGCCACCGGCACCCGTCGCAGCCGCACCGGTGGGGGCAGCGCCGCGGCGGTGACGGTCCGCCGCCAGAGCAGCCCGTTCGCCACCCCGGCGACGGCGGCGACCGGGACGCCCCACCACAGCGGTACGACCGAGATGAGCGCACCGGCGACGGTGAGGACGACGAAGGTGAGCAGCGACCAGCCGAACAGGGCCGCCGAGGGCAGGCCCCGCCACCACTTGCCGACGACGCCGCCGCGCACCAGGAACGGCGCCAGCACGAGCATGGGCAGCAGCGACGCCAGCAGGTACCACGACAGCGCCACCGCCGAGTAGGCCACGGCGAGCGCGGCCCAGGGCGAGATGATCACCGTGGCGAGGGCCGCCACCTCGATGTTGCGCCGGATCAGCCAGCGGTACGACGGGCGTGGGGTGTGCGCGGGCCACGCCAGGCCGGTGAGTCCCGCCGAGAGCAGACCGCGGACCGCGGTCACGGCGAGCAGGCCGAGCAGGAACGCCGACCAGGAGTCGTGGTAGACCAGCAGCCACCGCAGGTCGTGGTAGGAGTCGTACGGCCAGACGGCGCTGGCCTGGGGCGCCAGCCCCCGGGCGGAGTAGAAGCTGAAGACGGCCAACACGGCGGCTTCCACCGCCGGCGGGACGGCGGCCAGCGTGAGCAGCGCGACGGTTCTCCGGCGCGGCGGAGCCCCGGCGGCTCCTTCTGACTCGTCATGGCGCACGTCAAGCAGCTCCTACCGGCAACCGGTCTCGCGTCGCGGGATCCCGCGCGGGGCTGCTTACCCCGGTTACCGGCCTTCTTGCTGCGCCATCTGCCAGATCTGCCCAGGTGGCTGCCGTGGCACGGCCGCCCGGGTCAGCCGGTCACGCCGTGCAGGACCATCGAGACGGTCTGGCCGACGAAGGCGTCGTCGACGGGCCGCCCCCGGAAGACCGCGCGGAACCAGATCGCTCCGGCGAGCGCGTCCATGATCGTCATGGGGTCCGCATCGGCGGCCAGTTCACCCCGGCGGACGGCCCGCTCGAAGATCGGGCGCTCCCGGGTCAGCCGGTCGGCGAAGAACCGCTGCGTGCTCGCCGCCAGCTCGGCCCGGTGGGCGGAGGCGGCGAGCGCGGCGACGGCCACGTCGGCCGCGGGCGGCGTGGTGAGGAGCGCGACGATGCCGCCCGCCACCACCTCCAGGTCGCCCCGCAGGCTTCCGGTGTCCGGGGTGGGCAGGTCGAGCATCGGCGCTTCGACGAGCGCATCGGCCAGCAGCGCGGCCTTGGACGGCCACCACCGGTAGATCGTCGTCTTGTTCACGCCGGCGCGCTCGGCCACCGCCTCGATGGTGAGGCGGTCGTAGCCCTTCTCGGCCAGGAGGGTCAGCGTGCTCTCGAAGATCTCCTGCTGTCTGCGGGGTGCCACACCGAGGAGGATAGCAACGCAACGGTGCGTTGTGTTCTACTAAAACACAACGCACCGTTGCGTTGCGATCGAGGGAGAACGCATGACCCTGCCCGTCGTCCTCGTCCACGGCATCCGCGTCAGCCGCACCATGTGGGACCCGGTCGTCACCGCACTCGACCGGCCCGCGCTCGCGGTCGACCTGCCCGGCCACGGCACGCGCCGCGGCGACGCGTTCACCCTGGCCGCCGCGACCCAGACCGTCGCCGCGGCCGTCGACCGCGTCGGCGGGCGGGCGCTGCTCGCCGGCCTGTCACTCGGCGGCTACGTCGGCATCACCGCCGCCGCCCGCTTCCCCGACCGGGTGGCGGGGCTGGTCGCGATGGGCTGCACCTCGCGGTCGACGCACCTCGCCCGGCTCTACCGTACGGCCGCCGCCCTCGCCGCCCGCTTTCCCGAGCAGGCCAACCGGTTCAGCGCGTACGCGTTCCGCCGCGCCCTGCCCCGGCCGGCGGCGGACGCCGTGGTCGCGGGCGGCTTCTCCTGCGAGGCGCTGCCGGCGGTCGTCGCGGCGCTCACCGCGCATAACCACCTCGCCGCCCTGGCCGCCTACCCCGGCCCGGTCTGGCTCGTCAACGGCGACCGTGACCCGTTCCGCGGCGACGAACGAGCGTTCCTCGACGCCTGCCGCGACGGCCACCTGATCCGGCTGCCCCGCACCGGCCACGTGACCACCCTGGCCGACCCGGTCCGGCTCGCGAGGCTGCTCGACGACGCGGCGTCCCAGGTCGAGCAGCGCCGTCCCGCCCAGTGCTGAGTCCGACCCGGCCCGCCCGTTCTCCCGTTCGCCGTACATGCCGCCACCTCCTCGACCACAGTGGTGGCGTGGTCGAGGAGGCGGCATGACCGGATTGCGGACCGACCTGTACGAGCTGCGGATGGCGGCCAGCTACCTGCGCCGCGGCATGGTCGAACCCGCCACGTTCAGCCTGTTCGCCCGCCGCCTGCCCCCGCGGCGCGGCTTCCTGGTGGCCGCCGGCCTGGCCGAGGCGCTGGCCTTCCTGGAGGGCTTCGCGTTCGACGACGACGACCTCGGCTACCTGCGCGACGTCGGCGGATTCGACCAGCAGACCCTGGCCGCGCTGGCCGGGATCCGGTTCACCGGCGACGTCTGGGCGGTACCCGAGGGGCGGGTGGTCTTCGCCGACGAACCGCTGCTGGAGGTCACCGCGCCGCTCGCCGAGGCGCAGCTGGTGGAGACCGGCCTGCTGAACCTGATCACCTTCCAGACCACGATCGCCACCAAGGCCGCCCGCTGCCGGCTCGCCGCCGGCGGCGCCCAGTTGATCGACTTCGCGTTCCGGCGTACGCACGGAATCGACGCCGGCGCGGGGGTGGCCCGCGCGTCGGCCATCGCCGGCTTCGCCGCGACCAGCCACGTCGAGGCCGCCAAGCGCTACGGACTCAAGCCCTCCGGCACGATGGCCCACTCGTACGTCGAGGCGTTCCCCGACGAGCGGGCCGCGTTCCGGGCGTTCGCCACAGACTTCCCCACGAACCCGATCTTCCTTGTCGACACCTACGACACCCCGGCCGGAGTGCGGGCCGCCGTCGACGTCATCGCCGAACTCGGCCTGACCGGACCGCTCGGCGTCCGGCTGGACTCCGGCGACCTGGCCGCGCTGGCCGGGCAGACCCGCGCGATCCTCGACGGCGCCGGGCTCACCCGGGCGCAGATCGTGGCCAGCGGCAGCCTCGATGAGGACCTCATCGCCGCGCTGGTCGCCACCGGCGCGCCGATCGACGCGTACGGTGTCGGCACCCGGATGGGCGTCTCCTACGACGCGCCGTCGCTGGACAGCGCGTACAAGCTGGTCGCCGTCGGCGACCGGCCGGTGCTCAAGCTCTCCCCGGGCAAGGCCACCCTGCCCAGCCCCAAGCAGGTCTTCCGCGATCCCACCGGCGACACCGGCGACGTCGTCGGGCTGCGCGACGAGCCGCCGCCGGGCAACCGTGAGCCGCTGCTCGTCCCGGTGATGCGCGACGGCCGCCGCCTCTACCCGGCCGACCCGGCCGGCGAGGTACGCGCGGCCCGCGGCCGGTTCGACGCGGACCTCGCCTGGCTGCCGGAGGCGGCGCGGCGGCTGGCGGACCCGACGCCGCTCACCGCCTCGGTCAGCCCCGCGCTCACCGCGCTGCACGACCGGGTGGCCGGGCAGTTCGGCCGCGGTGGCCGGTACTGACGGTCGGCCCGACCACGGCCCCGCTGGTGCCGACCTGACCGGGGAGCGCCTAGGCTCGGTGGATGGCGAGGTACTACGACGTGCACCCGGACAACCCGCAGCCCCGGGCCCTGCGGCAGGTCGTCGACCTGATCCGGGACGGCGGGCTGGTCGCCTACCCCACGGACTCCTGCTACGCGTTGGGGTGCCAGCTCGGCAACCGTGACGGGCTGGACCGGATTCGGGCGATCCGGCACCTGGACGAGCGGCACCACTTCACCCTGGTGTGCCGGGACTTCGCCCAGCTCGGCCAGTTCGTCAAGGTCAGCAACGCGGTCTTCCGGCTGGTGAAGGCGTCCACCCCGGGCAGCTACACCTTCATCCTGCCGGCCACCCGGGAGGTGCCGCGGCGGCTGCTGCACCCGAAGAAGCGCACCGTCGGCGTGCGGGTGCCCGACCATACGGTGGCCCAGGCGCTGCTGGCCGAGCTCGGTGAGCCGTTGCTGTCGAGCACCCTGGTCCTGCCCGGCGAGGACGAGCCGATGACCCAGGGCTGGGAGATCAAGGAACGGCTCGACCATCTCCTCGACGCCGTGATCGACGCCGGCGACTGCGGGAAGGAGCCGACGACCGTGGTCGACCTGTCGCAATCCGAGCCGGAGATCCTGCGCCGGGGCGCCGGCGACCCGTCCCGCTTCGAGTGACGGCGAGCGCGTCACCGCGGCCGGCGCCTGGGATGTCGAGCGTCGCTACGGCCCGATGGGCGTCGGGCTCGACGACGAACCCGGGTCCGGGGCCCGGACCGGGCCGTCGCGCTCCGGCCGGCCGGACTCCTGCGAATGCCGGAACATCGCTTCGCCCTTGGCGAACCACGCCACACCGAAGGCGAGCACCGCGACCGCCTCGCACCAGAACAACGGCTTGAGCGTGTCCCGGGTGGACTCCGGAAGCGCGTTGCTCGCCACCGCGAGGGCGATGGCGGCGAGGATGATGCCGCCACAGGCGTGGTAGAGGCCGTTGCGGACCCGGGTTCGCGACTCACGGATGCGGGGATCGGCCCGGGGAAACAGGACGATGCAGAAGACCGCGAGGATCACGAACAGCGCGGCGGCCGAGATCTGGTGCACCCGCCCGACCGTGACGTCGGCGGACGTGATCGTGCCGCCCGGATCGTGCGTCGCTGCCGGGAACAGCGCGACCGCGATCGCCAGCACACCGGCGATCGTGCCGAGCAGGTCGTCGACCCTGCGCTGGCGGTAGGAAATGAGGAAGACACCGATCGCACACATGCTGCCGACGAAGACGTCCCGCATCTCGGTGTAGTAGAAGGCACTGATCGAGTGCAGCAGGGTCAGCGTGCCGGTGACCAGCGCGTGGCCGACGGTCAGCACGAACGGCAGCGCCATCCCGACCACCCCGATGCCGAGGCGCAGCCGGCGTACCGTCTGGGCGTCCTGCGGCGGCTTGACGGGCGAGGAGTCCATGGGTCCCTCCCGGGTGTGGTCGGGGTCGGCACCACCAGTTGAAGCCGCACGACGTTGCGTGTCAATGCGGCTGCGGCAGGTCAGCGGGCAACGGGCCAATCAACCCAAAGGCCTCCTGCCCCGGTCGGGCCGCCGATAGGCTGCGGACGAGCGGCGGGACCGCGAGTGCGGGCGCACGCGCCAACGGCCACGACTGGGACATGGAGGAGCGCACCCGTGACAGTCACCGTCCCTGACGTGATCTCCCGTTACTACCGGGCCAGCAACGGACGCGACGCCGGCGCGCTCGTCGCGTGCTTCACCGACAACGCCATCGTCGCCGACGAGAACCGGACCCACGAGGGCCCGGCGGCGATCCGGGCCTGGTACGAGCGGACCAAGACCGAGTACGACCACACGGCCGAGCCGGAGGCCGTGGCGGAGGAGGCCGGCGGCAACGTGGTGGTGACCGCCCTCGTCTCGGGTACCTTCCCGGGCAGCCCGGTCCGGCTGCGCCACCGCTTCACGCTGCGCGACGGTCTGATCGGCGCCCTGGACATCCGGCAGTAGCACCCTCGGCGGTTGCCTGGGCGGCGCCGCCGCTCAGCGCACGACACCGCGCTCACCGCTTGGCGGCGGAGCCCTTCGCCTGCTCGACCGGGTAGCGGCGGGCCGCCTCGTCGAGCTTGGCCAGGGCGGCCTCGACCAGGTCGATGTCGAGCACGTCGGCGAGGCGGGTCAGGTAGATCATCACGTCGCCGACCTCGGCCCGGACCCGGGCGCCGGCAGCCGGATCGGACATCACCTCGGCGGACTGCTCGGGAGTGAGCCACTGGAACTCGGCGAGCAGTTCACCGGCCTCACCGGCGAGCGCCATGGCCAGGTTCTTCGGCGTGTGGAACGGCTGCCAGTCGCGCTCCTCGGCGAAGGCCCGGACACGGTGGCGCAGAAGCGGGTGGCCGGAGCGTCCAGGCCCGGGTTCCGCGGGTTCGGCCGTCATGGTCGCCGAGGATACGTGCCCGGCCACCGGAGGCGGGCTGTCGGCCGGTCGAACTACTCTCCCCGCCATGACTTCGACCCCACCCGGTCGGCGCGGCGTCGACTCCGCGCTGGACCCCTCGGCCGAGACGATCCGCGACATGGCCGGCCAGGCCGTCGAGTGGGTCGCCGCCTACCACGACTCGCTGCACGACCTGCCCATCGCGCCGCGCACCACCGCCGCCGCGCTGAAGGAACTGCTCGCCGAGCCGCTGCCCGTCGAGGGCCGCGACTTCGCCGACCTGCTCGCGGTCTTCCGCGACGTGATCGTGCCCGGCAGCCGGCACAACGGGCATCCGCGCTTCTTCGGGTACGTCTCGGCGCCGGGCACGGCGGTCGCGTCGGTGGCGGACCTGCTCGCCTCGACGCTGAACGCGAACCTGCCCGCGTGGCGGTCGGCACCCGCTCCCACCGAGGTGGAGCACGTCACCATCGACTGGATCAAGGAGGCGCTCGGCTGCGACCCGAGCGCCGGCGGCCTCTTCACCAGCGGCGGTTCGATGGCCAACCTCACCGCGCTCGCCGCCGCCCGACACCGGCACTGCGGTGACGCGGTCGCCACCCGTGGCGCGAGCGCCCATCCCGCTCCGCTGCGCGTCTACACCTCCACCCAGGCCCACCACTCGATCCACAAGGCCGCCGCGCTGCTCGGCATCGGTCGCGCGAACGTCCGTGAGGTCGCGGTCGACGCCCGCTTCCGGATGGATGTCGACGACCTCGTCCGCGCCATCGAGCAGGACCGGGCCGCGGGCGCGGAACCGTTCTGCGTAGTCGCGAGCGCGGGCACGGTGGTCACCGGCGCGGTCGACCCGCTGCCGGAGATCGCGGCGATCGCGCGCCGGTACGGGCTGTGGCTGCACGTCGACGCGTGTTACGGCGGATTCGCCCGACTGGCCCCCTCCGCCCGCCCGCTCTTCGACGGCCTGGCGGAGGCTGACTCGATCGCGCTCGACCCGCACAAGTGGCTCTACCTGCCCGCCGACTGCGGCTGTCTCATCTACCGCGACCCCGCCGCGGCGCGCGCCGCCTTCCGCCTGGACGCCGACTACACCCGGGTCACGCAGACCGAGCCCGCCGAGGCGTTCGCGTTCTGGGACCACGGCCCGGAGCTCTCCCGGCGCTTTCGCGCGCTCAAGGTCTGGATGCTGCTGGCGCACGCCGGTTCCCGGGCGATCGGCGACGCGATCGAGGGCAACCTCGACTGTGCCCGCTACCTCGGGGAACTCGTCGAGGCCAGCGACGACTTCGAGCTGCTCGCCCCGGTCGGGCTCTCCATCTTCTGCTTCCGCTACCTGCCTCCGGCGGCCCGGACGGGGTCACGATCCGAAGCCGACGAGCAGAAGCTCGACCGCCTCAACGAGCGCATCATGGTGTCGCTGCAACAGGCCGGCAGTTCGTACCTGTCGAACGCGACCGTCGACGGCCGCTTCGCGCTGCGCGGCTGCGTGCTCAACTACCGCACCACCCGCCGCGACATGGAGATCCTGCTCGACGACGTCCGCCGCGCCGCTGAGGGGTCGGGCGGCGAGTAGGCGAAGACGGCCGTCCTGCCGGGCGGGGAGACTTCAGAGCTGGTGGCGGACCCAGACGTTGGGCTCGACGTACACGGCGTGGTCGTGCGTCACGTCGCAGTGCACGGGCACCAGGGCGCCCGGCACGTGCACCGGCCCGCTGGTGTCGAACGGCAGGCCGGTCCAGCGGCGCCAGTCGGCGAGCGTCCCGCTGATCATCATCGACCGGGGCGCGACGCGTTCGATGCGCCCGCCCGCGCGCACGTGCACCCGCAGCCACGGGTCGACCGGCAGGCCGTCCTCCCGCACCTGTGCCGCGTACTCGGTCATCGGCAGGTCGGGCCGGGTGTGCTTGCCGTTGGGCCGCACCGGCGCGACCAGCGTGTCGTAGCCCAGTTTCGCCACGGTCTGCCGCATGGCGCCGAGCATCAGCGCGGACAGACCGGCGCCGCGCCGGTCGGGGCGGATGCAGATCTCCAGCGCCGAGACGATGTTGGGGGTGGCGCCGGCCAGGCGGTTGATGGCGGCCCGCTGGATCACCCGGTCCCAGCCGCCGTCGGGCAGTTCCGGCTCCGTCCAGCGCAGCGGCACGGCGTACGCCTTGGCGACGGCCCGGCCGGGCTCGGCGGGGTCGACGGCGGCGAACACGAACCCCGGGTACAGGTCGTGGGCGACGCCGTAGTACACCGGGCCCATCGGATCCCAGAGCATGAACGGCGGCCACGCCCCCTCGAAGTCCTCGTCGAGCAGCGGTGCCAGGTCCGGGCGGTCCGCCAGGGTCGCGATCTCCAAAGCCACGGCCGAACCGTAGAGCGCCGGGCCGGCACGCGCACGTCAATTACCCGGTGCGGTCGGCGCGCGGCAGCTCCACTCAGCCTCGCCGCCAGCCCCAGCGGCGTGACCTGGTCCCACCGGTGGCCCGCTCGCGGGACAGCATCTCGGTGGCGACGCGCAGCTTCAGGGCGGGGTCCCCAAATAGTCCGCATCCGCGCCGCGAACACAGGTGCTTCCCTTCGGGTATCAAGGGCGGTTGATACGCTTCGCGCCCATGGAGAAGCGCTACGCGGCAGTGGCCCTGTCCCTGTCCCTTGCGGCACTTCTCACCGCGTGTACCAGCAGTGCGACGCATGAAGAGCAGATGGAGTACCTGCGCACGATGGCTCAGCGCGGGGCCGAACTGCATGCCGTGAAGAAGAGCCAGGGATCCGCTGGCGACCGGGAAGAGTGCGATGCCGCCTACGAGCATCTCTACGATGGACCCCACGGCCACGACGCGCCCCACGTCGAGAACGACGAAGAAAGAGCCGACTTGCTGAAAGAAGGCGAGGGGTTGTTCATCGAGAGCTGCGTGAACGGCACGCCGTCGCCGGTATCGGCGCAGTGAGCCCGCCAGCTCTTCCGCCCTACCGGCATCCCCGGGCGACTACGTAGGCAACCCGTCGGCTGACGATGGTGCCCGACAGGTGGGTGGTCCGCATCCAAGGGCTACCAATCCTCCAGCCCAGGAATGCTGGCCGGTCTCCGACTGACCGACGAGGAGATCCGCCGCAACAAGCGGGTCTGCACCCCGTTCGGCGGGTCGAGGGGCGAACGGGATGACAGCGGCCGGGGGAGTTAAACGATCAACTTCCAAGGGATCGGGCGGTCGGGGTCGTGAGGCGGCCGCCGGACGGAAGCCCGCCGAAGGCAAAGACCAGGCAGCTACGGGGGCTCTTCGAAGTTGAGCGGGGTTACGTGGTTGGAGCCGACCCGAGCGTGAAGGGCTCGCAGCTCATCGGTGATCAT
>NZ_JBRIQN010000015.1:0-158354 GCF_052981855.1 Micromonospora sp. LZ34
TCGCGGGCGGTCAGGACGGACTGCACGCGCAGGACCTGGTCAGGCACAGCGGTTTCCTTCCGGAATTTGCGGTAGGGGAAGAGATGACACCTAGGTGTCTCTGAGCAGCGGCCGAAGCTGTCACACCGGCCGGGTGCTGCACTGACAGCCCGTGGTGGGAGTCCGTGTGGCCGTCCATCTGAAGACGGACCCCGGATCGTCGACCAGCACGGACCGCACCACGGACAGCAAGCCGTTGCCCGAGGGCGGCAGACGCGCGGAGAGGGTCTTGCCACACCGGGCCCTGCGTATGGGGAACCCGGCGGTGGGGAAGCACTGGACACAGTGACGCAGGGCCGAAACCGTCACGCACGACCTTGCCAGGAGCCCGCTCTGGAGGCGGCGGGGCAGGACCACGGCTGCCAGCAGGAGAGTGACCAGCACACCGAGGTGGCGCGGTAGAGGCGTCTGTCCCGTCGAACGTGGTAGGCGCGTTGCTGCGGCTTGTGCCAACTGCGGTGATGACAGCCTCGGAGGCAGCGGCTGCGCCGAGACTCCGTCACCTTCTAACCGCACTTTGTGTGCTCCTGCGAACGCCCCTCGATCTCACAGCGACTCACACGGCGGGCACCCCGCCGACCTTCATCAGCCAACGACTGGTACGGAAAGTGCTGTCAGCTTGTCGGCGGCCTGTGTGTGCAGGTCACGCATGCGCAGCTACCCGGCACCGCGGACGGGACCGGACATGACTGCAGGCAGCGCCCTGGTGGACCTCGCCAGTCAGCAAGGGCGGGGCGCGTCGTCGAGCAGGTCCGCCAGAAATGAGAAACGCCTGTGAGAGGTCGGGGGTTTTTGTGAGTCCGGTGCTCGTGACGCTCCCGCCTCATCGTTGAGGACAATTCCGTGCTCACAACGCAGTTCAACAGCGGTCACCCATCCCTGTGATTGCTTGATGAGATCGTGCGGCGCACGTGGTAGGGGCTCCGGGCCGCAGACGCGAGGCGCTGGCGCATCGCGACGACATGGCCTCATTGGTGGTCCGCGAGGTTGGGGGGCCGCTCCCTGCCGGCCGTAGGGGTGGTCAACGAAGGACCACGGGTGGCACCCAGCGACGCCGGAGATGTCATGACACGAACAGGCGGTGTCATAACTGGCAGGCGCCACGATCGAGTGTCATGGGCCGGTTGACACGCCGGCGCCGCAAAGCCGACGCAAGGCAGACGGCTTACCCGAACGTCTCCCGACAGCGGCACCCGCACCGCCTGCCTGTCGCCGTGGTTGACACCGTCGCTGGCACACGACTCACCAATCGACCCGCATCTTTGACATGTGTGGGACAGGCCGACGGTGAGCTGCGGATTGACAACGGGCATCGCACCGACCGGGGCCGGATGACATGACACCGTTCTGTCAACAATGAGATCGCATGCCAGTGCCATCGCATGGACAGTGACACGAGTGGGGATCATTGCCGTGTTGCCGGTCTGAGCATGCCCGCCACCGACGACCAATGTCATCGACAGCAGCTGTGGCCTCAGCTACGACCACCCCGGCTGGCACGGACCGACACGACCGTCGGCCCGCACCACCGCGCCGTGCCGACGTCCTGGCCCGCCATCGGCGAAACGTGTCGAACCGGGACTGTGTGGACCTTGTGAGGCATCGTGAGACGTCTGTGAGATCGGAGGGCGTTCGCCAGAGCACACAAACGCCGGTTTGAGAGTGTCAGCGCATCACCGCGGCGCGGAGTCGAACCACATGAAGAAGCACTCGACGCATCGCGAGCACCCCCACCCAACCCGTCGACCCCGAGCCGGCCGCACCCAACGTCGGCGTCGCCCCTCAATGAGATCCAGGAAGCGCTCCGCACTCCAACATCACCTCCGACGCCTACACCTCAAATGATCTCGAGTTCCAACGCACCCACGCCGACGCCGACCTCATCTCCCGCGACAAACCAGCCGCCTGACCCGACCTCGCCGGGAAGCGGGAAGGGTCGCTGCGATCGGGCACGCTGTGGATCGTGGCCGAGTCCGCAGCGGACTGAGGTCTTCTCGGCAACGTGACGGTTGCGGTGTGTGATGGGGTGCGGTGGCCGCTCGCAGCCTAGGTCTGCGGTGCCAGGGTGCGTAGGACGCAGAACTCGTTGCCCTCGGGGTCTGCCATGACCACCCAGTTTCGGTCTGACCCCTGGCCCACATCCGTCTTGGTGGCGCCGAGGCCGAGTAATCTGGTCACCTCGTCCTCGGTGCTGCCGTCGATTGGGCTGACGTCGAGGTGAAGCCGGTTCTTCACGGTCTTGCCCTCAGGTACCTGGATGAACAGCAGGGTGGGCGGCATCTGACGGGCCCGAACATCCTCGACGGTCGGCACCCAGGAGCCGATCTCGACCTTGCCCTCGCTCCGGTCGATCACCTTGAAGTCCAGGACCTCGCACCAGAAGGCCGCAAGCCTCTCCGGATCGTGGCAGTCAACGGCCAACTCGGTGAACCTACTTGTCATGACTCTCCCCAGGCAGTGCGGATGGGGCTCAGAGTATTGGCCAGGCCGCCCGTCCGACAGATCCGCGATCTTCCTGGCTGACTAGGGCCATCAGACGGGCTCGCCCGGTCCGCCCCGGCCGCGAGCATGACACCACCTGCGCCCGCACCCACGCCTGGTCGACGCCCTCAACCGGCTCGCCTGCACCCTGGACATTCCCACCCTGACCGACCTCGGCTGCGAGAACGCCGGCGACGGCTTCCGCCACCCGGTCAAGAAGCCCAAGGGCGGCAATGTTGGTCATGCCGGCGAACCCGCGCTGGCCCCGACTCATCAATGCCGGTCAAGGAGCGGCTGGCGGCGGGTGGGGCAGCGGGTGGGCGCCTTCCGGGCGTAGGCCGTCGAAGATGATGGCGAGGTATCGCCGCCACAGGTCGGTCGGGGCGTCTGGCAGGTAGCTGGTGACGTAGTTGGGTGCGCACATCAGCAGGATGACGTCGGCGCCGGTGACGTCGGCTCGTACGGCACCGTGCTCACGTGCCCGATCGACAAGCTTGTGCACGGTGCGGAACATCTGCTCGCGGGCTCTGGTCACGTCCGCGTTCAGTTCGCCGGCCTCCTGCAGGAACGACAGGTCGCGTTGCTGTTGCTGGTCCGCGGCGACGGTGAGGAACTTCAGCAGCGCGACGCCCGGGTCCGCTGCGTCGAGCAACTGTTCGCCGACCGCGTTGAGCTCGTCGATCCGGTCGAGGACGATCGCGGCGAGCAGGTCGTCCTTCGTGGCGAAGTGACGGAACAGGGTGCCCTTTCCGAGACCGGCCCGGCGGGCGATGTCGGCGACCGAGGCGTCCAGGCCACGTTCCGCGAACTCGTCGGCGGCGGCTGCCAGTAGCAGCCGTCGGTTGCGGGCGGCGTCGGCACGCAACGGGCGGGCGGTGGTCACGTTGCCACCCTAGCAAGTTGACCGCCCGGTCCGTTTATTGCTAGCTTCGCGACCGATAACATGACCGCTCGGTCCGTTTATGGGGGAAGCGCATGAAGGCAGTTGTCGTGACCGGCTACGGGCCGCCCGAGGAATACACCGTGGGGGACGTGCCGGCGCCCAGGCCCGGGCCGGGACAAATTCAGGTCCGGATCGCCGCCGCCTCGATCAACCCGGCGGACGTCCGGCTGCCCAGCGGCGATTTCCGCGACGTCGTGCCGCTGGGGTTTCCGCACGTGCCGGGCAACGACTTTGCCGGCACGGTCAGCGAGGTCGGCGCTGGCGTGACGGCCTACCAGGTAGGCGACGAGATCTTCGGTCATGCCGTGCCGCGGGCATTGCGGGCGATGGCCGGCGCGATCCGGCCGTCGCTGAGCACCGGCTCACTGGCCGAGTACACGGTCTTCGAGGCCGACACGCCGTTCCTGGCGCACCGCCCGGTTGGCCTCGACATCGAGCAGGCGGCCGCGCTGCCCACCGTCGGCCTGACCGCACGGGCGCTGATGGCCACCGCCGCGGTGCAGCCCGGCGAAACCGTCCTGGTCGTCGGCGCGACCGGCGGCGTCGGAACCGCGGTGATCCCGCTGCTCGCCGCCGCGAAGGCGCGGGTGATCGCCACGGCGACTGTCGCTGACGCCGACCTCCTCCGAGCTCTCGGTGCCGACAAGACCATCGGATACGCGGAATTCGGGTACCCGTCCGACGTCGACGTCGCCTTCAACCTGAGCCTGCCGAGTGACCACCTTGCCGGAGTCGCAGGCGCCATCCGCCCGGGCGGACGCCTCCTCACGATCACCTACCCAGTACCGCAGCAGGACTGGATCGACCGCGACGACGTCGGTCTGCATTTCGTGCTGGACATGGACGGCACCTTCGGCGGGATGCGCGAGGTCGGTGAACTGGCGGTCAGTGGCGAGCTACCGGCCACGATCGGGCGCCGCTACACCCTCGACCAGGGCGCTCAAGCATGCGTCGACTTCGTCCGCCAGCACACGACCGGGAAGCTCGTCGTCACGATGTGAAACACACTGCCATCAGCGCTTCTCGGCAATCTGACCGTCCAGACGACACCACGCACGACAGGACCCCCACGTGACAGCTGACATCCGCGAACTCCAGCAGGCATTCGACCACGCCGAACTGCACGCCGACACGGACCGTTTGAACGCCCTGCTGGCGGATGACTTCATGTCCATCGGCGAGCGGGGCTACCTACTGGACAAACGGCAGTGGATCGACCGACACGCTGACTTCGCCTACCTATCCCTGACGACAACCGAACTCGACGTGCGCCGCTACGACCGCGCCGCGATCGTGCGCTGCGCCCAGCACAGCCGGGCGACCTGGCGTGGTGAGCTGATGACACTAAAAGTCCGACTGAGCCAGGTATGGATCGAACTGCCCGACGGGTGGCGACTCGCCGGCATCCAGTTCAGTTCGCTCGACCCAGCCTGAGCGCCGCATCCGCGAACCCAAGCCGACGCAGTACTGCCGTGCGGCAACCGGCCCCGGTCAGCCGGATGTGCCGATGCGCTCGGCGAGCCGGCGGAAGATCGCCGCAGTGGGTGATCCGGGTTCCGGGACGTAGACGATCAGCCGCTGTTCGGTCTCCGGCACGTGCAGCACCCGACACTCGAACTCCAGCGAGCCCAGGTCGGGGTGCGGCACCCGCTTGACGATCGGGCGGCGTTCCGCCACGTCGTGCTCGGCCCACAGTCGGGCGAACCGGGGTGAGGTGCCGAGCAGCTCGGTGACCAGCTCCGCGAGGCCCCGGTCGCCGGGGTGGCGACCGTAGGCGGCCCGCAGTTCGGCGACCGAGGTGCGGGCGAAGCGCAACACCTCGGGGTCGTCCCAGTACCCGTCGTCGGACGTCCGGAACATCCAGCGGATCATGTTGCGGTCGGCCGCGGGCACCGCCGCCAGATCCCCGACGAAATAGCTGGCCAGCCGGTTCCAGGCCAGGATCTGGTAGCTGGCGTCGACCAGGTACGCCGGAGTCTCGGTCATCGCGTCGATCAGGTGCCGCAGGCCGGGGCTGACCTCCCGGCTGGGCCCGACGGTCGGCGGCGGGCTCTCCCCGGCCACCCGGAACAGGTACTCCCGCTCGTCCCGGGTGAGCAGCAGCGCCCGGGCCAGCGCGGCGAGCACCTGCCGGGACGGGTGCGGGCCCCGGCCCTGCTCCAAGCGGACGTAGTAGTCCACCGACATGCCGGCCAGCTGGGCCACCTCCTGCCGGCGCAGTCCCGGGGTGCGGCGGCGCACGCCGTCGGGCAGGCCGACCTCGGCCGGGCGCAGCCGGGCGCGGCGGCTGCGCAGGAACGCCGCCAGTTCGTCGCGTCGCAGGCCGGTGCTGGTCATGTCGTCAAGCTTGCCCCAGCCGGTGGCGGCGAGGGTGGTACCGCCGGTCCCAGCCTCGGCCGGTCTCTCCCGCCGGCCCGGCCGTGCAGGCAGCGTCGAGGTCATGACGAACATGATCGCCCTGGTCACCGGGGCCAACAAGGGAATCGGGCTGGCCACCGCCCGGCAGCTCGGCGCGCGTGGGATGACCGTGCTGGTCGGCGCGCGGGACGCCGAGCGGGGCCGGGCGGCGGAGCGGGAGCTACGGGCCGGCGGCGCGGACGCCCGGTTCGTGCCGCTGGACGTCACCGACGCCGAGTCGGTGGCGGCCACCGCCAAGCTGGTCGAGGAGGAGTACGGCCGGCTCGACGTGCTGGTCAACAACGCCGGCATCGTGCTCGGCGACGGCGAGCGGGCGCTGCCCAGCGAGACCACCGTCGAGACGCTGCGCCTGGTGTACGAGACGAACGTCTTCGGGGTGGTGGCGGTGACCAACGCGCTGCTGCCGCTGCTCCTGCGGGCACCCGCGGCCCGGATCGTGAACGTCTCCAGCGAGGTCGGCTCGATCGGCACGATGACCGACCCGGAGAGCTCCTTCTGGCCGTTGACCTCGGTGCCGTACCCGTCGTCGAAGGCGGCGTTGAACATGGTCACCGCGATGTACGCCAAGGAACTGCGGGACACCCCGATCAAGGTGAACGCGGCCAACCCCGGCTACTGCGCCACCGACCTGAACGGCCACCACGGCTATCGCAGCGCGGACGAGGGCGCCGAGGTGAGCGTGCACCTGGCCACGCTGCCCGGGGACGGCCCCTCCGGCCAGCTCTGGGGGCACCTCGCCGACGGTGGCGGCGGGTACGGCGTGCTGCCCTGGTGAGCGGGGGTCGACCTCGAGCCTGCTGAGCCGGGGTTGACCTGGAGTGCACTCCAGCACCGAGGCTCGTCCCTGTCCGCCCGCAGCGCTGCGCTGGCGGGCCGCGTGAGAGGGGACATCCGTGAGATACCGCACCATCGGCACCGACCCGAAGACCCGCCGCGAGGTGAGCGTGCTGAGCCTCGGCGCCATGCTGTTCGGCACGGCCACCGACGAGGCGACGTCGTTCGCCATCCTCGACCGGTACGTCGAGGCCGGCGGCACCTTCATCGACACCTCCGACAACTACGCGTTCTGGATGAACGGCGGCCAGGGCGGGGAGAGCGAGGAACTGCTCGGCCGGTGGCGACGCAGCCGCGGGGTCGGCGACGAGATCGTGGTCGCCACCAAGCTCGGCGCCCGCCCGCTCGCCCCGGGCACCAGCTACCTCGACAACCCGGAGGGGCTGTCGGCGAGGGTGATCCGGGAGTCGGCGGAGCGCAGCCGCGAGCGGCTCGGCGTGGCGAAGCTGGACCTGCTCTACGCGCACATCGAGGACCACCGGGTGCCGCTGCGGGAGACCGTCGAGGGCTTCGCCGAGTTGGTCGCCGAGGGCACCGTCGGCCTGCTCGGGGCGAGCAACCACCGGGCGTGGCGGGTGGAACGGGCCCGCAACCTGGCCGCCGCCGCGGGGCTGCCCGGCTACGAGGTGCTCCAGTACCACCACACCTACCTGCACCGGCGTACCGACCTGCCGAGCGAGCTGGACCGGGACGGCGACCCGGGCTCGGCCGGCCCGGACCTGCTCTCCTACCTGCGGGCCGAGCCCGGGCTGGCACTGGTGGCGTACTCGCCGCTGGTGCGGGGCGGCTACACCCGCCCGGACAAGGCGCTGGGTGAGGCGTACAACCTGCCGAGCGTCCCCGGCCGCCTGGCCACGCTGGAGGCGGTGGCCAAGGAGACCGGGGCGACGGTGAACCAGGTGGTGCTGGCCTGGCTGATCGGCGCCGCGGTGCCGGCGATCCCGCTGGTCGGGGCGTCCTCGGTGGCCCAGCTGGACGAGTCGCTGGCCGCGGTGGACCTGGAGCTGACCGCGGAGCAGCGGGCCCGGCTGGACGAGGCGCGGTAGCGGCGCCCCGACTCGTCGGGGCACTCAGTGACGTGGCATCATAGTGATGCACACTCACTATGAAGGCAGGTAACGGTGTCGGACAGGGACCGGTTCACCACCGCGCTGGACCGGGTGCTCGAACTGGTCGTGGTGCTCAGCGACGACATGAGCCGCGGCCTGGCCCGGGAGGGGCTGACCACCTCCCGGGCCACCCTGCTCTGGGAACTGCGCCGCAGCGGCCCGGTGACCCAGCGGGAACTCGCCCACGCCCTCGGGGTCAGCCCCCGCACCGTCACCGGGCTGGTCGACGGCCTGGTGAGCACCGGTTTCGTCACCCGCGAACCGCACCCCACCGACCGGCGGGCGTTCCTGGTCACCTTCACCGAGCAGGGTGCCCGCACCATCGAGGCGATGGAGCGGGACCAGCAGGGCTTCGCCGACCTGCTCTTCGGCGGGATGCCCGCCGAGCGGCTGGACTGCCTCGTCGCCGGGCTGGACGACATCCTCGGCCGGCTGCGCGAGCAGGGCCTCGCCCACGAGATCCGCGAGGAGGATCAGTGATCGCCAAGGCCTGGAAGCTGCTGCGCTTCGCCACCCGCTACGAGATCGGCATGTGGCGCAGCCTCTACCGGTGGATCTTCCGCCGGCCGGAGGCGCTGCGCCCCGGCGACCGGACGTTTAGCTACAGCGGCGCGGTGATGACGCTGATGTGGATCTTCATCATCATCTCCGCGGTGGAGATCCCGATCTTCGAGATGATCCTGCCCTGGGAGATCGTCAGCAACATCGTCCTCGGCCTCGGCATCTACGGCCTGTTCTGGATGTTCGGCCTGCTGGCCAGCCTGAAGGTGCACCCGCACGTGGTCGGCGAGGCGGGCCTGCGGATCCGCAACGGCATCACCCTCGACATGACCGTGCCCTGGTCGGCGGTTGAGCGGCTGCGGGTCAACCGGCGCTCGATGCCGCCGGAGGGCAGCGTCCAGGTGGAGCGCAGCGGCGACGACGTGACGGTGAGCCTCGGCATGGCCAACCAGACCAGCATCGACCTGCTGCTGCGCGAGCCGATCGAGGTGCCGACGCGCAAGGCGCGCGGCGAGCAGGTCACCGAGCTGCGGTTCCACGCCGACGACCCCGAGGCGCTGGTCGAGGCGGCCAACGCCCGGCTGCTGGCCCGCCGCCCCGACCCGTCGGGGCGGGCGGCGGCCTGAGGCCCGGTGCTTTCCGCTGCGGCCCGCCGCCACGGCTTACCCGGTCAGGTCGAGCCGCCAGTCGTTGGAGCGCATCAGGTGCCCGGGCGGAAACTCGAACTCGGTCTCGCCGAGCAGGGTGAAGCCCGCCTTGCGGCAGACCGCGTTCGACGGGGCGTTGTCGACCGACGGGTAGGCGTGCGCGAAGCGGCGGGTGCGCCGGGCGCGGGCCACGTCGACCGCCGCGCGCACCGCCGCGGTGGCCAACCCTCGCCCCTGGTAGCCGGGCAGGATCGCCCAGCCCAGCTCGTAGACCTGCTGGCCACGCCACTCGCGTTCCCAGTAGCCGACGCTGCCTACCCGGGCCCCGTCGGGCAGCACCACGGCGTACATGCAGCCCTTGCCGGTGTCGCCGAAACGCACGTAGCGCTCGTGCCGGGCGAGGACCTGCTCATCGGTCTCCGGGCCGCCGGTGTGCGCCCGGATCTCCGGCGCGTTGAGCTGCCGCAGCAGGTCGAGGTCGTCCTCGCTCCACGGCGCGATGCCCACGTCGGTCATCGTGTCCCCCCGTTTCTTTCCGGCGCATTCAAACAGCCACCACCGACACTCCGGCGCCGGAACGCGCCGAGCCTCGCGGGCCCGCTAGATCCGAACTAGCGGGCCGCCGGCCGGCTTCTCGCGCCTGACGGGTGGGACCGGAGCGGCCGGGAGGAGGAACCATGAGCCCACTGCGACTCGCCGTGATCATCGGCAGCACCCGCGAGGGGCGGGCGGGCGACCGGATCGCCCGCTGGTTCGTCGACCAGGCGGACGGGCACGACGGGCTGGCGGTCGCCGTGGTCGACCTCGCCGACTACGACTTCCCCGCCGGCTACCCGGCGGCGCCGACCCCGGCCATGCGGTCGTTCGCCGAGCAGGTGGGCCGGGCGGAGGCGTTCGTCGTGGTCACCCCGGAGTACAACCACAGCTTCCCGGCCTCGTTGAAACAGGCGATCGACTACGCGTACGACGAGTGGCAGGCGAAGCCGGTCGGGTTCGTGTCGTACGGCTGTGGTTCGGTCGGCCTGCACGCGGTCGACCAGCTCCGGACCGTCTTCACCGCTCTGCACGCCGTCACGATGCGCGACGTCGTCGGCGTCGACCTGCTCTGCGGCGAGCCGACGCCGCTGGCCACCGACCAGCTGCGCCGGTCCGCCCGCGTCCTGCTCGACCAGCTGTGCTGGTGGGGCCTGGCACTGCGCGACGGCCGCGCCGCGCGCCCGTACGTCTCCTGACAGGTACGCAAGGAAGGTAGGGATCATGAGTAGACGCAGCACCGGCCCGGCCATCGAGGCCGAGGGCCTGGCCAAGTCGTTCGGGGACACCCGGGCGCTGGACGGCCTGGACCTCACGGTGCCCGCCGGCACCGTCTACGGGGTGCTCGGCCCGAACGGCGCCGGCAAGACCACGGCGGTACGGGTGCTGGCGACGCTGCTGCGCCCGGATGCCGGGCGGGCGCGGGTGTTCGGCCACGACGTGGTTCACCAGGCCGACGTCGTCCGGGCCCGGGTCAGCCTGACCGGCCAGTACGCCTCGGTGGACGAGGACCTGACCGGGCTGGAGAACCTGATCCTGCTCGGCCGGCTGCTCGGTCACAAGAAGCCGGCCGCCCGCGAGCGCGCGGAGAGCCTGCTCGCCGCGTTCGGGCTGACCGACGCGGCCGACCGGCAGGTCAAGAAGTACTCCGGCGGCATGCGGCGGCGCATCGACATCGCGGCCAGCATCCTCAACACCCCGGACCTGCTGTTCCTCGACGAGCCGACCACCGGCCTGGACCCGCGCAGCCGCAACCAGGTGTGGGAGATCGTCCGGGCGGTGGTGGCGCACGGCACCACGGTGCTGCTGACCACCCAGTACCTCGACGAGGCCGACCAACTGGCCGGCCGGATCGCGGTGGTCGACCACGGCCGGGTGATCGCGGAGGGCACCCCGGGCGAGTTGAAGTCCTCGGTCGGCTCCGGCACCGTCCACCTACGACTGCGCGACGCGCACCAGCGGCCCGAGGCCGAGCGGCTGCTGCAGGCGGCGCTCGGCGTGCCGGTGCAGCTCGAACCCGACCCGGTGGCGCTGACCGCCCGGGTCGGCGGCGACGGCAGCGACCTCGACGCCAGCGAGCAGGCCGCCCGGGTGCTCGGCGACCTGGCCCGCGCCGGAATCGTGGTGGACAACTTCTCCCTCGGCCAGCCGAGCCTGGACGAGGTCTTCCTGGCCCTGACCGACCACCCCGCCACACCGGCCGACGAGCGGGACGAGCAGCTGGAGGCAGCCCGATGAGCAGCAACGCCACCACCACGACCGGGCCGGCCCCGACGGTCTACGTACCGTCGGCGGAGGCGCTGTCGACCGTCCTCGCGCCGGGCGCCCGGCCACCGCGCCCGAGCCCGATGTCGGCGTCGCTGACGTTCGGCTGGCGCGCCATGCTAAAGATCAAGCACGTGCCGGAGCAGCTGTTCGACGTGACGGCGTTCCCGATCATCATGGTGCTGATGTTCACCTACCTGTTCGGCGGCGCCCTCGCCGACAGCCCGCGGGACTACCTGCAGTTCTTCCTGCCCGGCATCATGGTGACCAGCGTCGTGATGATCACCATGTACACCGGGGTCGGCCTGAACACCGACATCGAGAAGGGCGTCTTCGACCGGTTCCGGACGCTGCCGGTCTGGCGGCCGGCCGCGCTGGTCGGCATGATCTTCGGCGACGTGCTGCGCTACGTGCTGGCCGCCGTGGTCATCCTCGGGGTCGGGCTGGCGCTGGGCTTCCGCCCCGACGGCGGGCTGCTCGGCGTGCTGGGCGGCATCGGCCTGCTGGTGGTCTTCTCGTTCGCGTTCTCCTGGGTGTGGACATTCTTCGGCCTGGTCCTGCGCAGCGAGAAGTCGGTGATGGGGGTCAGCATGATGGTGCTGTTCCCGCTGACCTTCCTGAGCAACGTCTTCGTCGAGCCGGCCACCATGCCCGGCTGGCTGCAGGCGTTCGTCAAGGTCAACCCGATCACCCAGCTGGTGGCGTCGGTGCGGGCGGTGATGTCGGGGGAATCGGACCCGTCGAGCACGATGTGGACGCTGGTGTGGAGCGCCGCGTTCGTGGTCGTCTTCGGCACCCTGACCATGTACCGCTACAACCGCCGCTGATCCTGACGACGACGGGCACCGCCACGGACGTGGTGGTGCCCGTCGTCGATCCGGTGGCCGGCTACGGGGTGACGGGGACGGTGGTGGCCGTGCCGCCGGCAGGGGTGACGCGTACCTCGGTGGCGTCGGCGGGTAGCAGCGCCCGCCGCGCCCCGCGTCGTGCCGCCGCCCGGCGCCGACGCGGTAGCTCAGCTTCGCGCCCTCGGCGGCGACGAGGATCAGGGGTGATGGGCTGTTTCGGCGTCACGGAGGGCTCGGGTGGTGCGATGGGTTGTTTCGGCGTCACGGAGGGCTTGGGTGGTGACCCGGGAGGCGAGCAGGAGCGCGGCGAGCATGAGTCCGAGGGCTGCGGCGATGAAGGTGGCGCGGATTCCCAGGCTGCGTCCGAGCAAGCCGCCGGCGAGGGCTCCGAGGGGAACGGCACCCAGGACGACCAGGCGGTAGGCGGCGGTGACGCGGCCGAGGAGTTCGTCGGGGACTGCTGCTTGGCGCAGGGTGCTGACGACGATCTGGTTCAGCGAGGTGGCAATGGCAGCGCAAAACATGCCGGCAAGGGCGAGGGGTGTGTTCTGACCCAGGCCGAGGATGGCGTAGCTGGCGGCCGGGGCGAGGGCGGCGAGCCAGGTGATGGGGCCGCCGCCGATGCGGGGCACGACGTGTTCGGCGAGCAGCGAGCCGGCGATCGCGCCGGCGGCGGGAACGGCGATGAACAGGCCGTAGTGCGACATGGGCATTTGGTACGGGCCGGTGATCAGCAGAACGAGCAAACCGCCGGTGGCCGCGCCGAAGAAGTTGATTGCCGCGGAGATGAACGCGACTCGGCGCAGCAGGTCGTGGCGCCAGAAGTAGGCCCATCCGGAGCGGATGTCCTGGGTGATGGTGGTCGGGGTCGAGCGGCGGCGCCCGTGTTCCTCGCTGGTGGGGCGCAGCGTGGGCAGCAGCAGAGCTGCCAGGCCGGCGAGGGCGAACGCGGCCGCGCCGGTGTAGAAGGCCGCTGATGCTGCCAGCGCGAACAACGCCGCCCCGGCAGGCGGACCGATGAAGGTGTTGATGACGGACTGGGTCGCGAACAACCGGCCGTTGGCGCGTTCGAGCTGCTCGCGTGGCAGGAGACGGGGCGGGATGGTCAGGGCGGCGTTGTCGACCATCGTCTCGGCGCAACCGGCTAGGAACACTGCGGCGTAGAGCAGTGCGACATGGCGCCATTCGTTCGCCAAGGCCACGGCGAGCAGCGCGAACGCGGCCGCGCGCAGCCAGTTGCCAGCGGTAAGTATCCGACGTCTGTCCATCCGGTCGGCCATCGCGCCGGCGGGGAGGGTCGCGACCAGCCAGGGCAGGAACTGCACCACCGTCATACCGGCCACCACGAGCGGGTCACGGGTCAGCGTGGCGACGAGCAGCGGCGCCGCGGCCTGCAGCAGCCCGTCGGCGAGGTTTGAGGACGCTTGGGACGCCCAAAGTGCAGTGAACGATCTGCGTGGGGCGGCGGCAGGCACGATCGGGCTCCCGGTGGTGTTCTCATGGGTGATTGGCCGATTGGGAATGAGCATGCCAGTTGGGTAGTCTCACATGCAACAAAGCTTTTGGCCATGAGAGGAGCTGACGGTGAGGTTCGGCCACATCGCGGGCGACCGCATGCTCGACCTGGTGAACACCGTTGACTGGCGCCTCGGCGGGTGCGAACGCACTGAGAACCTGAAGACCTTCTCCGACGTCGTCGACTGGTGCATCGAGTCCGACCTGATCAGCGGAGACGAGGCCGTGGCCCTGCGCGACCTCGCCGGCCAGGACGACGCCCGGGCCGAGCGGGAACGGCAACAGGTCATCGAAGCGCGCGAGAGGGTCTACGCAGCTCTCTTCGAGGATGACCCCGAAGCCGCCGCAGACCTCGCGGGCATGTACCGGGCGGCGATCGCCGCAGCCGACCTGGTCCGCACGGGCGACCGCTGGCAATGGCAAGACCGGGAAACCGACCTCCGCCTGCCCCGCAATCGCATCGTCCGCGGGCTCGTGGCTCTCGCCCAGCGCCACGACCTCGACCGCCTCCACCAGTGCGAAGACGCCAAGTGCGGCTGGGTTTATCTCGACACCTCACCACGGCGGAACCGCCGCTGGTGCAACACGAAGGACTGTGGCGACCGCAACCGCGCCCGCGCCTACTACGCCCGACAGAGGGCGAAGAGCCACCGGTCCTGATTCATTCACCGCCTGTGATCGTGGACTCACGACGCCGATGCTCGATCAACGTCCCGGTCAGTACAGCTATAGCCGCCAGGGCGGCGGTTCGGGTGGGAGGTAGCGGCAGGTGCCGCCGGTGGTGACGGTCTCGCGCAGGTGGGCGGCGAGCGCCGGGTGGCGGTCGTCGAGCTTGCGCAGCACGTCCCGGATCCGGGCGGTCACCGTCTTGCGGGCCCGCTCGGCCTCGTCGCCGAGGCGGCGGCTGCGGCCGGCCAGCCCCGCGGCGGCACGTAGCTCGGCGAGCAGCGCCGCGCGCTCGGCGTCGAGGGCGGCCACCTTCTGCTGGTCGCCGCGCTCGGCGGCCCGGTCGATCTCGTCGTCGAGCCGGGCCAGGTGCCGCCGGTAGCGGGCCTTGGCCTCGTCGTCGAGGACCGGGTCGCCGCCCATCCGGCGGGCGGCGACGAGTTCCGGGCCGGCGGCCGGGTCGAGCAGCTCGACCGCGGGCACGTCGACGCCGGGGCGGCTCAGCAGCAGGTGCAGGTCGTGCAGGCCCTTGGCGTCGGGCAGGTGCACGACGGTGCCGGCGTAGCCGAGCTGCCAGACCGGGCCGTCGTGGCGGAACTCGTACGCCTCGACGGGCGGCTGCTGCCCGACGACGCCCGCGTGCGCCGGGTTCGCCCCGGCGGCGGACGCTACGGTCGAGAGCTGGCCAGCGGGCGCGGGACTCGCCGCGGCGGCCGACGCGCCGGCCGCGGGATGGCCGGCGGGCGGCGACGCGCCGGTCAGCGGGCCGGCGGGGGTGAGCACCGCGCCGGGCGGCGCGCCGGCAACCTGGTGCATGCCGAGGGTGGCGGCGTCGCGGGCAGTGGCGGCGCGCAACGCGGTGGCGGCGGCCGCGTCGCCGGGGCGGTCCCGCCGGGCCAGTGCGTCGGCCAGCGCGGCGCGGGCGAGCACCGACCACGGCCGGGCGCCCATCCGGTCGGCGGTGTCGCGGGCCGCGGCGAACCCGGCCACCGCATCGTCCCAGCGCTGCTGCGCCGCGTCGACCAGGGCCAGCCAGTGGTCGACCGGGCCGCTGACGTCGCAGCCGAACAGCGCGACCAGCCACTGCCCACGATGCGGCGCCAGCGCGTCGCGCGCCTCGGCGCAGCGCCGCGGGTCGCCCGTCGCGGCGGCGACCTGCGCGCGCAGCCGCAGCCACAGCGGCGACACTGCCCGGGGATAGGTCGTGCCGGCCGCCTCGATGGCGGCGGTCAGCCGGAGCGCCGTCGCGCCGCCGCCGCGCTCGGCGGCGCTGATCGCCCGGACCAGTTGCAGGTACGGGTAGTCGGTCGGGTCCAGTCCGTCGAGCAGGGCGTCGGCCTCGTCGAACCGGCCCTGCAGCAGCAGCCACGACCAGCGCAGGTGGTGGCGCATGAAAGCGAAGTCGGAGTGCTCCCACTCGCTGAGGTCGCCCAACTCGGCGAAGAGCTCGCCGGCTCGGCTGAAGTCGCCGCGGAACGCGGCGATGATGCCGCCGTCGATGCTCGCGGCGAACCGGTGCCGGGCGTCGCCCGTGCGGGCTTCCGTGACGAAGGCGGTGAGTTCGGCGTGGTAGCGCGGGTCGCCGAGCTCCAGCAGCGCGACCCAACGCAGCGAGGTCGCCCAGAGCGCGGTCTCCCGGTCGCCGCTCCGGCGCGCCACCTCGCGGATCTCGGCGGTGATCGCGGCTCGCTCGGCGGCCGTGCCGAGCCCCCAGGTGGTGTCGTGCCGGGCCCACAGGCTGAACGTGAGCGCCTCGTCGTCGTGGCCGCGCCGGGCGCGCGTCTCGGTGGCGGTGATCAGGTCGGTGACGAGGGTGCCGGCCGGCGCGGCGGGATCGGGCTCGCCGATCTGCCGCCGGTACGCCTCCCGCAGCAGACCCGTCGGATCGGTGGTGCGCCGGGAGCCGGCCTGGTGGTGCCGGTGGACGGTGAGGGCGACGCGGGCCAGCACCACCGGGTCGTCGACGGTGAGGGCCAGCTCGGCGGCCGCGTCCAAGAGGCGTTGGGCCTCGTCTCCGTCACCGCCGTGGTGCAGCAGCTGGCCCAGCTCGACCATGGTCTTCACGCGTTGGGTCGGGTCGGTGGCGACCTCCAGCGCCCGGCGGAAGTGGGTCAGCGCCTCGTCCACAGCCAGTCGGCGGCCGGCGTCCCGAGCGGCGGCGACCAGCAGCTCGGCCGCCCGGGACGGGTCGAGTTGGTCGCCGGCGAGGTGGGCGTGCCGGGCCAGGTCGGCCGGGATCAGCCGCTCGGCGAGCGTCGCCGACCCGTCGACCGCCCGCACCACGGCGGCGTGCCGGGCCCGCCGGTCGTCGTCGGCGAGCCCGTCGTAGAGGGTCTCCCGGACCAGGTCGTGGGCGAAGGCGAACCGGCCGCCGCCGCGGGCCAGCACCAGCCGGGCGGTCACCGCGCGGTCGAGGAGCCGGTCGACCTGCGCCGCCGGCGCGCCGGCGCTGGCCGCGAGGACCTGCCGGTGGAACTCGCGGCCCAGCACGGCGGCGACGGTGAGCACCTCGACCACCGCCGCCGGCAGCTGGCCGAGCCGCCGCCGCACCGCCTCCCGTACGCCGGGGGCGATGGTGCTGACCTGGCCGTCGGCGCGCCAGAGCCGGGCGGTCTGCTCGACGAAGAACGGGTTGCCGCCGGTGCGCCGGTGCACCTCGTCGACGAGAGCCGCGTCCGGCTCGCGGCCGGCGGTGCGGTTGATCAGCGCGCCGACCTCGTCGCGGCCGAGGCCGGTGAGGGTGATCGTGGTCGCCTTGGCCACCAGCGGCATCAGCAGCGGCCGCAGCGGGTGGTCGGCGGCCTCCACCTCGGCGTCGCGGTAGGTGCCGACCAGCAGGAGCCGTTCGAACCAGGTGTGCTGGGCGGCGAACTGGAGCAGCCGCATCGAGGCCGGGTCGGCCCAGTGCAGGTCGTCGAGGACGACCACCACCGGCCGGCGCTGGGAGACCGCGACCAGCGCGGTGGTCACCGCGTCGTAGAGGTCGAACTCGTCCCGGTCGCCGTGCTCGTCGCCGCGCACCTGGGTTAGCGCGCTGCCGCCCGCGCGGTCTATCGCCTCGCGGATCGCGCGGTCGGTCGTCTCGCCGAGCAGGGGGGCCAGGCCCGGCTCGGCGGTCTCCCGGGCCACCGCCCAGTCGTCGGGTGAGCGGCGCAGCCCGCGCAGCACCTGCACCCAGGGCCAGTAGCCGGGCGCGCTGTCGGAGTCCCAGCAGGCCGCGCCGAGCACCAGCGCCCCGCGCTGGCGTGCCTCCTTCGCGGCGGCGGTGACCAGCGTCGTCTTGCCGATGCCGGGCTCGCCGGCGACCAGGACGAGGCCGCCGTGGCTGGCGGCCGCCCGGTCGACCTCGGCGCGCAGCAGCCCCGCGGGGTGCTCCCGCCCGATGACGACCTCGCCGAACCGCGGCTCCATGACGACCAGACGGTAGCGGAAGACCCCGACACCGCGAGGCAGCCCGTCACGGGGTGTGGATTGAGTTCGCCAGCCCACAGCGGAAACAACCACTTCTTGACGCCCTGTAGTACAGCTAGCCTAGGGCCCACCAACCATCCGGCCTGGGCAGAGGGCGCAGAGGCGGTGGTGGCCGGCTCCCCGGCGCCCAGCATCGGGGCTGGCGTAAGGGGCTAGGACCCAGGTGACTTGCACTTACCGGCGGTCAGCTACTGGTCGGCCCTATCCGCGCCACAGCCGGGCCTGCTGATAAGCGAGCGACTCTGGATGAGGTACCCGCTCCGGACCGCCGGTAAGGATTGCGGTCACAGACGAGTTCCGTGCCTGTGCGGACTCCGGCCTAGTGAGAGCAGACGGCAATCTTCCCTACCCGTTGCACACGCCACGCTGCCCATGTCATCGGGGCTGTGGAACGGGTCGAACTCCGGAGGGATCCATGTCCGTAGTTCCGAGCGATTCACCCGTCTGGAGGATGTGATCGACCTCACATTGCGCGAGGCTGTCGTTACCCAACGAAACGAATCTTCGATGCCGCCGGTGGTGCGGAAGGGGTTGGTCGGCGTGGGCCTTGCCAGACCGGCAACAGCATCCATTACCTACTTGATCCTGGCAGGGCTGCTAGTTGCTGTAGCCGTCGTGGACGGGCTCGCTGGCTGGCTAATGCCGTCCGTGCCGGCGCGTCCGATATGGCTTGACGAATCGGCCACTCGGATTGGCGCGGGGTTGCTCGCGCTAGTTCTGGTTTGGCGGGCCCGACGGGCGGCGAAGCGGCACTGGAGGGCGCAGCAGCGTTTCGAGGAGGCGCCCGGCAAGCCGCCGATCGATCCGGGGGACCGACGGGCGGCCGACCGGGAGATCATCGAGGCGATGGTCCGGGTCAGCAAGAAGTACCCGAGTTCGTCGATCCGGTTGTTCGGGCAGATGCTGGTGGAGCCGGCTCGCTACCACGTGCGGGTGACTGACGAAGTCGAGCCGGTGGGCGAGTGTCTTCGTGTCACCGTATCGACGACGTATACCAGTTCCCTGGACGACCTGTCCGACTTACGACGCCAGGCAGGTGAGCCGCCGATCCCGCACCAGCGGCAGTCTGCTGCCCAAGGTGTAGTGGAGGCCGCCCCTCAGTCGATGCAGGCCGCGGATCCGATGAACTCCGGCAGCAACGCCGGTGGCGTCCGCGCGTCAGTGGACGTACTGACGCAGAGTAATGCTCAGAACGGTGGCGAGCCGCCCGTCATGCTCGTGCCGATGATTACCGCCACAAAGGGCACGATGATGGACAACGTGGACACCTCTGATGGTGGCGGAAGTGCCCTGCCGTTCCTTTCACAGGAAGATGCGCGAGGGGTAGTGGCACATATTTTACAGGCAGAGTTCGAAAAGACGTTTGGTCAGGACCACCCATCGGTGCTCTACGCGTTACTGCGGCTCGTTTTCCGGCAGGGTCGCGTGCGTCTAGCAGACGCACACACATACTTTGACAAGGCAGTGGCGCCGGTGAGGGGGATTGCCGACGAGAAGCAGTTGACGAAGCTGCGGCGGATCTGCGCTTTCCTGGTACGCAACTACGTCATCGTGGCTGAGGCACCCCTTCCGACCGGCTATAAGTGGGTCTTGCGATACACGAAGACGGTTCCGCTCTACGGGCGCGTGGCCACTCCCGAACGTCGGCGTCGCGTGAGATACGGCCTTCAACCAAATTCATTCGTTATCCCGCTCAACCTGCCATTCATTACTAACAGTTACCACTTCCGCATGCACGCCGGTCCCAACAGTTACGTAAAGGCGCATTACGTCCAGTCCGCGAAGACAGGTATCACGATTCGGCAGGACGACATCAAGACAATGAGTAAGCTGGCCTATTTACGGGTTCGCCACCATCAAGCCTTGCCGTACGCACACCTATACACGCGACGCTTCGACACCTGCAAACCTAAGGACCTTGTCATGCAGATCATCTTCGATGAGGTCCCACCTGGAGCACTCGGGCTCACGTGCTGGCTCGCCACCTTGTCGGCGTTCGTGATAACCGTTCTCGCGTTCTTCGTTCCGAGAAACGGGGCGGACGTGTCCGGGGATGTCTTGGCCTTCCTCTTGGCGATCTCCCCAGTCGCCGCCACCTTCGTCGGATATTCCATGGAAAAACTTCAGCGGTCCTCATTGACAACTTTCGCTGGCCTGCTGGTCACCGGCCTGACCTCGGTTGCCGCCGCCATCCTATACGTCAAGCCGCCTCCCGAATGGATGATCAAGAACGTTGGACTTCCCGCGCTTGATCCAGTGATCGGTCACCTTTCGGTCAACGTTGGCGTGTTGTTCGTCGGACTTGCTGCCATCATCAACGCGATCTATCTACGCTGGCGCCTAAAAGACGAGCTGACTCACTACCTTCAGTTGCTGACAGCCAAGAACACCACGGCGAGGATGTTCCGATGACCGATGTCCACGGAGAAGATGCGTCGACGACGCCACCCGACCTTGACCTCGAAGATGCAGACGACATGACGCTCGACCTGGACGAGAAGCCGGGCGTCGGCCACGTCCTGCTGAAGTCACTGCCGCATAACGCGGTTGTCGCCTATCGGGGAGAGCCGACGGCGTCCGAACGGGCGATGCTGTGCTGGCACATGACTGACATCGAGCGGTACGAGTTCGCCGCCGGCATGGAGCGCGTCAGCGACCGGCTGCGCCAGATGAGCCCGCAGGATACTGAGGGGTTCCTGGCGGCGTTAGACGAGGAAACCAGGCGGCTCAAGCTAGACCTTGAGATCCCCAGCGAAGATGTGCCGGGCTCCCAGGATGACGCAACCTCGGCCGCAGGATCCGACCCAGCCGCTACCTCATCACGCCGCACCGGCACCCATCCGCCCAGCAGGTCGAACCCGTTAAGTTTCGTGCCCGGCCTACTGGCTCGCGGCAGCGGCCGCGTCGCCGAAGGCTTACTACTGGATCAGCCCTGACTGCCGGCGTCATGGAGACACGTCGGAACCTCGAACACCCCCGTCTGACCAGCCGGTTGTCGCACAGCGCCGTCAAGGCCGGGCGACACGCGGTCGGGCGGTCGTGCCGGAGTTGATAACGTGCTGCGACGGCTGGCCGAGGGCGAGCTGACCGTCGGCGAATTGGCCGAGCCGCTGGACATGTCCCTCGCCGCGGCGTCCAAGCACGTGCAGGCGCCAGGCCGGCCTGGTCCGGCGTACGGTCACCGGCCGGCGGCACGTCTGCCGGCTGGAGCCGCGCCCACTCGAATCCGCCTCGGCCTGGCTGACCTTCTACCAGCGGCACTGGACCGAGCGCCTCGACGCCCTCGAAGAACTGCTGCGCGAGCATCCGGAGGAGCAGAGATGAGTCTTGTCGTACGCCTGGAACGCACCCTCGACGCGCCACCACACCGGGTCTACCGGGCCTGGCTCGAACCGGAGCTGCTGCGGCGCTGGATGGCGCCGGCCGACCTGGTGGCGACCCGGGTCGAGGTCGACGAGCGGGTCGGCGGCCGGTACCAGGTCTGGCACACCGACGCCGGCACGGACGTCGGCGGCTTCGACTGCCAACTGGTCGAACTGGTCCCGGACGTGCGGATCGTCTGGCGGTGGACGTTCGTCGGCCCGGAGCGCACCGAGGGCACGACCTACGAATCCCGGCTCACCGTCACGCTGCGTCCCGCCCCCGGCGGTGGCACCGCGCTGACCCTGTTGCACGAACGGCTCGACGCGCTGGCCGAGGCGATGCCGCACGTCGCCGAGAACGTCGAGGACGGCTGGACGTCGGCGCTGGACAAGCTCGCGGTGGTGGCAGCCTAATGACTGAGTCAAGCCGCGAGAGCATGATCGAGTCGGTAGGGCTGGCGGGTGCGCAGGATGGCGTGCAGCACGTTGATGCGTCGGCGGGCCAGGGCGATGAGGGCTTGGTGGTGTCGTTTGCCTTCGGCGCGTTTGCGGTCGTAGAAGGCGCGGCTGGCGGGATCGCGTTGCAGGGCGCAGAACGCCGACTGGTAGAAGATTCGTTTGAGGGTTTTGTCGCCGCTGGTGGCGCGGCGCAGGTAGTGGACCTTGCCGGATTGTTGCAGCACCGGTGCGAGGCCGGCGGCGCTGGCGAGTTGGTTGCCGGTGGCGAATCGGGTGATGCCGCCTGCCACGGCGAGGAACTCGGCGGTGAGGGTGGCCCCCATCCCGGGCAGGGACTGGATGAGGGCCGCGTCAGGGTGGCGGTCGAGGAGTTCAGCGATGCGCTTGTCCAGGTTGGTGAGCTTGTCGCGGCAGGTGAGCACTTCGCGGGCGAGGTCGCGGACGAGGTCGGCGGCGACCGCTTCGCCGGGCACGACGACGTGTTGAGCGCCGGCGGCGGTCAGTGCCTTGTCGACCAGAGCGTCGATGGTCGCGGTGGTGTGCCGGCCGGTGGTGCGCAGGTATTCGCTGATGCGGCGTCGGCCGGCGCGGCGGATCTCGGCCGGGGTGACGTAGCGGGCGAGCAGCGCCGAGACGAGTTTGTTCGTCGGGTCGGTGGCGCGTTCCAGGCCGGGATGGATCGAGGCGAGCAGGTCACGCAGCCGGCCGATGCGGCGGGTCTGGTCGACCACCAGCTCCCGGCGGCGGGCCGCCAGCAGCCGCAACTCGCTGTCGACGTCGGTGGACGGCTCGACGGGACGCAGCTCGTCGGCGCGCAGCCGGATCTGGTCAGCGATGACCTTCGCATCCCCGCGGGTCGGACTTGTGTTCCCCGCCGCGGGTGGCCCGGCGAGCGCGGTTGACCGCCAGTCCGGAAACGTGCACCAGCCGCAGTCCGGCGTCGCCCAGCATGACCTGCAGCAGCCCGGCGATGCCGCCGAGCACGTCGATGGCCACCGTGGCCGATCCATGCTGGGCTTCAGCGGCTCGGATGTCGTCAATGAGCGCCTGGATGGCCGGCGGGTCGTTGTCGACCTTCCGGCTGACCAGGAGCCGGCCCGTCTCGGCGTGCACCAGCGTGGCCCAATGGAACTCCTTGGCCACGTCCACCCCGATCGCGACCGCCATGTGACTCCCTTCTCCCGTCGCGGACACGCGCATGCTCTTGCCGCCGTCAACGCCCTACACAGCGATCGATCGCAGAGCCCAATCAGCAGTCAGCAAGAGCAGACGAGACAGGCGGCCATGCCACCGAAGCCATCCGCGGCAGCCAGCATGAAAGCCATACCTGCCTCGCCCGCGTCAGCCCGTACGACTACCACCGTCGGGCTTGCAATGGAAGGTAGGGCGGCATGAGCCGGCGGGTGGTCGCGTACGAGTGAATGAGCCTGGACGGGGTGGTGCAGGCCCCCGGCGCGGCGGACGAGGACCCCAGCGGCGGCGTCGCCCACGGCGGCTACGCGCGTACCGCCGGCTGAGGGACTGGTGCGGGAGCGGTGGCAAACTCCGACCGCTCGGCCGCCGCCGCGCCGGTCGCGGCGAGGACCGCGCAGCCGGCCGCCAGCAGGTACGCCAGCGCCGGCAGCCACGCCGCCACCGTCATCCTCTCCCCCACCCCCGACCCGGCGAGGATCGCGACGTTGACCACGTGGAAGGCCGTGAAGGCGAGCAGCAGCGCCACCACGACCCCCTGGTACACCTGGCGCAACCCGACCGCCAGTGTGCCGGCGGCGGCCAGCAGCAACACCGCCAGCGCGACGGTCACCAGCGCGAACAGCCGGTAGCGGCCCACCTCGGCAGGCTCCCAGTAGTCCTCCACGCTGGTGAGCAGCCCGGCCGCCGCCGCCACGGTCAGCGCGGCGGCCAGTACGACGACCACCACCGCGACGATCCGTGCCCACCGCCGCCGCACCGCCACGGTGAACGCGAGCAACAGCCCGACGTACGCCGGCAGCGGCGCCAGTTCCAGGAAGTACTGGGTCAGCGGATTCGGGGTGCTGGGCAGCTCGGGCTCGACGTAGCCCAGGTCCAGGCCGATGATCACCTCTCCGCCGTCGCCGCGGAACCACGGCATCGTGAACAGCCCGAACGCCGCGAGAGCGAACAGCACGAAACCCAGTCGACCGGCACGGCGCAGCCTAATCCCCGTCACCGCAGTGACAGTAGTGAAGCGCGGCGAATCGCGTTGGCCCGTCCGGAGTGGACACCGGCAAGGCCTCGTCCACTCCCCCGGGTCATGCCGATCGGAGCAGGCCGATGGTGCGCGTCGGCGTCCCGGAGGGTGGCGGTCAGCTTCCCGCCGCCCACGTCCTGCACCGATTCCGCGCCGGCGTCCGGCAGCTTGACCCGGCCCCGGATGTCGTCGAGGTGCACTCGGGCTGGAGGTCGCTCCCGAGGCCCGACAGGGGTGACCGACGAGATCCGCTACCGGGAATTCCCCAGCACGCCGACCCGGACAGCGTGCCGGTCCAGGTGGGTCATCATCGACTGGTTCGCCTCCCAGCCGTCGGGGAACTTCACCGCGACGTCGAGGTGCATCGGCTCGGTCGACGGGTGGGCGTCGAGCAGCTCACCGATCCCGTCCCGCGCCACCACGATGCACGCGTGCCGGTGGCGGGACGCCAGCACGCAGAGCCGCCCCGACTCCAGGTGGAACGCCGTGGCGTCCCGCCGCCCGGACAGCGGGTGCAGCACGATGGTGACGTCGTACTCGCGGCCCTGCAGCCGGTTGGCGGTGTCGACGGTGATGCCCGCTCCGGCGGCGCCGAGCCGCGCGCGGATGGCGGCGGCCTGGTCGCGGTGCGCCCCGCCGATCGCGATCCGGTCCGCGGTGACCGGCGTACCCGCCGGTCGGTGCTCGGAGACGGCGACCGCTCCCCGTTCCAGCAGCCGCACGGCGAGCGCCGCGCAGGCCGAGGCCGCCGCCACGTCCGTCCGGAGGGTGTGTCCCGCCGGCAGCTGGTACAGGCCCCAGCCCGACATCGCGGCCAGCTCGACCGCCGCGTCGACCGCGTCGCCCGGCCCGGCCTTCGTCAACGACAACGCCCGGTCCTCCGGGCCGGTGCCGGCGCGGAACCCGGTGAAGGGGTAGAACGCCGAGGCGACCACCGGCGCCGCCGAGGCGGGCAGCCGCCAGGACACCGGCAGCCGGTGCACGGGCAGCTCGGGGTTGTGGCGCAGCAGCACCGCCACGGCGGACTGCATCGGGTCCCAGGTGAGGCCCGTCCACCGCGCGGTGTCGACCGTGGAGAACGGGTCGAGCTGCCCGGGGTCGCCGACGAACAGCGCCCGCTCGAACCTGCCAGCAACCCGCAGCAGGGCGTCCGAGCGCATCTGGTACGCCTCGTCGACGATCGCCCACGGCCAGGTGCCCTCGCCGACCGTCGCCCACTTGGCGGCCGTACCGATGATGACGGCCGCACCGCCGAGGTCGGTGACCTTCGCGGCGACCCGCACCGTCTCGTGCCCCGTGACCCGCTCGGACGGCTGGTAGTCGGTGGCGGAGAGCCGGCCGATCGGCAGCTCGGGCGCCTGCCGCGCCAGGCGGTCGATGAGGTCGTCGACCTGCTCGTTGGTCTGCGCGACGACGATCAGTGGCTCGCCGGCGGCGGCCAGCTCGACGGCGGCGCTTACCACCAGGGTCGACTTGCCGGCCCCGGGCGGCGAGTCGACCACCACGCCGCGATGGTCGCCGGACCGCAGGTCGGCCAGCACGGCCGTGACCACCTGTTCCGCTTCCACCGCGGGCGGCACCGCGAACCCAGCCAGCACCTGTCCTCACCCCTACCCGCCGTTTCCGGAACACTATCGGCAGACCAGTCGCGCGGAGCGTCCCACACCCCGCGACCGTCGCGGCGACGGCGATCAGCGCCGCAAGCGAAGCGAGCGGGGACGTAGCCACCCGGACGGCCGGGCGGCGCGGCCGGCGTTCTTCGACGGGGTGTCCGGCGCCCGTGTGGGCGGCCGGCGACACGTCACGCATGGTCATGCGGTTCACGCTCACCGACGGCTGGATCACGACGATCGACCTGGTCGCCGACCCCGAGCAGATCACCCGGCTCGACGTGTCACCGACTGATTGAGCCGCGCGAGATGGCTTGGCGGTCCGGCGGGTGGCCGGTCTGCCGGCGTCACCCAGCCGTCCAGACAAGAGAGGCTGAGCTCCAGGTCCTCCCGTCACACGTGCCGGTTAACGCCGGATCGGCGAGTGCGTACACCCGCTGCAGCACCTCGCCGAAGTCTCGTGGCAGCCGATCATCGAGGCGATGCTTCCGTCGCCACGCGGCCCACCGCCGCTCTGCCAGGGCAGCGTAGCCGTCAAGGGCGTTACTCAGCGGCGTGAGCGTCACCTCGCGGTACTCGGCCACCCGTCGCATGGCCACCGCCAGTTCATGCCCGTCGACATCGTGCTGTCCTGCCAGAAGGAAGACATCCGCGAAGTCACGCCATCGGGTGTTCGCCGGCCCTCGCTGGAGAGCCGTGATCAGCTTCTCCGCGTACACCATGGGGAGCGGGTAGCCGGCGACCACGATCTCTCCGTCGAGTAGGCGGGGCAGCTTGATCGGCTGCGGGTCGGGCCAGATCGGGTCGCCGACATTCACGTCGACGTGGAACGCCAACTGCGCTGCGGCGAGCGTGCCGGTGAGGCTGACGCGTACCCCGGCATAGACGTCATCGTCCCGGATCGTCTCCGCTGCCGCGTTGTCGGTATCAAAAATCAGGCCGTCGTCGATCTCCTGACGCGCGATGCTACGGACGATGTCGAGAACCTGGTCGACGTCGTTTGACATCCATCGTCCTTGCAGATCGACGTCGCGGGTAGGGCGGCGGGCGGCATAGGCCGCCAACAGCACGCCGCCTTTGAGTACGAGCTTGTCCGCGTAGGCGGACAGGGCCAAGCGGGCGAGGAAGCCCTCCAAGGCGTAGACCTGATGAAGTTCGTCCGTGGGCCGCCCAGTGCGTCGAGCAAGGTTCTGCAAGTCGAGATAGGCGCAACCAGCGACGGTAGCTCGGGTCGGACGTGCGGTCACAGCAGGATCTCCAGTGCCTCTCGGAGCGGTCGCTCTGCCCGGGGGAAGCGCCGAGACATCGTCAGCAGCTGCGACGGCGACGAGCCGCCGCGTCTCAGCCAGCGCCGTAACGCTAAGTACGCCAGTTCCGAGCCCTCACTATGCCGCAGCCGGATCGCGTCGATGATGCTGCGTTCTGGGCTATACAACCCGATCGACGTCTCCGCGTCGAGGCGAAGCTCGTTACGCCCTATATGAAAGGTGGCCCTGTCGAACGAGTGCCAGCTGACTGGAGCCGCGGTGGCCGGTTGATGCTGTCCACGCGGCAAGGCGACGTCAATGCGGGCAGGAATCTCGTCGATCAGCTGATGGCGCGCCAGAGCGGTAGTGAGGCACAGGGTTGCGGACGATGCTCGGCGGGCGATCTCGAGGAGATCCACGTCCGCCACCTCGGCGTCGTTACGGCGGTAGAGACCTCGTCCGATAGCGGCGATGGCCCCTTGATCACGCAATCGGTAGATCCGCCTGTCCGAGAGGCCGGCTGCCTTGGCCTGGGAATACGTGAAGGTTTGCGGGAGTGCGCGCAGAGGTGCCGTCTCAGCCGCTGCCTCGTCTGCCGACCCCATGAGGGAAACCCTATACACGTAGAGAGGACATGTGCAGGGTTTCCCTCGCGACGCTTGCGTCGTCAGTGGGCGTCGGTGATGACGTGGGAGCAGGGAGTGCAGGCCGCGGCGCCTTGCTCGGCGAACCAGCGGCAGGTCCGCCGGATCGCACAGCCAGGCAGCGCGGTCTCGGGGGCGCCGGCCGTCTCCTGGTAGGAGGCGACCAGGCGTTCGCCGAGGCCGCAGTGGTCGCCGGTCCAGAAGCCGCACTTGGAGGTGACGCAGGGGCCGGCGAGCCGGTAGCGGGACTCCACCGGAGTGTCCGAGTCGGCCTGGGTGGCGAGCGCGACCTCGGCCGGCAGCTGCGGTGTGACGTAGGCGACCCGACCCGCCGGGGTGATCATGCCGAGGAAGACCGTGGCGTTGGCCGCGGGCGTACTCGGGCACATCCGCTCCGGCAGATCCGGCCGGTGGACGGCGTCCGTCACTTCTGCATCCAGAAACCGATGTCGTTGATCTTCTGGCCGAGCTCGTCGGCGAGCGGATCATCGATGAGCCACTGCTGCCTTGATCGTGACTCGCGCGCCCGCCCGACCCGGATCGTCGGATGCGTAGCGGCCGGCGTACCGGGTACGCGCCGGCCATGGGTAGCCACAAGCCAAACAAGCATGATCCCGGCGGCGAATCGGCGCGCGGCCGGCAGCATCCCGGCAGCGGCGCGCGGGGCCACCAGGGCTCGCCGGTGGAGCACTCGCCGAAGGCCCGGCACCTGCGCACCGCGACCGGGTCCGCGGGCAGCGAACGCGACCAGGGCCGGGCCAAGGTCGAGGGCGCCGAGCGCGTCCAGCGGCAGGGCACGGGCTGAGCCCTGGGCGATCAATCTCAGGAGGTGATGGCGGCGTGGCCAAATTCCTACTGAAATCGAGCTACACGGTTGAGGGGATAAAGGGGCTGACCGTCGACGGTGGCACCAAACGCGTCGAGGTCGTCCGGAAGATGATCGAAGGCGCCGGCGGCAGCATGGAGTCGATGTACTTCGGATTCGGCGCGGACGACACCTACGTGGTGTGCGACCTGCCGGACCACAAGACCGCGGCCGCGCTCGCCATCGACATCCGCGCGGCCGGCGGGGTGGACACCCGGGTCACCCCGATCCTGACCGCGGACGAGATCGACGAGGCGACCCGGGAACGGCTCGAATACCAGCCCCCGGGCCGGTGACCGGCTCTATCGCGATGCGCCGGCGACTCGCCCTGCGACGGCGTCCAGCGCCGGGGCGATGACGGCGAAGGCCCGGTCGGTGAGGTCGGCGGGGTCTTCGACGCCGTCGCTGTCGCTCCAGCGTTGCAGCACGGCGTCGAAGGCGCTCAGCGCCATCCCGGCGGCCAGCTGCGGATACAGGTCGGTCGCCGGGTCGAGCCGCAGCCGGCCACCCAGCTCCGCCGCCAGGTCGTCGCGCCACTGCGCCTGGCGCTCCAGGAAACGCGCAAGCAGTGCGGGGGTACGCAGGATCAGCTGGACCACCCGCAGCGCCCGGTCCGGGTGGTCGGCGCAGGCCGCGATCGGGACCCAGACGGCGTGCCGCAACGCGACGGAGGGTGGCTCCTCGACGGGGCGGGCCGCCAGTTCCGCGCGGATGTCGGCGCCCATGCCGGTCAGGAACTGGACGACGACGTCTTCCTTGGACGCGAAGTAGCGGAAGAACGTACGCCGGGAGACGCCGGCCGTGGCCGCGATCTCGTCGATGGTGACCACGTCGAACCCGTTAAGCGCCAACAGCTGCAGCGCCGCCTCGGTCAACTCGTCCGAAACGAGCTGACGCTTGCGCTGGGCCATGGTGGCTTCCGGGCGGGTGGTCACCGGCCAATGGTAAGCGATGCCACGGATGACATCCTGGGCATTTATTGACACTGGGTGCCATCGGCGACATGATATGCCGCATGATGCGGAAAGGCTGGACCACCGAACGGATCCCGGACCAGACCGGCCGGGTTTTCGTCGTCACCGGAGCCAACAGCGGCCTCGGTCTGGCGACCACCCGGGCGCTCGCCCGCCGGGGCGGGCACGTGATCCTCGCGGTACGCGACGAGGCGAAGGGCCGCCGAGCGGTCGCGGAGATCGCCGCCGAGCACCCGGCCGCGAGCCTCGACGTACGCCACCTCGACCTGGCCGATCTCGACTCGGTCCGAGCCTTCGCCGACCGGGTTCGCGCCGACCACTCACGGGTGGATGTGCTCGTCAACAACGCCGGCGTGATGGCGCCGCCCCGGTCGCTGAGCGCACAGGGCCACGAGCTGCAGTTCGCCAGCAACCACCTCGGCCACTTCGCGCTCACCGCGCTGCTGCTCGACCTGCTGGCCACGGGACGCGACCCGCGCGTGGTCACCGTGAGTTCGATCAACCACCGGCAGGGGCGGCTCCGGTTCGACGACCTCACCGGCGAGCGCCGCTACTCCCCCATGGCCTTCTACAACCAGTCCAAGCTCGCCAACGCCGTCTTCGGGTGGGAACTCCACCGGAGGCTGACCGCCGCGGGCAGCCCGGTGCGCAGCGTGCTCGCCCATCCCGGCTACACCGCCACCAACCTGCAGAGCGGCGCGCCGGTCGGCCTGTGGCGGGTGGCGCTCGGCCGCATCGGCAACCCGATCCTCGCCCAGTCCCCGTCCGACGGCGCGTTGCCGCAGCTCTACGCGGCGACCGACCCGGACGTGCAGGGCGGCCAGTTCATCGGGCCGGACGGCCTCGCCGAGCTACGCGGCCGGCCGACGCTGGTGCGGCTGTCCCCCGCGGCGACCGACGCCGACACCGGTCGCCGCCTGTGGGACGTGTCCGAACAGCTGACCGGCGTCCAGTTCGCCTACCCCACCATCGCCTAGCTTCGTTCGGGGTCAGCGGATCAGGTGGCCGACGAGGTCGTTCGCATTGCCGCTGCCGAGCGCGGCGAGGACGACGGCGAGGATCAGGCCGACGATGGTGGCCGTACCGCCGAGCAGCAGCACCGCGCGCTCGACGCCGGTGGTGGCCCGGGTGAGGGCCGCGGCGAGGCGACCCGGCGGTCGGGCGTGGAGCGCGACCGCCGGTGCGCCCGCCTCGTCGAACGCGGCCACCAGGTCGGCCAGCTCGGCGAGGGGTTCGGGCCGGGCCGGCCCGACGAGCACCTGGAAGGTCAGGGTGAGCACGCGCGCCAGGTCGTCCGGCGGTGCCGGCGCCAGTGCCCGGTCGCTGGCGAGGAATTCGTGTACACGGTTCGCGCTGCCCCGCAGCACCGTCGCGAGCGGGTGCGGGGTGAAGCCGCGGCGCTGCCGGGCGTCCAGTTGCCGGGCCGTCTCGGTCAGCCGTTCGGCGACCCGCACCAGCCGGTCCCGCGTGTGCCGCAGCGGGTCGGGCACACGGTCGGCCAGCCGGTCGGCGGCGTCGGAGGGCTTCGGGTCCGGTGGCGGGCCGAGGAACTCGGCGATGGCCACCACGGCGGCGCTGGCCGCGAGCCGCCGCCGCAGCAACCCGGCCGTCGCCCGGACGGCGAGCGCGGTGGGCACGAAGAACAGCAGCAGGTAGCCGACCCCGACCAGCGGTGAGATGGAGAGCCCGGGCGGGCCGCCCTGCTGGTCGGGGGACGTGTCGGGCAGGCCGGCGTCGAGGGCGAACAGCAGCAGCCACGGGTAGAGGAAGCCGACCATGGCCAGCGGCCCGATCTGCGCGTACCCGAAGGCGTTGAGCGCGACCCGGGCGCGGCCCTCGGCGGTGGTGCCGGGCGGGAAGGCCAGCCGGGGCAGGTTTCCCCGGCGCGGCAGGTCGGGGCGGGCGACGTAGCCGAGGCCGCGGATCCAGGCGAGCACCGCGATCAGCGCGCCGATGGCCCCGGCGGCCAGGGCGGCTTCGAGGAGCGCCTCCTGGAGCTGCTTCTCGTCGCTGGGAAGCGCGAAACTCAGCAGCAGCGGCAGCGCCGCGCCGACGCTGAAGCCGGCCCAGGGCACCACGTACAGCGGTCCGGCGTGCCGGATCGCCGCCGTGATCCGCGCCGGATCGGGCCGCCGGAGCGGCAGGCGGCGCAGGGCGCCGGCCGGGCCGTAGCGGCGGACGAGAACGAACCGCCGCTTCGCCAGCAGGTGCGCGTAGACGGGCCGGACGACGAAGGACGCGTACGCCGCCACGAGCATCAGCCAGATCCCGATCAGCGGGAAGATCAGGCAGACGACGGCGATTGCCTGGATGACCACGCCGCCCTTGATAGCAGTCCCACGCACCGAAGTAGACGCCGGTATGCCCCGCGAGGTGGTCGCGCCAGAAGCGTCAGGCCGCGATCTTCGCGCGACCTGATGCTTCGGGTACCGAAATCTGTGACGTCAGCCGGTCGTCTCGAAGCTCAGCGCAGATCCCAGCTCAACCGGTCGCCAGCGGCTTCCCGCACGCGTTCGAGCCGGTCGGGGTCCTCCTCGAGGATCGTCAGGATCTCGTAGGCGTAGCTCGACGATCCCACCGACCCGCCGGAGAAGACCTCCGAATAGAGCAGCCACAGGCCGCCTCCTGCCGCCGCGCGACATTCGCCGGGAAGGTCCCTGCCGAGCAGCGCGAGTTCGGCCGACTGGCTCTCCGCCGACACGATGAGCAGCAGTATCTCGAGGAACTTGAAGCGGGCCGGGGGCGACACGTTGTCTGCCAGTGCCGCCAGCGCCACGGAGACCACCGGAAGCGCGGGCTCCAGCAGCACCTCGGGGGTCATGACGTGCCCCTCGAGCACCTCGAAGCGCGCGTCGTCCTCGGTAGCCGCCCGGGCCAGGGCCACGAGTTCCTCCGCGACGTGGGCCGCGCTCCCGCCGCAGCCGCACCGCAGAGCGTCCCAGTCGTACCGTGCGATCTCAAGCTCAACGATCTCCGTCGACACTGCCTCCACGCCTCTCCTCGACACCGGTCGGCATCCTCGCACGAGCCGACCGTCGGCGGCATACCCTGCGCCGGGCCCGCAGCCGTCAGCGTTTCCGGTGGCGTTCCGTGCCGCGGCGGCGACCCCGCCGGTCGCCTCCGACTCGATGTCGGAGAGACCGGGCAGGGCCGCCGCCGCGGCTCACCCGCTACTGCTCGATACGTCCGATCGTCAGGTTCACCAGGACCCACCAGGGGCGCCGCGGACCCCGGGTAGGAAGTTGGACCTCGGATAGTCGAGCTGACACTTCACGCAGACGGGCATCGGCACGGCCTCCAGCGCGCCCTGCGCGCTCCTCCGGACGGTGACGGCTCCCGTGAAGAGGACCTCACTCGGGTTCCCGCCCAGTGCCAACAGGGCGTTACCTTCGGCGCAGTAGGCGGCGCACCCCGGCATCCCGCCCGAGGAGGCGAGGGCGGTCTGCCCGGTCCGCGTGTTCAGCGCACCCACGTAGGTCCGGCTGGACGTGGCCGCCGTCCGGCTGAACAGCGCGAAGGCGGGGAGCCGGCGTTCCAACTGGGCGAGGCTCTCGGCCTGGGTCAGACCGGGAGAGGGCGGCTGCACCTCGACCACGGGAGGCTTGCTGCCCCCGGTGCCCCGGGGCGACGGGACGGTGGCCGGCCGGGCCGGAGCCGGCGCCGGAGCGGCCGCCGGCGGCGCCGGGGTCGAGGTGGGCTCCGGCGCGCCCGCGTGGGGCGCGGGCGTTCCCTGCGCGGGCGGGGCCGACGGGTTGCCACCCTTGCCGCGGATCTTGTTCCAGCCGCCCTTGATGCCCTTGCCGATGCCGGCCGTGGCCCCGCCGACAACGCCACCGATCAGCACGTTCTTGCCGAAGTCGCCCCAGTCCCAGGAGTGTTCGCCCTGGGCCACGTCGGTGCCGTAGCCGTAGGCCGCGCTCGCCGCCCCGGCCGCCGCCCCGGCGAGGATCACGCAGCCGACGCCGGTGGAGCAGATGGCGCCCACCGCGAGGGCCACCCCGACGCCGACCGCGACCTCGCCGAGGAACTGCAGCGGGTCTTCCTTGATGTGGTCGACCACGCCCGAGGCGAAGCTCTTCACCGCGTCGAAGAACCCGTGCCCGTCGAGTTCGACGTTGGAGATCGGGTTTCCGCCGGCGAAGGCGTACCGGCTGCCGCTGAACGGGTCGATCGCCAGGGTCAGGTCGTCGAGCGCCCCGTTGTACATGTCGCGGCTGAGGAAGCGGTTCAGGCCGGGGTCGTAGTTGCGGAACCCCATGTCGTACGTGCCGGACGCCTGGTCCCAGCGGTGGCCGTTGAACCGGTAGGAGTTGTACGGCTCGGCGTCCGGGTTCTGCGCGTCGGGCTTGTCGGCGCCGGTGAACTTGTTGTCGTCGTTGTCGCCGTAGGCGGTGTAGCCGTAGGTGGCCCGGGTGGTGCCGTCCTCGTGCTTGGTGATCGCCTCCACGTCACCCTTGGGGTGGTACGTGTAGTGGGAGATCTCCGTTGCGCCGTCGTCCTTCTTCTTCAGCTGGGTGAGCTTCTTGCCCCAGGCGGAGTACTCGTACGACTTGGTGACCTTGCCGGCGACCTCCTCGTAGAGCACGTCACCCGAGGTGCCCAGGTAGGTGAAGGTGGTGGTCTTCTCCCCCGTCCCGCCGGCGTTCGTGGTCTGCGCGGCGGTGCGGTCGAACGGGTCGTAGACGTACCGGGTGGTCTTCGCGGCGCTCCCGGCCCCCGAGCGCAGCTCGGCGATCCGGTCGAAGCCGTCGTAGCGGTACTTCTCGGTGACCTGCCCGCCGGTGGAGACGGTGTCCAGCCGGCCCAGCGGGTCGTAGTTGTACTTCGAGGTCAGCCCGCCCATGGCGGTGGAGGTCATCAGCCGGTTGCGGTCGTAGTTGTGGTTGGTGGTGACGTCCTTGACCGTCTGGGTGATGACGTTGCTGTTGGCGTCGTGGACGTACGACTCGACGGTGGGGCTGGCCCCGGTCTTGTCGAGCCGGGCGATCCGGTCCTGCGGGTCGTAGCTGAAGGTGTAGGTGTTGTCCACGTACGCCGCGCTGTCGTCGGCGTTCATCACCCGGGCCACGTCCCGGGCGGGATCGCCGTTGGCCGTGTACTCGAGGGTGTGCTCGGCGACGACCGCGCCGCCGGCTCGCTTCTCCACCTGGTGCCGGATCGCGCCGTTCAGGTAGTAGTCGAAGTCGACGGTGTTGCCGTCCGGCTTGACCTGGTGCTCCACCTGGCCCCGCGGGGTGTGGCGGTAGGTGGTGACCCGCTTGTCGGTGGCCGACGCCGAGGCGGCGTTGGTCACCGTGGTCAGCAGGTCCCGTGCGTCGTACTCGAAGCGCGACCAGGTGGCGTCGTGGGTGCGGGTGTCGACGTTGGCGTTCGGGTCGTAGGTGAAGGCGGTGCGGTTCCGCACGTCGCTGCCGACGCGCTCCTCCACGGTGGTCACCCGGTTGAGCCCGTCGTAGCTGGTGACGTAGCTGTCGACGCGGGCGTCCGGGCTCAGGTCGCGGACCTCGACCAGGTTGCTGTTCGGGTCGTACCGGTAGGTGAAGTTCTTCTTCTCGTTGTCGACGTCCGCGCTGTTGTCGCGGACCAGCTTGACCGCGTCGGCGACGACCGTGCCGTTCGCGTCGTCGGTCAGGGTGATCTTCTGGTTGGTGCCGGCCGCGGTGAACGCGTACCGGCCCAGCTTCACCCAGGTGCCGGCCCCGGCGGTCTGGTCGACCCGGGTGATGGCGGAGCCGCCGGCGTGCTCGACGGTGACCGGGGCGTCGGAGGCGGCTCCCGAGACGGCGGGGTACCGGACGTAGACGTCGTAGTCGCCGTCCTGCGGGATGACGAGGTCCCAGGTGAACGTCTCCGCCCCGGTGCCCGCGTCGCTGGTCCGGTAGTCGTAGCCCTGGAACGTGCCGGCGGTCGCCGCCGGCCAGGCGCCGGCGCTGGCGGCGTTGTTGAAGTCGGAGTTGTCCACCAGCACGGCCTGCTGGCCGACCGGCACGCCGTCGTCGCTGCGGGCCTTGAGGTTGCCGCTGGGGTAGAAGTCCCAGCGCATCGTCCGGGACACCGACCCGCCGGCCGAGGTGAGCGTGTTCTCGGTCTGCTGGCCGAGGACGTTGTAGTCGTAGGAGGTGACGATGTCCCACGGGTCGGTGGACGACTTCGTCCAGCCGTTGTCCCAGTAGGTGTAGGTGGTGTCGTTGCGGACGGACTCCCCGCTGGAGGGGGGCGCGGACACCGTGGCCAGCCGGCCCACCGGGTCGTACTCGTAGATCGTCTTGTCCGGCTTGTTGTAGCGGGAGTCGTTCGGGTCGTAGGCGGTCCACTGCTCCTTGACCCGGTTCAGCTCGTCGTAGACGGTCTGGTAGGTGAAGTCGTCGGCGGTCGCGGTGGCGACGCCGCGCGGGGTGACCACCTTGGTGCGGTTGCCGACCTCGTCGTAGTGGTACTGCGTGGTGTTGTGGACGATGGTGCCGTTGTCGTTCCGGTACGGCACCTTCTGCTCGATCACGTCGCCGCGCTCGTTGTGCCGGACGGTCGAACGGTTGCCCTCCTGGTCGATCGTCGCGACCGCGAGCCCGTCCCGGTCGTACTCGGTCGACCTGGTGTGGCCGGCCGCGTCGGTGACGGTGGTGATCCGGTGGTCCAGGTCGTAGGCGCGCTTCTCGGTGAAGTCGTCCGGGTCCGCGGTGGCGTTCTTCCGCGGGTCCACCACCATCGTGAGGTTGCCGACCTCGTCGTAGCTGGAGGTGATCTTGTCGCCGTTGGCGCTGGTCACCGTCACCAGCTGGTAGATCTCGTTGTAGGTGTTGGTGGTGGTGTAGTCCCCGGCGGTCGGGGTGAGGTTGCCCTTCGGCTCGGTGACCGTCAGCTGGTTGCCGACCGCGTCGTAGGTGTACGAGGTCTTCCGTTCCGGGTCGTCCGGCTCGTCCTTCGGGGCGAGGATGAACGTCACCCGGTCCGCCGGGTCGAACTCGGCCACGCTGACCGTGCCGTTCGGCGCGAACGCCTTCAGGATGTTGTCGTTCGGGTCGTACTCGGGCGCAGGTGTGGTGATCAGGTCACCGGCGTCCTGGTCCTTGGGGACCGTGCGCTCCAACGGCCGGCCGAAGAGGTCGTACGCCTGGGTGGTCTTCGTGCCCAGCGCGTCGGTCACCTGGGTGACGCGCCCCCGCGCGTCGTAGACGAAGGTGGTGGCGTTGTCCAGGTGGTCGGTGATGGTGCGCGGGTAGCCGTTCGGGTCGAAGAGGTCGTGGTCGGTGGTGTGCCCGTTGGCGTCGGTCACCCGGGTCAGCTGGCCGGCGCTGTCGTAGTCGTAGCTGGTGGTGTAGTCGACCGGGTCGGCCGTGGTGGTGCCGACCGGGTCGGTGACGGTCCGTAGGTTGCCCTTGGTGTCGTAGGTGAAGCGCCAGGTGCGGCCCTCCGGCGAGGACTTCTCGGTCAGGTCGGCGACGTACCCGTTGAGGCTGGTCCGGTAGTTCAGCGTGGTGCCGGGCCAGCCGTTCTTGTTCGCCTCCGCCGACCTGACGGTCAGCGGGTAGCCGGTCTTCGGGTCGTAGTCCCAGGTCTGGTAGCCGCCCTTGGCGTCGGTCAGCCGGGTGACGTTGTGGTCGCCGTCCCACTGGACCGCGACGCTCTGGTTCTTGGCGTTGGTGACCGACTCCGGCCGCCCGTACGCGTCCAGGACGAACCGGGTGTCGTGCTGGAGCGGGTCGGTGGCGGTGGCGTGGATCTTGCCACCCTGCGGGCCGTCCGGGTCGACGTAGTCGAAGTGCGTGACCCCGTTGATCCGGTCGGTCAGGTCCTGCAGCTTCCACTTGTTCTGCGGGTCGACCGGCGCGGTGTAGTAGCTCAGGTGGGTGTCGTGGTTGCGCGGGTCGGTGACCTTGATCAGCTTGACGTTCTTGTTGCCCTGGGTCGCGTCGTACCGGAATCCGAAGACCTTGGGCTGCGCGGAGCCGGCGCCGTCGATCATCTTGGCCATCAGGCCCTTGCCGGTGTACGTGAAGGTGATCGTCCGGCCGGCGACGTCGGTCACCGACCTGACGTTGTCGATGATGTGCGGGTTGGTCAGGTTGTCGGCGGCGACCTCCTGCCAGGTGTCGTCGTCGATGTAGCGGTAGCTGTCGCCCTTGTCGTAGTAGTCCAGGGTCAGCGTGCGCCGGCCGGTGGCGTCGGTGATGTACCGCAGGAACTTGGTCGGCTTGTTGTTGGACTTGCGCCGCTCGTAGACGAACGACATGGTGTTGCCGTTCTTGTCGACGATCGCGGACTGGAAGCCGTCCTCGTCGAAGAAGAACTGGGTCCGGTCCGGCTTGGTGAACACCCAGGCGCGGGTCGCGTCGGCCGAGCCGGTCTGCTGGAGGTACAGGTGGACGCCGCGGGGGTGGGTGTAGTCACAGGTGGCCGGGGTGCAGTCCTTGACGTCCAGGCCGTGGGTGTCGAGCACCCACACGTTGGTGGTGCCGTCGCCGTCGGTCAGCCGGACCTGGCTCGGCCACTTCCGGCCGGGCGGATGGAAGGACAGCTGCGAGCCCAGCCGCTGGATGGTGGAGGTCTGTAGCGACCAGCCGAAGCCCATCGAGGACGCCGAGGTGTCCAGGCTGTTGTAGTTCATCCGGACGAACGTGTGCGGGCCGCGCGACGGGTTGCTGAAGGCGTTGTACGACCACACCGTGTTGCCGGCGTACAGGTTGGTCATGAGGGTGCCGCCACCGCCGGTGCTCTTGCCGGTGTAGGCGTAGAACTTCTCCAGGCCGAGCAGGTCGCTGGTGGGGTCCTCGACCCGGATCTGCTGCGGTAGCTGCGGCAGCTGGTGGGAGGCGGACTTCCAGTTGTTGGTGCTGGTGTCGTAGAGGTCCCAGGCCAGCGTGTACGCCTCGGCCTTGTTGGCCGTCCCGGAGAGGTTCGGGGCTTTCACCTGCGCGTTGACGGTGATGGTCTGGCCGGCCGCGAGGTCCGCCGGGAGCGTGCTGAGCAGCTGGTTGTCGGGGCTGCTGGCGTTCGTCCCGTCCGGGTTCTTCCACCAGTAGCCCAGTCGGGTGGAGGCGGCCGGCCAGGTCTCGGCGGTGGTGTTGGTGACGGTCACCGGCACCGTGACGGTCTCGCCCGGGTTCAGCCGGGGCGGGGTGGCCGCGGCGTGGTAGGTGACGGTGGTGTCGGTGTAGCGGACGTGCAGCCGGGGTTGCACCGACGGCTCGGCGCCCTCCGCCGACACGAACGTGGCGCCCTCACCGCTGCCGGGGCAGGCCTTGTTCGGCTCCTGGGTGACCCGCACCAGGATGCCGTGGTTGGCGGCGGGATTGTCCCGCCAGGCCTGCACCTGGGAGGTCAGGTCGAAGTTGACCCACACCGAGTTGAGGGTGGGGACCAACCCGACCACCTGGATCGGCGCGGACACCGCGTCCCCACCGGCGTACGTCCACCGCGTGCCGGCCGTGGCGTTCAGCCAGGTGGCGGTGGCCTCGTCCCACGCACGGGTCACCGCGTGGGTGGCGAAGTAGGCCGCGTTGCCGTTGTGCAGGGTGCGCCACAGGCGCCCCTCGGCCTGGGTGATCCGGGCGGTCGCCGGGATCTGGGAGGTGTCCCACTTCAGCAGCGCCCGGGTGATGCCGGCGCCGCCGGGCACGTATCCGACGCCCACCATCGGTCGGCCGTTGAGCAGGTCGTGCGGCTGGGTGTACTGGCAGGCGGTCAGCGTCGTGTCCGCCACGGTGGGCAGCATCGCGTCGACGTAGCCGGCCGGGGGCGTCTTCACCGCCACCGACGGGGACGCCGGCCGCTGCCCGTCCTTGCGGACCACGACCACCCGGTAGTACAGCGTGGTGTCGGGCGTCGCGGTGCTGTCGGCGTACGTCGTGGTGCCGTCGGGCAGCGGCGCGACCAGGGTGGCGGCGGAGGGCGCGAAGTCGGCGGTGCCACCGCGGTGCAGCTGGTACTCGACCAGGTCGTCGCCGGAGGCGGTGGACGGGTCCGCGTACTCCGACCAGGACAGCTCGGCGCCGGTCGCGCGGACCGTCTGCACGTCGGCCAGGGTCACCGCCGGCAGCCCGAAGGTGAGGGTGAGCTTCGGCGCGGTCCGGGTGGTGTAGGTCGGCCACTCACCGGCCGGGGCCACCGGGAACTCGCCGGCCCAGAACATCGGCCCGCCGGCGACCTGCGCCTCGTTGGCGGCCTTGAGCATGAACCCGTGGTTGGGCCGGGTCCCGGCCACCCATTCCCGGACCATGGTGGTCACCGGGAAGCTGGTCCAGGAGTTGGTCTGGCTCGAGGTGTAGGTGGCGGTCCCGGCCAGGTCGCCCACAGCCGCGTTGATCGAGTTCCAGGTCACCGTGGACGGCGTCCACGCCTGGGTGACCGCGCGCGCCTCCAGCGCGACCGGGGTGCTGGCGCTGGTGCCGGCCAGCACGCTGTTGTCACAGTAGAGGGAGAGGTCCGCCGCGTCGACCGGGGTCCCGGTCGGGACCACCCCGGTCAGGTCGAAGGCCAGCAGGCTCCGGATCCGGCCCCACTGGTCGACGCCGACGCCGAGCCGCGGGTCGCCCTCGTAGTTGCTGGTGGCCCCGTACGAGACGATCATCGCGTCCCGGGCGGTGGAGACGTCCGGCTGCACGCTGATCGTCGGGTCCAGCACGACGGGGTACCTCCGCTCCTCGGCGGCCAGCCAACCCTGGTCCGGCTTGAGGCTGATCGTGCTGGTCGCGCCCGACCCGGCGGTGCTCAGTGCCACCTTGTCCGAGTAGGCGTGCCCGTGCGGGGACGCGGCTTCCCGCTTGGCGTCGATCATGAACGGCTTCGGGAAGGTGAAGACCGGCCGGCCGGTGGTGTCCTTGCCGGTGGCGAAGAAACCGACCGACCCGTCCGGCAGCGTCTGCGTGGTCAGCCCCGCCGTGCGCAGGGTGAAGTCGTACGACGGCGCGGCGGCCGGGGCCTTCGACAGGACGATGGACTCCTTCACCCCGGTGGGGGCGACGTCGTAGACGAGGTCCGCGCCGTCCCATATCCCGGCGTACGTCACCGTGGAGCCCTTGACGGTCGGCCTGACCTGCCGGGCCGGCCCGGCCACCCCGACGGTCAGCCAGCGGTCGCCGAGCTGGACCTTGAGCAGCGCGTCGGACCGGTCGCCGAACCGGGTGGCGAATCCGGTGCCGTCGTTGCCGTAGACGTATCCGTTGTCCCGCACGGGCGCGACGCGGGTGTCGATGTCCCGCCACGCCCCCGAGCGGTCCCGGTAGCGCACCGGGACGCTGGAGAGCTCGGTCTGCAACCGCCCGTCATCGAGCTGGTAGACCGTCCGGGTCGCGGTGCGGCCCCGGGTGATTTCCTTGACCCGTTTGCCCGGCGGCTTGGGCTTTTCCTGGGCCACCAGGGCGGCCCGTCCGGGCGGTGACCAGTCGGCGCCGGCGCGTAGCTCGCCCTGGCGGTCCTCCGGACCGCTGCCGGTGAGTACGTCCTTCAGGCCGTTGAGGCGGTCGGCCAGCCAGGAGACCGGGTTGCCGGTCCCGCCGGGCGGCCCGACCACCGACGACGCCGGCAGCAGGGACAGCACCAGCAGGCTGGCCAGCACTGCGGCGATCCCACGGCGGGAGCGGCCTGCGCCGCGTCGCCGCCTCAGGTTCCGGATCAGTGAGGTCCAGAGAGTGCGGACGGATTCCGACAGCGACACGTGCATTGATCAACCCCCGATGACCACGCTGGGCAAACGCTGCGATCGTACGGGGCTAGATCAGTACATGTAAATACTTGACTATAGCAATGTGCTATCGGTAAGTTGCGTTCCGCAACCGCACCGCTCCCAGGTCGGCGCTCTCGTCAACCTCAGCGGCCGGACGACCGGTCGTGTTACGTGCCGCTCGCATGGACCCGCGACGGCGACGACCCTCGAAGCGTCCGCGCACCACTTCCTCAACGGCGAGGACAGCGGTGTGCCGGGGCGGTGACGCACGGGAATTCACCTGCTGGCAGGCGGAGGTCGGAAGGCAGAGGTCGCCGCCTGCGGGCACCCGGCCGTCTGGCCGGCGGGAGAACCCCGCCCTCCCACCGGCCGGCCCCGCCCAGGCGGTCGCGGGCTAGGCGGTCGCGCAGATGGCGTACGCGGTGTTGCTCCAGTTGCCGGCGAACGCGTCCTCCTCGTACGCACCGGAGGTGACGGCGGTCGGCGCGGTGGCCGGGCCGCCGCTGGGGCGGAAGTCGTCCACGACCGCCTCGCCGGTGACGCCGTTCAGCTCGTAGCCGGCGCCGGTGAGCACCTTCCCGACCGGGCAGGTCGCGGTGACGCTCCGGAAGTCGTTCGAGTTGCTCGCGCTCACCGCCGAGTTGCGCACCAGGCCGGCGAGCGGGTTGGCGCAGATCGCGTACGCCGTCGCGGACCAGTTACCGGCGAAGGCGTCGGCTTCGTACGCGCCCACGGTGACCGAGGTCGGCGCGGCGGCCACGCCGCCGTTGGGCCGGAAGTCGTCGACCACGCCCTCACCGGTGACGCCGTTCAGCTCGTAGCCGGCGCCGGTGAGCACCTTCCCGACCGGGCAGGTCGCGGTGACACTGCGGAAGTCGTTCGAGTTGCTCGCGCTCACCGCCGAGTTGCGCACCAGGCCGGCGAGCGGGTTGGCGCAGATCGCGTACGCCGTCGCGGACCAGTTACCGGCGAAGGCGTCGGCTTCGTACGCGCCCACGGTGACCGAGGTCGGCGCGGCGGCCACGCCGCCGTTGGGCCGGAAGTCGTCGACCACGCCCTCACCGGTGACGCCGTTCAGCTCGTAGCCGGTGCCGGTCAGCACCTTCCCGACCGGGCAGGTCGCGGTGACACTGCGGAAGTCGTTCGAGTTGCTGGCGCTGGTGGCCGACACCCGCACCAGGCCGGCGACCGGGTTGGCGCAGATGGCGTACGCGGTGACCGACCAGTTGCCGGCGAACACCTCCGCCTCGTACGCCCCGATGGTGACGGCGGTCGGCGCGGTGGCCGCGCCGCCGTTTGGTCGGAAGTCGTCGACGACCGCTTCGCCGGTCGCCCCGTTGAGTTCGTAGCCCGCGCCGGTCAGCACCTTGCCGGCGGGGCAGGTAGCGGTGACGCTGCGGAAGTCGGTGGAGTTGCTGGCGCTGGTCGCGGAGATGCGAACGAGGCCGGGGACGGCGGCGGAAGCCGGGGCGGCCGGGACGATGACCGCGCCGGCGACGGCGAGGCCGACGGTGAGGCTGAGCGCGCGGGGGCCGATCCGGCGGGAAGCTTGCTGCGCTGACATGTGACTCTCCTGTCTGTCACGCCCGCGGCGGCGCCCTTGGCTCTTCCTCGGTGCCCGCCGCGGAGCTTCGTCAATGAGCACTCACGCTAGGTAGTCGCTCGACCCGGCATTATCTCCAAGCCGACTACGGCGAGTAGTCGACTTATGACTAAGGGGGCGTCGCGCCTGGATGGGCCCCGTAGGGAGCGGCCGCGGCTACTCCCCATCCTGGAACCACTGCCACAAAAGCTGTAGAGAGCCTGAGATCCGCAGCACCCGAGGGTGGGCCGACATTGCCTGGGACACGTGCCGTCGGCTGTTGTTAGTGGTAGTCAGCTCCCGCTGCGGTACGGGCCCGTCCACGTAAACGAGCGCGTCGCCGACGGCCCGCTCGGCCGACTCACTCGCCCGGTTGACCAGGGCGCCTTCGACAGCCATCGCGGTGGAGCCGCCACCGTCGAGGTTGACCGCGCGTACTGGATGCTTGGCTGCGCCGCCTGACGGAGGAGAACGTCGTCCTGCACTACGACCCGGACACTGAGGAGGGCTGGTTCGTCGCGCCCCGCCAGGAGGGCATCGACACGGGCATCATCCGCATGCCGGGGCGCAAGACCACTCCCCGGCCGGGGCGGACTGACCCCCTCGACGGGCGCCGGCAGCATCTTCATTTATCAACACCCACGGAAACGGGCCGACTACGGCATGCTGTATAGATGCAACCCGAAGTCGCCGTAGCAGTCCTGTCCGCCGGCGTGGCCCTCGCCTGCGCGCTCGTGTCGGCGATCGCCAGTCATCGGACGACCGTCGCCGGCTACAAGCTGCAACAGCAGGCTGACCAACAGGCGAAACGGCACCTTGCCGAGGATCTGTTCCGGCGCTACCGAGAGCCTTTGCTCTGGTCGGCCCAGTCGCTGCAATCCCGCCTCTACAACGGGATCAGCCTGGGTTTCCTCACTCGCTACCTCTGTTCCGGGGACGCCGAGGAGCAGCGATACGCACGGGACAACACCGTCTTCGTCCTCGCCGAATACCTCGGCTGGCTCGAAATCATCCGACGCGACCAGCGCTTCTGGGACAGAAGGGCGTTGGAAACTGTCGAGCCACTGTTCGACGCTATCGGCCGGACGTCCCACATCCTCGCCACCGACTCGGTCACCGGACCGTTTCGGCTCTTTCGAGGGCAGCAACGGGCCATCGGGGAGCTCATGCTGATCCGCGAAGAGTCGCCGCAGGGTGGCGGCCTCGAGGTCATGGGGTACGCCGCATTCTGTGGCAAGCTGGACAACGACCCTCAGTTCGCAAAGTGGTTCGACCGGTTGCGGGCCGAAGTGGACACCGTGGAGTCAGTCGGCCACGACGGCAACACGCGTCTGATAAGGCTTCAGGACAATCTGCTCGACCTGGTCAAGCTGCTCTCTCCGAAGGGCAGCCCGCTGGCGGTGACCGAGCAAAAGAAGCTTCCTGCCATGCGAGGGCCTCTCCCTGAGGTGTGACGTTCATGGGCGAGCCGAGAGCACACCAGCGTGGCTGGCTTCGCTCGGTCACCGGGGCTTCGGCACCTGCCCGGCTGAAACGGGGTTTGAGGGCCAGGACCACGGCTTCCTTCGCACCCTCCGCGTTGTCGGTCTCCTGCCAGCGGACCGCGCAGCGACTCAGCCAGCCGGCGATGTCCTGTGCTGTTGCTACCGGGCCCTGCTTGTCGAGGAGCTGGCCGACCTGCTCGTGCAGCACCAACGACTCGCGGTTGCCGGGGGTCAGGTGCTGCCGGAGACGTTGCGCAGATTCCCAGTCCGGCCGACGTAGATGACCGTGCCGCCGTCGAGGACCACTTGCACGGCGGGCGCGGGGAAAGTTGGCGATGGCCTCCATCGTGTATGGCTGGGAGCCGTGAAGCCGACCAGCAGGTCGTCGATCAAGGGGTCGGGCACGCCGGGAAGTTACTCTGCCGTGGTTCCGCACGGACCGGCGTGGTCGTTGCGACGTCGGCAGCGGTTGGCGCCGTCGAGCTTGGCGTCACACCAGATTCGGCTACGCAGGAACTGACGATTCTCCTCGCTGAGCGTGGTCTCGCCGAAGTCGACAGCGGTGACGTGGCCGAGCGAGTCGCGCAGTGCGACGGCCAGCTCGGCGGCGGCGTCGAGGCTGGTCAGGGTGGTGGGCAGGTGGATGATCCAACGGGGTGCGGTCATCAGCGCCACATGCTGTTGGGAGAACCGGGACCGGTGTGACGGCAGCCGGTGTGGCGGGACTGCCATTGCCGCAGCGCCTGGCGGATGCGCTCAGCCTCGATGTTGGCGGTGGTCAGCTCGCGGTGCAGTCGGTCGAGTTCGTCGGCTAGCTGGTTGAGGTAGGCGTGGACCTGGTCGGGGTCGAGGCCGCGCCAGCAGGTGTCGAATGCGGCGACCCGCACCTCGTGGGCCTTGAGACGTTCCCCTGTCACGTAGATCATCCTTCGTTACCTCCTCTGCCGCGACCAGGACTCTGAACCCACGTACTACAGCCCCGGACCATCTGGCCTAACCATTGCGCTGACCTGGTCGTCGGCGAGGCCCGGCAGATTCGAAGGTGGCGTGGCCCCGGGTCGCCTCCGGCGTCATGGTGCGTGGAGCGGCGCCGGGGCGGGCGGGGACGGCCGCCGCCGTTCGGGTCGACGCGACCGGAGCCCGGCACCCGCCCCGGGCCGTGCATTCAGCCTCGGCGAGGAGCTGACCAGGAACTACAGCGTCGGCGGGGCCTGTGTGACGCAGAAATGAGGCTTCTGCGTGCCCGCACAATCGACGGACTGTTACTACAGTTGCGATAGAACGGAGGGAGATCGGGCGTGGCTTTGAAGCGGCACCGGCTCTGTCAACGGCGGAAGGCCCTTGGGTACAGCCAGGAGCGCTTGGCCGGCATCCTCGGCGTGGAGCGCTCGACCGTGGTGCGCTGGGAGAACGCCGAGACGGATCCGCAGCCGTGGCATCGAACTCGGATCGCCTCCGCGTTGGGGGTTACGCTCGAACAACTCGACGACATGCTCGTCGACGTGTCGGTGGCAGCGCATCGAGGGCAGGCCATGGGAAACGAGATCCGCGGTCCCGCTTCCGCCGTGGTCCGGCCAGAGCCGCTGAGCGGCCTCCGGGCCTTCCTGACCAGCTACCTGACCTCACCCGCCCGGCCGACTCAGTCGCTTGTCGAGGTGCGGCGGTCTGTGGTCCGGGTGCACCACCTCTACCAGCGGGCGAACTACATGTCGACCGCCCGCCTGCTGCCCGACGTGCTAGGCCAAGCCACGGAGCTGTCCAGCAGGTCGGCCGGCCTGCATCGTGGGAACGTGTTTCGGCTGCTTGCCGCCGCGTACATCGCGGCGTCGAAGCTTTCCGCCAAGTTTGGTGACGGCGACACCGCCCTGCTGACCGCCGACCGGGCTTCAACCGCCGCTAGGCTCGCAGATGACCAGGCGTTGGCGGCGGTCGCGGCGTACCAAGCGGCCTGTGGTCTCATGCGGCTGCCTGGGAGGGCGCCCGAAGCCGAGCAGGTTGTGCGGGGCAGCATTGAGCGCTTGGCCTCCGTTGGCCCCACTGGCGATCCTGACCTGCTATCTGCTCACGGTGCCCTGCTGCTTCTGGCCGCCGTGCTGTCCGCCGGGCAGGGCAACCCGAAGGAAGCAGCTCACTTCCTGGCGCGAGCCGAAGATCTCGCAACGACGCTGGGTGCCGATTGCAACCGGCTGTGGACCGGCTTCGGTCCGACGAACGTCGTGATTCACGCGGTTTCCGCAGCGGTTCGGGCCGGAAACTCGGAGCAAGCCCTGGAGATCGGAACGCGCCTCGACACCTCGCGGCTGCCGACTGTGCTGGTGGGCAGAAGGGCGCAGGTGCATATCGACCTGGCGGCAGCCGCCATGTTGTCGTCCGGCGACAGATCGGTGTCGGTGCTGCACCTGCTCGAAGCCGAGCGGATAGCTGCCGAGGTGGTCCGCGCCAACGTCCAGGCGCGCACGCTCCTGCTTGACCTCCTAGCGAAGGAGCGACGGGTGGCGACGCCGGGGCTGCGACCACTGGCGGAACGAGCCGGGCTGCTGGCATGAGTCAGCAGCGAGTGCTGGCTCTGGTCGTTTGCGCCGCTCCTCCGGTGCTACGAATCGGCGAACTGATCGAGCTGCTCCAGGAAGACGGGTGGACCGTATGCCTCACCGCGACGCCGACCGCTGTGACCTGGATCGACCGCGAAGCCCTGGAGCGGCAGACTGGCTATCCGGTCCGGGCCGAGTGGCGGATGCCCGGCGATCCGGAGCCGCATCCGCCGGCTACTGCCGCTGCCGTGATACCGGCGACATTCAACGTGATCAACAAGTGGGCGCAGGGGATCAACGACACGCTGGCGCTCGGCATCCTGAACGAAGCGCTCGGTGCCGGCATCCCGGTGTACGCGTTCTCGAACGTTAAGGCAGAGCTCGCTGCCCACCCGAGCTACGACCGACACCTGCAGCTGCTTCGGGACGCGGGCGTGATCGCGACACCGCTGCCCGCCGAGCTGGACTGGTCGATGATCGTGTCCCGGCTCCATGCCCCCGAGCAACGCGTCGCTGGCTCCTAGGGACAGGGAGTTTGAACTGTCTGCCTTCCGTCTCGTCCACTCCTCCGAACCATCGAGCCACAGATCCCGCCGCAACTGACTCCGCTTGTGCTGTTTCTCATCGCCCAAGCTGCCAGCGGCCGGGGTTGGGTCCTCGTCTGGTGCGCCCGCCAAGGAGGGGTGTCGAGGTCGAAGGACACGCCCTGGCCACCTTTCGACAACGCGCAGTACTCGGGTAACGTGACGCAACCTGCGAGCAGTAACTACGCATCATCGGCGGAGCAAGCTACTGCAGTTTCTCGACCATCGACGAAGCGAGGAGCCTCAGATGTCGGCATCCAAGCCCCAAGCGGTAGTACTGCTAAGCGGCGGTCTCGACTCGGCCACGGCCCTTGCTGTGGCCCTCAAGGAGGGGTTCGAGGCCAACGCCCTCAGCTTCCGCTATGGGCAGCGGCATACGGTAGAACTCGAAGCCGCCACACGGGTCGCGAAGGCTCTCGGGGCGACCCGTCACGTTGTCGCGGACATCGACCTCAGGATCTTCGGCGGTTCCGCGCTGACCGACGACGGCCTCGCTGTACCTCATCACGAGAACGCTGAGGAGATCGGAAGCGAGATCCCGATCACCTACGTGCCAGCTCGGAACACCATCTTCCTGTCGTTCGCGCTCGCCTGGGCAGAGACCCTTGGCGCCTCCGACGTCTTCATAGGAGTAAGCGCTCTCGATTACAGCGGCTACCCGGACTGCCGGCCTGAGTACATCGAGGCATACGAGCGGATGGCAAACCTCGCGACCAAAGCCGGCGTCGAAGGCAGTCAGCGGATGAAGATCCACACCCCGCTGATCCACCTAACGAAGGCAGACACGATCCGGCTCGGCCTCAGCCTCGGTGTCGACTACTCGCTCACCCACAGCTGCTACGACCCCATCGATGGTCGACCGTGCGGCACCTGTGACTCTTGCCTGCTGCGCACTCGGGGCTTCGCCGAACTCGGCATGTCAGACCCCGCCGTCGGCAGCCAGTCATGAGATCCGCATACCGCATCAAAGAGATCTTCTACACGCTACAGGGCGAGGGCACCCATGCCGGAAGACCGGCGGTCTTCTGTCGATTCACGAGTTGCAACCTGTGGACGGGACGCGAGGCAGACCGGCACCGAGCCATATGCCAGTTCTGCGATACAGACTTCGTCGGTACTGACGGACCCGGAGGGGGACGGTTCCGATCAGCTCAGGACCTGGCTGCAGCGGTGGCCAAGGCCTGGGCCGGTGCAGCCCACCCGAAGAGTAGGCCGTATGTCGTCTGCACTGGTGGAGAGCCACTGCTGCAACTTGACGCAGCGGCCGTCGAAGCACTTCACGATGAAGGTTTCGAGGTCGCTATCGAGACGAACGGGACGCGAATCGCGCCCGCCGGCGTCGACTGGGTCTGTGTCAGCCCGAAGGCTGGCACGAATCTAGTCCTCACCGAGGGTGACGATCTCAAGCTTGTGTACCCCCAGCCGGGTGCGGAGCCTGAGCGATTCGAAGATCTGAATTTCGCCCACTTTCTCCTTCAACCCATGGACGGCCCAGAGCAGGCGGCCAACACCCGCGCCGCCATCAACTACTGTCTCGCCCATCCTCAGTGGTCGTTGAGCCTGCAGACACACAAATACATCGGGATTGCTTGATGGAAATCTTCCGTGAGTTCACCTTCGAAGCCGCTCACCGCTTGCCGCAAGTGCCTGAAGGGCACAAGTGCGCTCGCCTTCATGGCCACTCCTACCGAGTTGTGGTACACGTGCGTGGCGAGGTCGGAGCATCGTCCGGATGGGTGATGGACTTCGGAGACATCAAGGCAGCATTCCGTCCAATTTTGGACCAACTGGACCATTACTACCTGAACGAAGTGCCTGGGCTGGAGAACCCGACCAGCGAGGTACTGGCCCAGTGGATCTGGATGAAGCTTGTCGATCAGCTACCGCTATCGGCCATCGTGGTCAGAGAGACGTGCACGTCGGGTGCGGTATACCGGGGCGATGCCTCGTGACGGAAGCCAAGGCCGACGAGCATCAACCGGGCGCCACCGTGGATCGAAGCCTGGCGGAAGCGTCGCCACGTATGCACGTCGTCGTGACCTGCGCGAACCGCAAGAACCTCGCGGTGCCCGCCGCCCTGCGCGTCGGAGCCCTGTCGGACCACCTGCCGAGACAGAGGCTCGCGGAGTGGATTCGACGACTGTCCGAACCAGGCCAGCCGTCCACTGCCGCGACCTCACTCTATGCCGGCGAGCATTGGACGGCGGCGCGTAACCTGGTCACGACGGTAAGCGTGGAGGCTCAACTCTGGGTGTGTTCGGCGGGGTACGGACTGATCCCTGCCACCGCACACGTCCGTCCTTATGCCGCGACCTTCGCGATGCGGGAAGGAGATTCGGTCGGGCGAAGCTCGACCGAGAACCGCGACTGGTGGCGCGGGCTGAGCGGATGGGTGGGCCCGGAACCCGGCGCGCCGCGGTCGTTCTACGACCTCGCCCGAACGAACCCCGACGACACGATCATCGCCGTCCTGTCAAACACCTACCTCCGGGCATGTAGTGACGACCTCCGTAGGGCGGCAGGGCAACTGCGCGACCCGCAGCGGCTGACGATCGTCGGCCCGGCCCAGGCGGATCCCGACCTGGACGAACTGGTCGTCGGCGTGGCCGCTCGGATGAGGCCGGCGGTCGGCGGCAGTCTGCTCGCCCTCAACGTCCGGGTCGCGCAGCGCCTCGTCGGCCTCGTTACCGCGGATCCCGGAACCCACCGTCGCTCCCACCTCCGCGCCCTGGCCCACGAGCTGGCCGCAACGGCACCCCCGCCAGCGCCTCGGGCCCATCGCGAGCGCATGACCGACGACGAGGTCAAAGCCTTCATACGGCCACTCGCAGCGGCCGGGCCAACCTCGGCAACGCGCCTGCTGCGACGGCTACGGGACTCCGGTAAGTCATGTGAGCAGGCACGTTTCAAGCAACTCTTCGACGAACTTTCACCGGACCGGCGCGTCTGATGCCACCCACACACGATCCCAGGACCCTAGCGCGTCGTGCCCTGCGAATCGCCCAGCCCGGCACCCCCGCTCTCTATCTCTTCGCGCTGCAAGCGGACGAGATCCTGCAGATCGCGGACATCTCCCGCGTCAGTCGGGACGACGCCGGGAAGCTGATCGGCTATCAACGCCCGCAGGTGCGGAAACACATACAAGAAATCGTCGATTACCTCGACACCGAGGCCGCGGTCTTCCCCAATCCCATCATCCTGGCCCTGTCCTCCAGCGTGCGGTTCCAGTCCAGCAGAGGACCAGGCGCCGGGGACGGACTGGCCACCTCCGGACTACTCAGCATCCCCTTCGCGCAACCCGGCAAGCCCAAGCCGGCATGGATCGTCGACGGGCAGCAGCGAGCTCTTGCGCTGTCCCGTACCCAGCGGCAGCAGTTTCCGGTACCAGTGACGGCGTTCGTGGCGGACAGCGTCGGTTTCCAGCGCGACCAGTTCCTGCGCATCAACAACACCCGCCCGCTGCCGCGTGGTTTGGTGACCGAACTCCTGCCGGAGGTCGACAGCCCGCTACCTCCCCGACTCGCCATACGGAAGGCGCCCTCTGCCCTGTGCGACGTCCTGAACGCCGACAAGGCATCGCCCTTCTATGGCCTGATCAAACGGGCATCGACCAACCGCCAGCAGTCACCGAACGCTGTGATCACCGATACCGTCGTCGTCGAGATGATCCAGGAGAGCCTTACCTCGCCGGCTGGCTGCCTCTTCCCCTACCGAGACGTCAGCCGCAACGAAACCGACTTCGACGGGATTCTTCAGGCCCTCTGCACCTATTGGTCAGCGGTCCGCGACACCTTCCCCGAGGCATGGGGCAAGCCGCCGAGCAAGAGCCGACTCATGCACGGGGCGGGCATACGGGCCATGGGACGACTGATGGATCGCGTGTTGGGCACGGTGGACCCGCGACTCCCCGAGGCGCCTGAGCTGGTCAGCAAGCACCTCGCGGTAATTGCGCCCCACTGCCAGTGGACGGGGGGAAGGTGGGACGAGCTCAACCTTCGTTGGAACGAGATCGAGAACCTGTCCCGCCATGTGCAGGAGCTGTCCAACTACCTCATCCGCGTCTACCTGAACGAACGGGCGGGAATTCGGTGAAGTTCTTCTTTCCTGACAGCCAGGATCAGGTAGACCCCACGTTCGACTTCCTCAGCGAGGAACGCGACCCGTTCCGGGTACGCCAACGCGACGATCTGTACGCGCACGAAGTGCTGAAGCCGCCGCCGTTTAACGGTCTCTTGGTCTCCAAGGCCATCGTGGACGGCACCACCAGCTCCAGCACCGGCAAGTACACCGGGCCCCAGCGTCACCGGCTGTATCGGCAAGGCGCCCGGGAGTTCTTCCGCCTCGACAACGGCAGCGCCCCGTTGAAGATCATGGGTGACTGCGGAGCCTTCTCGTACGTCGGGGAGGACTACCCGCCCTACACGGTCGAAGAGGTGGTCAGCTTCTACGAGGGGTGCGGATTCGACTACGGGATCTCTGTCGACCACGTCATCTTCCAGTACGAGCCGAAAATCCCTCGTACCGACGACCGCGCCACCGAGTGGGTCCGCCGCCAGCAGATCACGCTCGACCTTGCCACAGAATTCTGGCAACGCTGTTCGTCAAGCGATGTCCACTTCACCCCCCTCGGCGTAGCCCAGGGCTGGAGCCCGGAGTCTTACGCCTATTCTGTGGTGGAGTTGCAGCGGATCGGGTACCGGCGCATCGCGCTCGGAGGCATGGTCCCCCTGAAGACAAAGGACATCCTTGCCTGTCTCCGCGCCATCGACGACGTACGCGAGCCGGACACGGAGTTACATCTCCTGGGCATCAGCCGCGTCGACGAAATCCCCACCTTCGCCGGTCACGGCGTGACGAGTTTCGACAGCACGTCACCCTTCCGGCAGGCGTTCAAGGACGACCGGGACAACTATTACGCACTCGACCGAACCTACGTGGCGCTTCGCGTTCCTCAGGTCGACGGAAACGCGAAGCTCAAGGCACGGATTCGTTCCGGCGAGATCAGCCAAGGGCGGGCCATGCAGTTGGAACGCGCCGCACTGACACGCCTTCGCGAATTCGACAGGGGCGAGGTCGACGTGGAGGTCGCCCTGGAGGCGCTGGTCGCCTACAGCTCGGTGTGGGACGGCAAGGCGGACAGGAGCAGCCAGTACCGCGACACACTCCAGAATCGGCCGTGGCAGGCCTGCGACTGCTCGATCTGCAACAAGGCTGGCATCGAAACAATCATTTTCCGCGGGGCGGAACGCAACAAGCGTCGCGGCTTCCACAACCTACACGTATTCGGGCAGCGACTGCGCCGGCAGCTTGGAGATGACGACCGTGACTAAGCAGGAAGACGATAGCGCCATGGCAGACAGCCGCGGGAAGATGCTGCATCTTCCCGCTCTCGAGATCAGGCAGGGACCAAACCGCCGTCTCTACACCTTTGCGGTGGACGGCAAGCAAGTCCCGTCGTTCGCCGCCGTCTCGCGGGTCCGGCGCGACAGCCAGCAGCAACTGCACGGCTACCAACGACCCGAGGTCCTGGCGCACGTGGCGGCGATCCGCCGCTACGTGGAGTCCGACGACAGCCCCCTGCTGCCCAATGCCATCGTCGTCGCCTTCGACGACCGGGTCCGCTTCGTCCCTGCCGAAGCCGCGACTGACGGCCCCGGCTACGTCCGCCTGGGCACCCTCCTGGTACCGGCAAGCGACGACTGGGAGGACGTCGACAAGCCTGGGTTCATCGTGGACGGCCAGCAGCGTTGCGCGGCCATCCGTGACGCAGACGTCGCAGCCTTCCCGATTTGCGTCACGGCCTTCATCACCGCCGACCAGGCTGACCACCGGTCTCAGTTCATCCTCGTGAACTCGACCAAGCCGCTTCCAAAGGGACTCATTCACGAGTTACTCCCGGCCGCCTCTGGCCCGCTGCCGAACCAGCTGCGCGTACGGCAACTCCCCGCGACCGTTCTCGAGCGCCTCAACTTCGACGAGCGTTCGCCTCTGCGTCACATGATTCAGACCCCGACGAACCCGACGGGCGTCATCAAGGACAACTCGATGCTGCGCATGCTTGAGAACAGCATCTCGGACGGTGTCCTGTATCGCTTCCGTGGCAGCGATAGCACGTTGCCAAACATCGGACTGATGGTGACCGTACTGAGCGACTTCTGGACCGCGGTGCGGGAGGTGTTCGGTGAGGATGCGTGGGGCAAGCCCCCGCGCAAGTCGCGGCTGATGCACGGCGCTGGAATCATCAGCATGGGCTATCTGATGGACGCCATCGCCGACACGGGCGGCAGCGGCGACGATGTGCCGGACACTCAGGGATTCGCCACGGGACTGAAGACCGTCAAGGATTACTGTCGCTGGACCGAGGGCACGTGGGATCTGGGCGACGGGATCCCGCGCCGCTGGAACGATGTTCAGAACACCCCTCGGGATATTCAACGAATCACCGATTTCCTGGTCTCCACATACTATGCGAAGCAGGGAAAGCGGCACGATCGGTCGAGTAGGCTCTTTTAGCTGGTCTCCCGGGAGGTACCCGCGCCGAGGAGTCGGCACCAAGCGCCGCCGCGCCATACGCGATTAAGGCTTTGGATAACCGCCTTGGCCCTGCTGGATGCAGGGCCAAGGCAAACCCTCGGAACTCGAAACGCGGACACAGCCGATGTTGACATCTGACGCCGAATAGGGGTCAGCAGCGTCAGTTACCTCGGTCGCGTTCTATTAATGCGGCACCACAGATCAAGAGGCGCTCGATACCGCAATCGCTCCACGCTCGCTAGCTGCAGATATCACGGCACGCAATAACGACGCAGATCCGGCACCCTCAGCCTCACGAATCGTGGCGTCAGGACGCGCAGTCGACCGGATGAAGCCGGTGGCAGCATGCGTGGCGCAACGGGTAGCCATGATGATGATGTCGGCCCGATGAACCCACTGCTTCAGCTGCCGACTTCCAACGTGGTCGCTACTGAGCTGCACGTTCAACGCGGGCGCCAATCCAGCCAGAATGCTGCTCGCGCGTCGCAGTGCCCCTTCGTCCAAGGAGTACAACAGCACCTGACGTGCTGAGGTAAGCGTCGACTTGGTGCTGGGCGGCGGGTTCGCCGGGGAAGTCCAGGCAAGACCCAAGCCGAATTCGTCGTTCAAGAGGCACGCCAACGCGAACTGGTCGGCTTCCAGTCGGCCGCCTTGCATGGCCAACGGCGCCAGGAGTAGCTGAAGGAGTCGCAGGCGCGCCTCCTTGTCGGGGCTTGGAGCGCGAGCGACTACGTCGCACATGTCCAAGACGACTGACGCCTGGTTCACGCTGATCCAGCGGTCGCTTTCCGCGCCAAGGTCGTCCAGCAGAGTTCTGTACTCTGCCGCTGGCAGGCCGCCGCGCAGAGTGATTTCCAGAAGAGCGACCACGCCGGCCATGTCACTAGACCGAAACCGATTGTGGCTCAGCGCGTTGGTCAGGAATGCTTGCGCAGTGTGACTGGCTGGGTGTCCATATCCATCGCTGTCGACGAAAGCTCCGACGGTTGTCCAAGCCCGTTCGGCGCCGTCGTCGTCGAGGCCGTTGAGCATTTCGGCGAGCGCTAGATCGCAAGTGGCCGCCGGCGGCCAGGAGCGCCAGGCCCCTTCGGCAATCACCTCGCTAACGTCCTCGGCCCTGGCTATCGCCCCCACCAACTCTAGCCAGGATCCTGGCCGGGCCGGGATAGACCGTACGTGGGAGAGCGCGTCGTCTTCCTGGTCCTCGCCCGGGGATGCCTCCGTGGGGGTGGTCGGAAGGGCGTGATGCTCGACGGCCGAGGCCGGATAACCGGCGGACGTCAGTAAGTCGGGCCAGGCTGCGCCGAGTCGCTGCCACGCGTCGCCATCGTTCCGGAGCCGATCCCACAGCGCGGCGTCGTTAGTAGCGAAAGCCGCGAGCGCGATCGCAGTAAGGGCCTCGACACCGAAACCGGACAGCGAGCCGTCGGCGAGCGCCGGCACCAACTCCCCGCGAAGGACCAGGCCTTGCAATGCCGCCTCGGTGTTGCCGTCGGCGAGTGGGCCGGCAAGCACCGTGGAGTAAATCGCATCCAGGATCGCCTCACGAACCGGCGCTGGCGGGCGTGTGGCGACCACGTCGCGTAGCGCGGGCAGGCGTAGGAGCTCACCGTGGTTGCCCAGCCGGGCGAGCCGCTTGATGGTGAGGTAGGTGAGGTTCATCCCGCTGAGGCCGGTGCCCTCCAGCCGGCCCAGCAATTCCGCAGTGGCGCGGTGGTCGCCGGCGGCCATTGCCAGGTCGAATTCTGCCAGCAAGCGCCCCACGGGCATCGGCACATCAGAGTGGCTGGTCGGCCGCTGGCTGATGGTGCGGCGCATCCGGCTTAGCGCCGCCCACACACTGCGGGAGCCTTGCTGTGGATGTTCCAGGATAAACACGCGGCGGTGGCCGACGAATGCTGCAACGGCGTCATCGACTGGGTCACCGGCACGCAGCGCCTCGGGGCGGTTGACGAAGGCGGCGTGGCTCGGCACCACGAACGCGGCCAGCCACTCCCGCACTGTCGTTGCATGACGACTGAGCCGAGGGATGACGTAGATGTGTTTGTGTGGGTTGCCGGGTTCGTTGCGCGGCAGGATGTAGGGCGCATCGGAGTTGTCGGACAGCAGGGCGAGGTAGTCGGAGAGAAATACGGCGGTCTGGGAGCGGGGGTCACGCCCAGGCCAGGACGTGTTGCCCGGGCCGAAGAAGCGGTCTAGAAAGGTCTCGGAGTCCATCGTGGCCCTTAGTTGGCCTTCTCGAAGCGGCGGGCAAAGTCGACCCGAGCAGTGCTGGCGGCCGCGGGATCCACCCGGTAATTCACGATTTCGTCGTTCACCCTCATGCCGCGGTAGGTGAAGTTCATTGAGCCGGTCAACAACCAGTCGTCCCCGCACAGCGTCTTCTCATGCACGTCCTCGGCGCGCACCACCTGGGCGTAGCCCGGCGCCGCCTGCCGCAGCAGCCGGTCGACAAAAGCATCGTTGAAGGGGTCGGATCGTGTCACCACCGACAGCCGGCCACCGCCGTGGGTGATCCCGGCCAGCACCTCAGAGAAGGTGTAGACACGACTTGAGGGGTCGACGAAGACGCTGTCGTAGGTGGCGGCGCGGTTGTCGATAACGTCCACGTCGCCAATCCACGGTGACACGAGCCACAGACGGCGGCTCGGCGTCATCAACTCGGCAAGCAGGACCGTGGTTAGGATTCCGTCGATCCGAACCCCCGTGCTGCCGCTGGTCCGAACCACCCGCTCGTCACTCACTGGGCGAACTCCCGAATCTCAACCACACAGCGCACGTGTGCGTCCTCTCGATCGACGGCGCGGACATCGCCATACACCCGCAGCGCTCTGTGGTCCACGGCGATGGTTGGTATCGCGCGCATGGCGGCAGTAAGGCCAGCAATCCGGTCGACCGGTGCGACCAGCCGCACTGCTCCTCGCGCAGCGACCTCCTCGAGGTAGCGTTCCCGCCAGTCTGGCTCGGTGACGTCAACCTGAGTCAGCCGCTCGTCGTGGGCCGCTCGGACAAGTAGGCGGTCGAGCAGCGCTGGCGGCGAGTACGGCTGGTAGTGGACCAAGTGCTGGGACCGGGCCTCCGCGCCCCGCGGCCACAGCATGCTGTACACCTGGTCGGCTCCAAAGCGGCTCGGGTCCAGCCCGGCAACTGCGATGCTACCGGTGCCGACGAGGTAGGCGAAGATGGCTGCTTCGACTTCAAACCCAAGGCAATCCTGGACCCTGTCCCAGGCGTGCATCAGGTCCAGCACCAGCCGGTCGGTGCCGGCGTCGGTGCCCTGCCGCAGCAGCCGGGTGGACAGCGCCGCCAACGCCTGGGGACGGGGATAGCCATCGATCTTCGCCCAGGACGAACGCAGCGTCACCAGCGCCTGTTCGGCTTCTGCAGCCGAGGGCGGATCGCGCAGCGTAGCAACAGCGCGGGCCGCCGGGGACTGCGGTTCGGCCACCAGATGCCGCAGCAGTTGGGTCAGTGTGGTGTGTAGGTACTCGTAGTCGCTGGGTGCCAGTGCGCTGTCGACGAGCGCCCAGAACCGGCGCGGGTCCTGCTGGTAATAGGGAACGAGTTGGGTGATGACGCCGAGGCCGCCGATCGCGGTCTCGCTCAGCCAGATCGTTGTGGTGCCCTCGGCCGTTTCGGGCGGCAGGACGTCGACGATGAGGTCTCCGTCCTGGGCATCGGGGCAGGCCCGTTGCGCGGCGTTCAGGATCGCTGCGGCGATGGTCTCCCGGTAGGCGCGTTGGGCCAGGTCCGCGGTCAGCGCCGCCACATCATCACCCCAGAGGAGGTGGCTATGACGGTCCACCGCGTCGATGACTGCGGGCCGTCCTGCGAGGGCATTCAGGTCGTCGACCAGGCGGCTGGGCGTGGTACTGCCGTCGCTGCGGTAGATGGCGTTGAGTATCCGATCAATGTGGTCCGCCCACCGGCCGCCGGCCAGCGCCCGATGGTCCTGCTGGGCGTCGTTGTCACTGTTGTTGGCACGCCGCAGCGCGTAGGCGGTGGTGTAGACCAGGGCCAGCCAGCCGCGCTGGAACCCGTTGGCGTCGTCGTCGAGTGCCGGGTCCGCGGCCAAGGCGGACTTGAACGCAATGGACCGCCACTGTGGTGATCGCAGGTGCGCGGCGACCGCCTTATTGCCTCGGTCCAGGGGCGCCAAGGTGAACCGGATTGCGTCGACGTCCAAGCTAAAGCCCAGCGCCGCAGGCTCACCGCGGTGCCGATACTCCACGCTGCTAGTGACCGTTGTCGTACGTCCGGTGCCGCTCACCGTGGTACAGGCAGCGCCGGTAGTCATGCGCCGGACCTGAACTGGGTTGCCGCCAGCGGCCGTGGCAAACTCCACCGACTGTACGCGGTCCTGCCAACTCGATGGCCGGGGGACTGCTCCCTCATATAGGTGGTCGGGAACGAACTGCGATGCCCACACGGGGATGCCCTGTGACTGGTCAAGCACCTCGGGCGGCGGTTTCGCCAATGTGATCAAATGTGGACGCACCACACGTACCCGCGGCTTGCCGGACGGCTCCCACCAGCCTTCGTCGTCGTACTGTGCGGCGAACGAGGAGATTTCCAGAGCACCTGCGGCCTGCGGGTCGGGCAGCGGTAGCCAGGTGCGGTCGTGGGCGCTGCGGTAGCCGTAGCGGCGGCTGACCCGGCCCGGCACCGCCTCGCGTAGCGCCCGTTCGATCGGCATAGACTCGTCGCCGGCGTTAAACGGCAGCCGGAAGTACACCTCCGGCACGTTGAGCGGATCGAACAACGTACGGGTCACGAACTCCGGCAGCAGGGATCCGAGCCGCGCTCCTGGCTCGGGCGCGTACGCGCGCCAGCGCGACTCCAGTCGGCGCAGGATGGTCGGAACGACGCTGAGCAGTAGCGAGCGTGGCGGCTCCCACAGAAGCGCGATCACCTCGTCGGGGGAAATGTCCAGTGCCCGCCGCAGCCAGTTGGCCAGGTCGGCCTGGACGTTGGCGTCCTCAAGCAGCACCTGCAGTTGCTTGAGCACGGCCTCTGTGCCCGGATGTGGGTCACGGGCCCTCGGATCTTGGGCCCGGACCACGCGGCGAGAGTCGGACTGGGTACGCCGGCCGATCCAGTCCAGCATCGCCTGGGTCGCCTGGATCTTCAGCACGAACCGGTTGCCCACCGGTAACCGCCTGGCCGGCAGTTCCGGGGCGAATAGTTGGTCGTAGGCCTGATAGGTGAGCCGGTCGCGGCCGAAGTCCGACAACGTCACCACGGTCCACGGCCGGGTGAGGCGGCGTCGGCCGGCCCGGCCGCGCCGCTGCAGGAATGACGCGGCGTCGCGTGGCGCCTTGTGCTGCATGACAAGGCCAACTCGGTCGTCGTCCACGCCGACCTCTAGCGATGCGGTGGCCACCACCAGGTCGGCGTCCTGGTCCACCCCGCTGTCCTGCGACGACGTACGGGTGACCCGCAGGCCGTGGGTCGTCGCCTGCGCGTCGAGGTGCCGGCCGATGCGGTGCACCAGTTCCCAGGACTGGCCAGCGACGTACTGGTCGTGGGTGGCGCCGTTCGCCGAGCGGAGACCGGCCAGCACCTGGGGCCGGCGTTGCGGCCCCGCGGTCCGGCCCCCCTCGGCGTGGGTGAGGTCGTTGAACAGGCGGTTGGTCACGTCGAGGTCGTCGGTGAACACAAACCCGCGAGACCCGTACAGCAGTTCGGCCCCGCGCACATCCAGGGTGCGGGCGTGCAGCATGGCCGCTTGGATAGTGGTTGACAGCGGACTGACCCTGGATACCGGATCCACCCGCAGCGCCATCGCATACTCCCGGCCCTCCTCTTCTAGGTCCGCGGGCAGGGGGGCCAGGTAGTCGACATCTTGGCGGTTGATACCGGTAAGCTCACTGAAGAAGTCAGCAGCGTCGCGCAGCGTCGCGCTCAGTCCCACGAAGGTGGCCTGGCGGCCCAGGCCGCTGCGCCACCGGCGCAGCAGCAGCGCGACCTGCGCACCGTGCATTCCGCCGTAGGTGTGCGCCTCGTCGAGCAGAACTAGTTTGGGTACCTTTCGGCCGGTCCAGCCGAGCAATGGGGCCTGCCGCGGGTCCGTGCTGCTGATGTTGAGCATTTCAGTGGTAGTAAACAGCAGGTCCGGCGGGTCGCGGTGCAGGCCGTCCCGGGTCAGGACCAGGTGTGTGATCACTGGCTGGGCGCACCGCTGATCGGCGCAGCGTAGGCGCTCCCGCGGGGGCACGTCTGTGCGGTCGGCCTCGGGCCAGACGAGGTCGCCACGGCAGGTGGGACACTTGAGGTAAGGGCACACGGCGTCGGCGCCGTGCCGACGCCACGCCCCGTCGACGCGGTGGCCCAGCCGACGGTCGTCAACCTGATGGACGGTGTCGCCGTATAGAACGCCGATGCGCAGCGGTGGGCCGCCGTGTGCGCGCTGCGCCTCGTTCACCGCGGCGACGTTCGCCACCGCCTCGCGGAGCTGGTCACGCAGCAGTTCGTTACGCGGGTACAGCGCCAGGGTATGCACACCGCTACCGCCGGCCTGGACGTGGTCGGCCATCGCTATCAACGCCGGCAGGTAGAACGCCAAGGTCTTGCCGCTACCGGTACCCGCGCCAACGATCACCGCCCGGGCAACGCCGGCGGCGATGTGGCGCCGGATCACGGCGCTGGCCTCCACCTGGAACCGGGCAAGATCACGCTTGCCGAGCAGGGTCCGTACTATCGCCTCCTGTCGCTCGTCCAGACCGTTCTCGTCGAGCGACGACAGTGTCGCCAGCAGCGACTTGGCGGGGATGTTCCGCGCTGGGTATCGGCGCCGGGCGACGTGCAGGCGGTAGTCGGCGACCAGCTTCGGTGAATGATCCCACCAGCGGCCGGTCCGGTTAGCTGTCGGGAACATCTGACGCAGCGCGGCGGTGAGCCGCACCGTCTCGGCCAACCTGGTCCGGTAGCTCCGTGGCGATGATCGAGGAATCTCGATTACCAGGCCGCGCCGCTCCAACTCCTCCAGCACCTCATCGGCGAGCACGTCGGGCGCATCCGGATGGAGCAGGCGCTCTTCAATCGCGGCCAGCACCTCGTCGCGGGCGATGACGCCGCTGGTCACGCCCCAACTGAGCAGCGGCAGTTCCAGATCTTCCAGGTCGTCGAGAACCCCGGACAGGAACCGCCGGTCGTCGATCATGTCGCCCTCCGCCGGACCTCGACGGTGCGGGCGAGCTGCCGGTCGAACAGCAACTGCAGATCGGCCGGTGTCAGCTTGTCCAGCGTTGTCCCGACCTGCAGACGACGTAGCAGTTCGAGCACCTCGGGATCGGGATCTGGGACGTTGTCGAGTTGTGCGCGCAGTTCGCGGTGGCTGATCACAAACTGCTGGACGGCCGCCGCCCGCGGATCACCGCGGCGCAGCCTCTCGAGGTCGGCCAGGGCCTCCTCGGCGGCGGACGCCTCCCCGGCGGAGAGCATCACCAGCCGGTCCTGGCGCAGTTCCGCCAGGCGCTGCTCGCACCAAACCCGCCACGCCCCCCGCAACGCCTGTCGCAGCTGGTTCTCCACCCGCTCCACCGTACGGGCCGCGGCGTCGAGGGCCGCCTTGGAGGGCAGGCCCTCGCCGGCGCGCTGGCGGAAACGGTCCAGGCCATCGTCGACGTTGCTCAGCGGGATGGCGGCACCGTACCGGTTCAAGCGGCGCGCCGCCTCCAGCGTGGTCCGCAACCCGTCCAGCTTGTCGCGCAGGGTGCTGATCCTGGTGCTCACCGCTACGGCGGTCGCCTCCTCCTGCTGGCCTAACCCGATCCGCCGGGCCTCCGAGGCCACCATTAGGGCCTTGTCCCGCACTGACTGGTCACTCATGGGATTCCTCTCCACGGTGCGGGTCCGCCACGATCAGTTCCCACTCGGTGCGCACCTCGCGGACCTTCTCGGCAAGATCCTCGCCCAGCCCACCGGTGCGCAGGCGGGCCGACTCCAGGCCGCCAGTCAGCCACTCATCGCAGTCATGCAGAAACTCCATCAGGGGCGCCAGGTCGACGCCGCGGTCACGGACCGCCGCCGTGATGCGGGCCCGCTGCCACTGGCCGTCATCGGCCGACTCGATCCGTTCCAGGTCGCGGCGCAGTTGGTCGACGGCTCGCCCGTCGCGGGCTCGCATCTCAGCCAGTCGCGCCGGGAACGTCTGCCGCATCTCGCCACTGGGCACCAGCCCGACTGCCGTCGCCTCCTGGAACGCCTGCTCGACGGCGTCGAGCGTTTCGCCGAGGCCCACACCGATCGGCAGCCATCCAGCGAGCCGGTCACGGTGCTGGCGCAACACGGTCAGCTGGCCTTCCACCAGCGTCTCGAAAGTGCGGAGCGAAGCCGCGGCGCCCCGGTACCAGGGCGCCGTGGTCGCGCCGGGCTCCCATGTCCACAAGGTAGCGGCGCGGCGTACCAGCGGCAGGGCCCGGGCGGCGTCGAGGATCCGTGCGTCCGCGCCGGTGGTGCCCTGCCGGGCACCCAGCAACTGACGCAACTCCGCGACTAGCGCGCGGCGGTGGGTCCGATGCTTTTCGTAGGCGTCGACCCAGCGCTCGGTGCGCAGGGCGGCGTCGGCCAGGCGCCACGAGGCGCCGTCGTCGAACGCCACATCCATCAGATCGGCATCGCTCATGCCGGGCCAGGCCAGTCCACCCAGCGAAGCGCCCATCAACGACACGGTCAGGCCCGCCATCAGGTGCTCCTCCTCGGCGGACCGGACCCGCTGCACCGCCCGGACGAGGTCGCCCTGGTACCGCTCGGCGATTCGGGCCAACTGCGGCAGGGCGGCGGCATTACCGGGATCATCGACCCCCTGCTCCAAGGTAAGCAATTGGCGAAAGAAAACGGCGTTCCGCGCGTTGCGCTTGAAGCGGATCGGCGCCCCGGCGCTCTGCGCCTCGGCCTCGGCATCCTCAATGGACACGACGCTGGACTTGGCCGGCCAAGCCACGCGTTTCACATCAGCGCTCGGCTCGGCCATCAGTGGTCTGCTCCAGTCGCACCGGTTGACAACTGCGGTACTGATGATGCGCCGGATCTCCGATGCCGTGTTCTGGTGCAGCGGGCGACGGCCTGCCTCCCATTCGGCAACGTAGTCGACCATGGCCCGTAGTGAACTCGGCCACTTGTCCTGCGGATCGACGACGGGCGCCGGCTTCTGGACGTGCGGATTGGCGGTGCCTGGGCTGTCGGGTGAGCGTCGAGGAGGCGGAGGAGTGACGGACGCCGTCGGCGCGGTGGAGAGGATGTTGATCCCAAATGCCTCATGGATGCCCGACTTCAGGTTGCGCACTCCCGTAGGAGCGCCCCCCCAGAACTCCAGCAGCAGTCCCCGACGTTCGTAATCCACCGGATCTAGGTCCTCGATGTTTACCTTGACCGCCGGCGAAAGCGCAGACTGGCCACGGGCCACCGGAAACTGCTCCCTGAACCGAGGGCTGGGGAAACGGCCGGTGGCCAGTGACTCGGCGTCCTCCAGTACCGGCCGGATGACCCGCCCGATAACCCGACGGGGGTTGAACGTGTCGTCCTCGCCGGCGGTGCTCTCGACGGCCCGGCGCAGGGCCTCCCAGTTGAACGGGAACAGGCCGTATCCGTCCTCTGAGACGCCGAACGCCTCGTGGCAGGAGGGGCCGAACTGGCACTCGGCGCACGCGTTTGGCACGGGCGCGTTGTCGGCCACACCGGCCGCGTCCAGGTTCTCCGCTCCGATTCGGGCGGCGTTAAGGTACCGACCGACGAAGTTCATCGTGTACCCGGGACCTTCGGTATCCGGGTCGAACGGGGCGTCGAGGTCGTAGACATAGGGGGTAGCCGCTTCGACGCGCGTCACGACGGTATCGGCCAGGTTGCGGTAGTAACCGGTGGTCACCGCCATCAGCGTGCGTACCGGGGCCAGCACCTGCTGGCCGTCGCGCACGCCGGCTTCGATCAGCGCCTCGAGCAGGTCGCGCTGCAGCCCCTGGATGACCGCAAAGTCCTCGATCAGCAGGATGATTTCCTTGCCCTGCTTGTAGTACTCCTCGCGAATGGTCAGCATGGCGTCCTGCAGTCGGCCGCCGAGCTTGAACACCTGCTGTACTGCGGTGGAAAGGTTCTCTGTGATCAGGTCGGCAGCGGCCTTCTGCAACTGGGGCCGGCCCATGATCAGCGTGAGCAGAGACCGGACGTCGGCGGCGGCGGCGTTGACGTCGGCGATGTGCGGCAGGTCCTCCGGGGTGAACTGCGTCGGTCGGTCCGACTCGCCGTCACCCCGGTCATGCAGCAGGCTGGCCGCCAGGCGGGGGATCAGTCCGCCCTCTTGGGTCAGGTAGCCGCTGACGTGGACGTCGCGCAGCACCATGGCCAGCCTCGCGGAGCCGACCAGTGCTCGACGGTTCCTGTCGGTACCGGGGTCGGCCGCGGCGACCGCCTCGGCGAGGGCGAACAGCAGATGGCGCTGCAGCGCCTGCTCGTCCATTCCACTGGCCAGGTCATCGACCTGCCGGCGCAGTTGGATCAGCTTTTCGCTGACGATGTCCTCGCGGTCCAGCAGGATCCTCACCAGGGCGCGCAGACTAGTGCTTGCCTTGGGAACGTGGATCACCACACGGTTGTCGGCCGGCCGCCGCCGAGTGCGTTCGTACACCCAGCGCACCAGGTGCGACTTGCCGGTGCCGGACTGACCGATGACCGGCATGAGCAGCACGCCGTTGCCCAGCGGACGGTGCAGGAAATCCTGCAGTACCTCTTCCTCGGTGACCGCTGCGCCAGTTACGTCGGTGCGCAGTTGCGGGTCGCGTCGGCTGATCCGTAGCGGCGCGTGGGTGGCCAGGAACACCGAGGTGGACGGGCTGACCGCCTCGGTGCTCAGCGTGGCGATCGCTGTGGAAACCTCCCAGCAGACCCTTTCCCGCAGGTCAGACATTGTCGTCTGCTCCGATCTGGACGTCGGTGAACCGGCCTACGCCACCGGCGGCGCGCGGGTCGCTGTACTGGACGCCGCCGGCGGCGTCCGACGGCGCGCTCAAGGTCAACCAGCCTTCTTCACAGCCTCGTTGCAGCGCGAACGACAGCGTGGCCGACACGTCATGCAGACCCGGTTCGAGACCCAGTGCCAAGCTGGACCGCCCACCGGGCAGCACCGGCAGCGCCTCGAGCAGCCCGTCGACGAACTCGCGGGCGGTCAGTTGGGTACCTGGCCGCCACGTCTGCCGCACCGTGCGCCGTACCGCCCGGGTGCAGTCGGGCACCAGTGCCCGCGCCCCGCTGTATGGCAGCAGTGGCGTGTCGGCGAAGCCCAGGGCCGGCGCCCAGTAGGTAAAGCCGTTCCACCGCGCCATGTTCTTCAGCGGATTCCCAAGGTCCTCGGCCAGTGCGTTGTGCTGTTCGCTACCGAAGGTGTTCGCCGTCACCAGGGCCACCTGGCTGTCCAGGGTCAGGAACCAGCACAGGGAGCGCAGCAGGTCCTTCCCCCGCGTCTGTGACGGGTCGGTGGCGAGTGTCTCGGCATCGACCCGGGTGAGCACGCGCCGGCGCAGCAGGTCGTAAAAAGCTTCGATGTTTTCGCCGCCGACCGCCGCCGCGTCGGCGGACAACACGAGGTTCTCCTCGATCCGCTCGACCAGGCCGAGTTCCTCGGCGGTGCCCACCGCCCGTTCGAAGGTCCGCTGCTTGTCACCCCCGGGGATGAGGCTCGGTGGGCTGAGGACGGCCTCGGCGTCGGGCAGTCGCTGCCGCTTGCGCGGCTGGCCGGCGAGGTGGCGGACCAGGGCCCACAGCGGTCGCGGCAGCGACGACTCGACGTTGATCAGCGCTACCATGCGGAGTCCCTCACCAAGATGTCGAGCGCGATGGATCTATTCATGTACCGCAACGGAGTATCCGGCCGCTGCGGGTCAGGCAGTTCGGCCGGATGGACCAGGTAGGTTGGTCCCGGCCCGGCCAGGCGTTCGGTCACCGCCGCCGGCAATGGCTCCTGAGCGTCGTCCAGCAGCCAGACCAGTGGTCCTTCGTACGTGTTGAGCATGCTGTTGTCGCCGTCCACGATGATGGGGTTCGGTGCAGCCCGATGCTGTGCTCGGCGCATCACGGCCGCGGTCACGCCGGGGCCGCCGACCACCGCGTAACCACGGCGGGCCAGCGCTTCAATCAGGTCCGGTATCAGGTCGTCGAATCGGGAACGCTGAGACCAGGCGATGCTCAGCAGGGGACCACCCCCCCGGTACGTGGCCAGTGGGTCGGGCGGCGCAGGCCAGCGGGCGTTGTCCGGCCATGGTTCGGTCCCGCGCCGGCGCAGGCCGCCAGAGTCGACGACTTGGGCGGTGCGACGGCAGTAGGGGCAGCTGCGGCAGAAACGCGCGGTCGTCAGCACCCCGCCGTCCCACGGCACCCGGTAATGCTCGGCCAGTACGTTCGCCACGCAGCGGTCTCCCGTGATGAGGGTGGACAGCTGGCGCAGCGAGGCGCGCTGCTGCTCCTGCACCTGGGCGCGCTGGGCGTTGAATACTTCCTCGAAGTAGGCAGGGTCGTTGAGCCGGCCGTCCAGTTCGGCGACGACCCGGAGCACGGGGTGGTTTCCCGCAGGCGAGGCGGCCTCGCTCTGGTCCTGCCGCTGGGCCGGCGCCTCCTGGCGGATCAAGTGCGCCCGCTCCATCAGGTTAAGCAGCTTGACGTTCCACTGGACGTTGCGGGCGGATTCGTCGCGCAGGTGCGGCGGTAGCTGAATCAGGTCGATCTCCAGCCTGCCGTCCGGCAACCACCGCGCCTTGCTGCGCATAGCCTGCCACCGTAGCCAGCCGCGGTCGTCACCGATCAGAATCATCCGATTGATCCGCTCGGCCAGGTTCAGGTCGCCTGGCGCCGTCGCCAGGTACGCGACGCAGGGGCGGCCGTCTCGGCCCCCGCGCCCCACCTCCTGGTAGTAGCGGTCGATGGTCTCAGGTAGGCAGGCGTGTACCACCGCGCGGACGTTGGGCATGTCCACGCCCAGACCGAACGCCGAGGTACCGACGACGACGTCAAACCGAGTGTTGGTCGGCGCTCCGGTGGCATCTTCGCCGCGCCACCCCGCAATCACCGCACGTCGCTCCGTCTCGCTGGACTCCCCGGTCAGCCGGGTGATGCGGCCGAAGCCCGCCCGGTCCAGTCGGTCGCACCACAGTTCGGCGTCCTCGCGGGTGGTGGTGTAAAGAATCAGCGGCCGGGGCAGGGCGTTGACCGCCTCCAGCACCGCCGCGTCACGCGCGTCCAGGTCGCCGAACTCGTCAACCAGATAGATCGGCTCAGGTCGGGTGTGCGACGCCCAGACCAACTCCAGGGGCCCAGGGCCACCGAAGGCACTGGTCAGCGTCTGAACCTGTCCGGCGGTGAGTGTGGCGCTCATCGCCACGGTCACCACCTGCCGGCCGGGCGGGGCCTGGTCCAGCCAGGAGCGACGCTTGGCAGCAATCGCCTGGAACTCCGGCCGGAAATCGTTGCCCCATTGCTCGACGATGTGCGCCTCATCGATGATCAGATGGGTCAGGTGACCGGCCGCCGCGGCCGCGTCCAGCGCGCTGCTCAGGCCGGTCATCAGCGCCTCAGGAGCAGCGATTACCACGCGCTGTTGGCCCGAACGGATTTCGCGGCGGATCGCCTCCTTCGTCGCCTGGTCCTGACCGCCTGTGTAGGCGTACGTGCGCGCCGCACCCTCGCCGTTATCGCACTCAAGCAGGTGCTGGCGGAGTCGCCGCTCCATATCCAGGGCGAGGACCACGGTCGGTACCACCATCACCGCCACGCCACCGTGTCGCGTCGCCGGCAACACGCTGGCCCACGCCACCTCCGTCTTACCCTGGCCCGTCGGCAGACAGGCGATGACGGTGGCGCCGGGCGGCGCCGTAGCCACGGTGCGCGCGGCCTGGCGCTGCCCCTGAGAGGTGTAATGGGTAAACCGTGGTCCCAGCGCCTCGGTCCAGAAGGGGTCTGCCGGCACCGTCAGTGAACGGCTGGAAGCTTCGGCGTAGACCTGGCACATGTCGGCCTTGGCGGTCTCATCACTGTGAGGAGTCCATGGTTCAGCGCTTATCCGCAGCCCGTCCTGGATGGCCAATGTCGCGCAGAGCGCCGACTCCCATTGCCGGGCGTCCGGCAGCGCAGGATCCAGGGGCACCACCAGCGACAACTGGACGTCGGTGCGGGCGTGGTTTTCCAGAAGCACCTGACGGGTCAGGGCGGTGACGTCCCGCCACCGGGCCGTGCCGTGGGTGAGCCCAGCCAGCGCATCGCGTAGTCGCCGACACGTGCCGGCAGCCGGAATGTCGGCGTGACCGCGCGGCCACGCCCGCCAGATTGACTGGGCGGTGGTCCAATCATCGTGGGACATGACTGGCTCCCCACAGGTCGCCCCCGGCGACACATATCGCGGCCATAACCCGCAGCTTCGGCGTGCGCAGGCCATTGACGAGAAGGTTACTCAGCGCGACGTCGGTGACGTAGCTTTCGGTGTCTGATAGCAGTCGGCCGGCTGCCTTCCGAGCCAGTGCCTGCGCCCGTTGAACAGCCAGTGCTCTATTGCCTTCGTCGTAGGCAGCGGCAGTCCGGTCACGTACGCGATCGCCTTGGGCGACCACATGCAGGGCGGTGGCCTCGGCACGCCGCGCGGCCGCGGCGAAACGATCAGCGCCGCCGAAACTGTCCAAGAGCGGGCTGATTCGATCAGCGTTCAAGTTGACGTCTCGCTGGTGCGGATACGGGGCGTTCAACCAGCGCAGCAAGGCCTCGTCACTGACTCGCGCGCCTGCCGTGTTCAACCATATGCGGTCCATAAACGGCGGCAGCAGCAGATCGGCCTGACGCCGGATGGCATGTCGGGCTTCCGCGCCTGCCGCCGGATGGGAGAGCGCAGCATCCAAGTCGGCTTCAACAATGACGTCAAAACCAAAGTACACTGCCTCCTGCGATCGTCCCGGCCGCCACAGCGCGGAGGCCTGGCCCCGATCGTCTATTGCCATGACGGCGGCGAGTAGTTCGATGAGAGGGTTGCCGATGCGGAATAGTCGCACCCCGGGCCGGCGCAGGCTCACGTTGCGGTTGAATGCACCGGTCATGCTGTCAGCCGGCAGACGGCCACCTTCCTCGGCCAGGATCAGCGGTGAGATCAGTGGTGGATTCCGGTGGTCGACTCCGATCGTGGCTACCGGCCCACTGTCGGGCTCCACCGTCAGTCGCAGTCCGCCGCTGGCGCCGTGGATCAGTGCACGTAGGGCTCGTTCGTGCTGCGGCCAGCTCTGCTCCATCCGGTCGATGCGCTTAGCCAGGCGCACTCCCAGCGTGCCGTGATGGACGGACTCCAAGGCGTCCATTGCCTCAATTTCCCGGCGCTCCCGACCGAGGGCAGCGGTAACCGAATCAACCATTGCTCTCATAGCGGTCGGTCCCTCGCGCAGGGCCACCTCCCAAGCTTGGACCTGCAGCTCTTCCAAGATGTCTTGTAGTGCCGACAACGAACCGTCGAATGCGGCGAATGCCCCTATCAGCAACTCACGCCAGGCCGCGACGAACGACTCGTCCGCGTTGCCGCCCGCCTCGCAGTACTGGAGAGCGGGTTCACCGCTTGCGCCGAAGCATCCGGCGAACCGGTCTACCCGGCCCAGTCGCTGCTCCAGCCGATTAGGCGACCAGGGGAGCCGCAAGTGAATGACAAGATCGGCGTCCTGCAGGTTGAGGCCGTCCTCACCCGAGCCGTCGACCAGCAGCAGCGCCCCGCCAGCGCGCCAGCGGTCTAGGTCAGCGGCAACCTGGGCGGCAGTACGGGTGCGGGTATGACGCAGTACCGTCCACGCGGTGCGTCGAGCTAACACCGCCGAGAGGTCGTCGGCTAGCTGGCCTGGACCGCAGAATACGACCGGCCGTTGCCGGCCTTTGATTGCTTGGGCCAGGCCGTTGAGGCGCAGCGCGGCGGTGCCAGCGGCGACGGCCAACTCGGTCAGTGTCTGACGTTCGAACGGCAGAGGCGGCGCTTGCCGCAACAGTGCCCGCTCGGTCGCTGACAGGCCGGCTCGGTCGGCGGCGGCCTCGTCTCCGTCGAGCCGCCACCGAAGCGCGTCAGCAAGGTCGTCAGATACTTCGGCGGCCCGACTAGCGAGCACCGCCAGCACCTGGCCATACCGGTGCGCGCATTGGTTGTCATCGTGGTCCAGCAGCCACTGAGCCACCCGCTGCTGCCAACCCAGCAGCGCCTGGTCGACGAGGTCTGCCCGTTGGCCGCCCAACGTCAGCGTCTCCGGGCGGCGACGACCACTGACCTCGAACGGCAAGAGGTCGTCGTCCGTCACGCGCAGCACCTGCGTTCGGCGGTGCCGAATCATGCGCCGGTGCAGCCGGTAGGTCTCGCTGATGTGCGCGCGCAGCACCTCCAGGGCGCCGGCCAGCCGCGGCCGGTCAGCCTCTTCGCGCAACTCGTCGTCCTCGGTGAGGAACTGGCGGACGTCGTCCGCGAGTCGAGTGAAGACGGCATCGCCTGGGATCAGTTCCGCGATTTCCAACAGCACATCCGGCAACAGCATCTCGAGATCCGCGTTTAGCCCGTGGACCGCGTTAGCAAGTCGCCGCCGATCGGCGAAGCGCTGCCGGAACTGTTCGAGATCCGCCCACCGGTACAAGTGGGGGTCAAGCAGGTGCAGCAGGCTCAGGTGCAACTCCGGGCGAGCGGTGGCCGGCGTCGCCGACAGCAGGATCAACCGGGGAACGGCATGGGCTAGGGCCGCCAGTTGCGGGTACGGCTCGTCATGGGGGTTGCCGGCCCGCGTGAGGTTGTGCACCTCGTCGATTACGACCAAGTCGAACCGGTGATACTCGTTCCAGCGTTCCGGGGTTTCGTGCTGGCCGATCCGGATGTCCGCCCGAGGGAAATCCTCGGTGAAGAACTTGGTGCGCAGTTCGCTACTCCATTGCCGGCGCAGGATGTCTGGGGCCAGAACAGCGATTCGGGCGGTTGGATGATCGATGAGGTGCTGGCGGATGATCAGCCCAGCTTCGATAGTCTTACCCAGGCCTACCTCGTCAGCCAGGAGGTAGCGCTGCACGGGATCGGTGAGCACGGTCAGCGCTGCGTCGATCTGATGCGGGTAGATTTCGATGGCGGAGGAAACCAACGCTGAGAAATTGGCCGAGGCTGCGCGCTGGTTGACCAGGCTGTGCAGCATCGGTAGGCGCGCGCCGCGGTAGTACGGGGATTCGTTCGCCCGCACAGCCAGCACTTCCACGGGAGAGCGCACGGGCCGATGCCAGCGCACCCGCAATTCGGCGCCCGGCACCCGTACGTCGAATTCCTTGTTGGGGAGTCGGATTGCGTAGTCGTCCGGCCCACCGGCGATCACTCGGCCGGTATGCCACATACCGGTCGCGGCGTCGCGCCAGTACACACGGGTCTCTGGCGGCAGAATGACCGGTCGACATTCACTGGCGGGTAGTGACCAGGACGCAACGACCGGTTCGGCAACAGATTCGAACGCCTCAACTTGCACGCTGGCGTCGACTCGGGCTACGACCCGGCCGATCCCTGGAATGCGCGGGTGTCGCACGAACTGTCCAGGCGCGATGGTCGTATGACGTGCCGACGGTATGCGCGCGGAGGTCAGTGCGGGCTTTGCAGTGTCACCTAGCATCAAGGACCCCTTGCTCGCCGGCCTCGGCCTGCTCAATAGGGGCCCCCACAATTGGGGTCGACTTTCCCGCACCGAGAGGCGATTCCACCACCACGCCGCGACGGTCGCCCGATCGCAAGTCGGCCAGCACGGCGGTAATGACCTGCCCCACTTCGACCGCGGGTGGCATCTCCAGCCCGGCAAGCATCGACCTCACCTCCCCACAAGGTGCCGCGGACATTACCGGCGGAAGCCCTGGGAGCGGGACCCCGATGTACTCAGCCGATCAGCCGGTCCCACCTAAGCTGTTTGCGCTGTCAATAACCTCCGTAGTTGAGATTGCTACAAGACAACAACTTGCCGCGGTTGCGCGTTTCCGCCGGTCAAGCACAGATCGAAGCAGTGCAGGGGCACCGCCGTGGCCTACCGGCGACGTGGACGAGTCGAGCAAGTCCTGCAACGATGGAAAGCACCCTTTGTCGCTAACCCGACAGATGAAGTGGACCCTGCGGCGGACAGCGCGGCAGCACCGAAGCCCGCTAGGTTGCCGGGGTGACCGATCTTGAGCGGGGCATCTACGAGCACCTGATCACCCGCGAGATGGACAACCTCCTCCAGCACGTCGACCCGGCCCTGGTCCAGCGCGACAAGCTCGACCCCGCCGACGCCCCCGAAGCCCTCGCCCGCCACATCGCCACCCTGGCCCGCCGTGCCCTGCAAGCCCTCGCCAGCGGCGACGACAAGCTCGCCCGCCAGGTCGACCTCGCCAACCGCATCGCTGACGCGATCGCCGCCCTCAGCCCACAGGCGGCGACCACAGAGGACCAGGTGACCGACGCTCAACACCTCCTGCACGCCATCGCTGCCCCGCCGACCCCACCGGCGCAGCCCGCCTTCCCGCAACGCCCCACCACCCCGCTCTCCACCGGCGCGCTGCTAGTCAACGGCCGCCACCAGCCGCGGATCGGCCACGAGGTCACCCACGAGATGGCCTCCGCCGACCAGGTCGACCTGCTCTGCGCGTTCATCAAGTGGCACGGCCTGCGCATCGTCGAGCCGGCCATCCGCGAGCTAATCGCCCGCGGCGGCCGGCTCCGCGTCATCACCACGACGTACCTCGGCGCGACTGACCAGCGAGCCCTCGACCGGCTGGCCGAGCTAGGCGCCGAGCTCAAGGTGTCCTACGAGACCAGGACCACCCGGCTACACGCCAAGGCATGGCTGTTCCGCCGCCACAACGGCACCAGCACCGCCTACGTTGGCTCGTCGAACCTCTCCAAGACCGCTCTGGTCGACGGCGTGGAGTGGAACGTGCGCATCTCCAACCTGGAGCAGCCGCACGTCATCGACACCTTCACCGCCACGTTCGAGGACTACTGGAACGACCCGGCCTTCGAGGATTACGACCCGGCCAAGGACGCCGAGCGGCTTCGGACGGCACTCAGCGGCGAGCGCCGTGACGAGGCGCCAACCGAGATCGCCAACCTGGACGTGCGGCCGTACCCGTATCAGGCGGAGATCCTGGCCGACCTGGACGCGGAGCGGCGAGTGCACGGGCGCTGGCGCAACCTCGTCGTGATGGCCACCGGTACGGGCAAGACTATCGTCGCCGCCCTTGACTACCGCCGGCTGCACAAGGCCGGAGAGGTCGACTCGCTGCTCTTCGTCGCCCATCAGGAGCAGATCCTGCGGCAGAGCCTGTCGACCTTCCGCCAGGTCGTGGGCGACGGGAGCTTCGGCGAAACGCTCGTCGGGGGCAAGGAGCCGCAGCACTGGCGGCACGTCTTTGCCTCCATCCAGTCGCTGCACCGGCGGGAGATCAACCCCGAGGCGTACGACATGGTGATCGTCGATGAGTTCCACCACGCGGAGGCGCCGACGTACACTCGGTTGTTGGAGCGGCTTCGGCCGCGCGTACTGCTGGGGCTGACCGCGACCCCCGACCGGGCCGACGGCGGCGACGTGCGCCGGTGGTTCGACGGCCGCGCGGCCGTGGAGCTGCAACTGTGGGAGGCGTTGGAACGGCAGTTGCTGGCGCCGTTCCAGTATTTCGGGCTGCACGACGACGTGGACCTGTCGCAGCTGCGCTGGAAGCGCGGGCAGGGGTACGACCCGGCGGAGCTGGACGGCGTCTACACCGGCAACCATGCCCGGGCCCGGGCGGTGCTGCGGGCGGTACGCGACACGGTCGACGTCGGTCGGATGCGGGCGTTGGGGTTCTGCGTGAGCATCGGGCACGCCGAGTTCATGGCGGACTGGTTCAGCAAGCACGGCGTCACGTCGGCGGCGGTCACGTCGCGGGTTGACGCCGCCGGGCGGCAGACGCTGCTCCGGGACTTCAAGGCCGGCAAGCTACATGTGCTCTTCACCGTGGACCTGTTCAACGAGGGTGTCGACCTGCCGATGGTCGACACGATCCTGATGCTGCGGCCCACCGAAAGCGCGACCATCTTCCTGCAGCAACTCGGCCGCGGGCTGCGCCTCGACGACGACAAGCCGTGCCTGACGGTGCTCGACTTCATCGGCGGACAGCACGCCAACTTCCGGTTCGACCTACGCTGGCGGGCGCTGACCGGGGTCAGCCGGCGGGCGGTGTATGAGGCGGTCGAGCACGACTTCCCATTCCTGCCGAGCGGGTGCCACATCGAGCTGGACCGGGTCGCCAAGGAGATCGTCCTCCGCAACCTGAAGTCCGCGCTGCCCACGTCGAAGCCGGGCCTGGTGGCGGAGCTGCGGCAGCTCGGCGACGTGAGCCTGGCCGAGTTCCTGCGGGAGAGCGGCCTGGAGGTCGAGGACGTGTACCGGTCGGCGAGCGTCGGCGGCTGGACCGGGCTACGCCGGCTCGCCGGCATGGAGACGTCGGAGCCGGGGCCGGACGATCGGGAGTTGGGGCGGGCCATCGGGCGGATGCTGCACATCGACGACCCGGACCGGCTGGACCTGCTGGCCCGGGTGGCGGCCGGTAAGCGGCCGGACACCGGGCGGCTGTGGGGCATGCTGCACTTCGACCTGTGGGGGCCGAACGCGTCGCTCACCGAACGCGACGAACGGTTGGCGCGGCTCTGGGCCGAGCCGGCCCGATGCGCGGAGCTGCGTCAAGTGGCCGAGGTGCTGCGCGATCGAATCCACCGGGTGACACCGCCGGCAGAGGGTGGGCTGCCGTTGCGGGTGCATGCCCGCTACAGCCGCAACGATGCGTGCGCCGCGTTCGGCATGGCGAACCCGGGTTCGCTGCGGGAAGGGGTGAAGTGGCTGCCGGATGCCCAGGCCGACCTCTTCTTCGTCACCCTGGCCAAGTCTGAGGAGCACTACTCCCCCACCACGATGTACGCCGACCGGGCCATCACCGACGAACTGTTCCAGTGGGAGTCGCAGAGCACGACGTCGGCCGCCTCGGCGACCGGTCAGCGCTACATCCACCACGCATCCCGCGGCTCGACGGTGCACCTCTTCATCCGCGAGACGAAGATGCCCGATCGCGACCTCGGTGCACCGGCCTACCTCTACGCCGGCACCATGACCTACCGCGAGCATACCGGCGACCGACCCATGCGCATCATCTGGCAGCTGCACCATCCGCTCCCCGCCGACACGTACGCCGCAGCTCGGGCCATCGCCGCCTGACCCTCGGGTCTCAAGGACGGACGCTTGCGTATGGGGGCCGGGTGTCGGACAGTTGGCCCCATGTCCTGGTTGCGCCGTCGCCGCTATTCCGTGCCAGGTGTCTCGCCGAACAGTTCGCACGATGGCTGGAACGAGTACGACGGCGCTCGGCTGGCGGACCGTCCCGTGGTCATCGCGGCGCTGGACCGGGCGCCACGACAGTTCGCCGACCTCGTCTCCTCCCCCGGCGACCCGGACATGGCGCTCAGCCGCGAGAAGTTCCTGGCGGGCGTCACGGTGGGCACCAACGACGGATTGTCGTGGGCGGTGAGCCTCGCCGAGGAGCTGAAGGCCGTGGTCGACACGGGGCCCGACGTGGTCGACGACGATCTTCTCCTGGCGGCGCTCGCAGAGCGCCCCGAGGTGGCTGAGGCGCAGCACCCGGATCGCGAGGTTTTCGAGGTGACTCTCGCCAGTCCGCTCCGGGCCGACGAGATGCTCGCCGTGGCCGTGAGCGCTCTGTCGGCCGCGCACCGGGAGCTCGCCCGGCGGCTGCGCATCGAGCTACCCGGCTGACCACTCCGCCGTGGCCAGTCCGCTCGGGGACCCGCTGCTCGGTTCGAGGGTCGGCGGGCTCTCCGCCTCGACCGCCTGCTTCAGGCAAGCGGCCACATCCGTGGCGTGGTAGACCCGCTCGCTCGCTTCGATCCCGGCGAGGAACATCCCGTACACCGCGGCCAGCCGCAGCGCCGCGACCGGTCGCAGCAGCTCCACGGCCCGCTCCGGCTCGCACCCCGGCACGCTCTCCCGCCACCGCGCACACCACTCGGCCAGTACCACGGAGGCAGCCGCCGGCTCGAGCCCTTCGCTCAACCGCAGCACGTCGAACGCCGGGTGCCCGACGAACGCGTCCCCCCAGTCGATGACCGTCCGCCGGTCACCGGACACCCGCACGTTGCCCGGGTGCAGGTCCCCGTGCACCAGCGTCTCCGGCAGCCCACACCGCCGCACCTCGTCCAGCCGCCCCTCCAGCCCCGCCAGCAACGGCTCCACCGACGAGGTGTCGTGCGCAGCGAGGTAGCCGCAGATCCAACCAGCCAAGGCATAACCGCGCAGGTCCGGCACTCCCGCCGCCACCAGCTCCGCCACGTCCGTTATCGACCGCACCTGCACCGGGTGGTAGTCGGCGGCCATGGCCAGCCGTTCGTCCAGCGGCGCCCCGTACCGGTCCTCGCCGGGCACGTGCTCCAGCAGCATCCGCCCGTCGCCGTCCTCGGCGAGCAGCGCCGAGGTGCGGCCCGGCACCGCCCGGCCGAGCCGGCGCAGCACCGCGGCCTCGTGCCGGAAGAACACCGGCACCTGCTTCAGCCAGGCGGTCCCGCCCGCGCCGTCGAGCCGCCAGATCGCCGACAGGTTCCAGGTGCGCTGCTGGGTGACGGTCTCGACCGGCCGGCCGAGCCGCCGCAGCTCCGCCCGCGCCCAGGTCAGGCTGCGAGCCGGTCCGCACGGCTCGGCGTAGGGGGCGCGCAGCGGGTCCGCAGTCAGTTGCACGTCCGTCGGCAGCAGCGGCGTGGTGGGCCGCTCGGTGACCTGTCCGAGGTACGTCACGGCGCCGCCGATGGTGCCGGTGGCGTCGCCGCCGAGCAGCCGGAGCACCTGTACGTCGACGCCGTACCGCTCGCGGGCCTCCTGGACGACGGGGGCGATGTCCTGCCACCAGGGCGTGGGCACGTCGAACGGTGGCAGGGCGCCCAGCGGCGCGCCGGCGGCGTCGAGAAGGACGAGGGTCACGGTGCGGGACACGCGCGCACGCTACCGCCGGGCAACGACCGCAGCGATCGGTTAACGCCCGACGATCTGACGCAGGGCCCCGGCGCCCGGACAGCGACGCGTAACGTGCTGGGCGATGCAGCAAACTGACGGACAGCCCGGGCGGGTCACCGCCGACGACGTGCTCCACGCCGTCGACGCGGCGGTCACCACCCTCACCCCGGCTCTCGATCGGGACTGGCACGTCCCCGCTGGCGGCCTGGACTGGACCTGCTGGGAGACCGTCGAGCACGTCGCCGACGACCTCTTCACGTACGCGATCCAGCTCGGCCCGAGGCGACCGACGCCCGACACCCACGTGCCGGTCGCCTATGCGGCCCGTCGGCCGGGCGGCCCGGCGTCGACCATCTTCGCTGAACCGGCGGCGGGGCCGGCGGGTCTGCTCCAGGTGCTGGAGGGGTGTGGCGCGCTGCTGGCGGCGATGGTCCGCGCCCCCCCGTCGGTGCGTGCCTACCACCCGGACGGCGCGGCGGACCCGGAGGGTTTCGCGGCGATGGGCGTGGTCGAGACGCTGGTCCACCTGCACGACGTGGCGACCGGCCTGGGCCTGCCGTGGCAGCCGGACGCGGCGCTGTGCGCCCGGGCGCGGCACCGGCTCTTCCCCGCCGCGCCGGCCGACACCGACCCCTGGCCGACGCTGCTCTGGGCGACCGGCCGGGGCGAGCTACCGGGCCACCCCGCCGTGACCTGGTGGCGGTGGGAGCCCGCGCCGAGGACCGACCGGGCCGCGGGAGCCGGTCGCTGAACGACCGGGCGGTCGAGCCGACCGTCGCCGAACCGCTGCCGGACGGCCTGCCGGTCAGGGGCGGCGCACCCGCGCCAGGGTGAGGACGACGGCGAGGGAGGCGACCGCCGCGCCGGTGACCACCACGGCCATCGGCAGCGCCCTCCCCTCGCCGCCCAGCCCGACCAGCGGCGCGGCCAGCGCCCCGACCACCGACTGGATCCCGCCGAGCAGCGCGGCGGCCGTGCCGGCGTGCGCGGCGTGCCGGTCCAGGGCGAGCGCGGTGCCGTTCGGCGTCACCATGCCGAGCGACCCGACGAAGGCGAACAGCGCCACCGCCACCAGCGGCAGGCTGCCGAGCAGCGCGCCGGTGAGCACCGCGGCGGCGGCCAGCACGCCCACGACCAGCGCGCGGACCAGCAGCGGGCGGAGGTCGACGCGGTCGAGTAGCCGGGCGTTCAGCTGGCCGACGGCGACGAGGGCGAGCGCGTTGACGCCGAAGATCGCGCTGAACACGACGGCGGAGACGCCGAAGACGTCCTGGAAGACGAAGGACGATCCGGAGATGTAGGCGAACAGCCCGGCGAAGGCGAGGCCCTGCGCCAGCGCGTACCCGAGGAAGATCCGGTCGGTGAAGAGCGCGCGTCCGGCGGCGGCGGTGGCGGCGAGGCCGCCGGTGCTGCGCCGCCTGGCGGGCAGCGTCTCCGGCAGCCGCCACGCGACGGCCGCGGCGAGCAGCGCGCCGATCACCGCGAGCGCGACGAAAACGGTACGCCAGTCGCCGAAGCGCAGCACCAGGCTGCCGAAGGCGGGGGCGGCCATCGGGGCGATGCCGAAGATCAGGGTGAGCCGGGAGAAGTACTTCGCGGCGTTCCGCCCGGCGTAGAGGTCGCGGACGACGGCGCGGGCGACGACCACGCCCATCCCGCCGGCGAAGCCCTGGGCGAACCGCGCCGCGGCCAGGGTCTCCGCGGACGGCGCGGCGGCGCAGGCCAGCGAGAGCAGGGCGTACGCGGCGACGCCGGCGAGCACCGGCCGGCGGCGCCCCCAGCGGTCGCTGAGCGGACCGGTGACCAGTTGACCGACGGCCATGCCGACCAGGCAGGTGGTCAGCGAGAGCTGGATCTGCGCCTGGCTGGCGGCCAGGTCGCGGGTCATCTCGGGGAACGCCGGCAGGTAGGTGTCCAGGGAGAGCGGCCCGAACGCGGTGAGCGTGCCGAGCAGCACCAGCAGCACGACGGCGGCCCGTCCGGTCGGCGCGGCGACGCGCTCGTCCGGGCGTACGGGCGGCGCGATGGTGTGCGACATGGTTGTCCCCTCCGTGGCGGATCGGCCCGGCTACGATAGCTCTGGATACAGAGCTTTTGCCGGTTGGAGAGGGTGGATTTGTGACGGACGAGACGCTCGATCGCCTCGGCGGAGCCCTCGGCGAGCTGCACCGGGCGCTGCGCCGGCGGGCCATCCAGCGGGCCGGCCGGGTCGCCCTGCCCGACGCCCAGGTGGAGGTGCTGCGCCTGGTGCAGCGGCAGCCGGGGGTCAGCGTCCGGGAGGCCGCCGAGCGGCTGCGCATCGCGCCGAACACGGTCAGCACGCTGGTCGGCGAGCTGACCGGCGCCGGCCTGCTGCGCCGGGAGCGGGACCCGGCCGACCGGCGCAGCGTCCGCCTGGAGCTGACCGACGCGGCGCGGGAGCGGATCGCCGCGTACGCCCGGCACCGGCGGGACCTGCTCAGCGCCGCGCTGTCCGAACTGGACGGGCCGGAGCGGGAGGCGGTGCTCGCCGCCGTACCGGCGCTGGGCCGGCTCGTCGACCGGGTGACCGAGCAACGCTGAGCCCGGGCCGGCCGGCGCCTGGACTCAGCGGGGCGGGCCGGCCAGGATCCGTTCCCGGGCGGCGTCCACGCCGCCGCGCCACCAACCCATGGCCTCGATCCACCAGGTCAGCCCGGCGGCGGCGTAGGGCGCGATGATCGGTTCCGCGTCCTGGGGCGACGTCCAGCCTTCGAGGACGACGTCGAACCCGTCCAGCGATCCTCGCTCGGCGGCGACGAACCGTACCGCGTCGGCGAAGTCCTCGACCGGCACCGGAACGTCCCGGCCCGCGTCGCGGAACGTAGCCACGACTCCGTCCCACCGGGCGGAGCGGCGGAAGCCCGGACGGTTGGGCCAACGGCCGGCGCACCACACGGGTACGCGCGGCTGCTGCACCGGCGTCGGCAGCATCCGCACCCGCTCACCCGACGGCATGGTCACCTCCCGGCCCGACCACAGGGCTGTGAGCTGCTCCAGTGACTCGTCGAGGCGCCTGCCGCGGGCCCGGAGGTCGGGGTCTTCACCGAAGGCCGCGTACTCGAGGTCCATCGACCCGATGCCCGCCCCGAAGACGAGCCGGCCGGCGGCGAGCGTGTCCAGGGTGGCCGTCTCCCGCGCCACGATCTGCACCCGCCGCCGGGGTAGCGCGGTCACCAGCACCCCGAGTCTGATCCGGGAGGTCCGGGCCGCGATCGCGGACGCGACCACGACCGGGTTCACCACCGGCCAGTCCGGGTCGTGGTAGAGCACGTGGTCCCAGAGGAAGACGGCGTCCCAGCCCTGCTCCTCGGCGGTGACGGCCAGCTCGACCAGGGTGGCGGCATCGGCGAAGGGCCCGACGTTGGGTAGACCGACAGCGAATCGGGGCATCGCCCAACCCTAGCCAGGGTCCGCCTCGCGTGGTGGCCACGCTGGCGGGCTCAGTCGGCCCGCAGTTCGAAGTGGACGGTGCGGCCGGTGCGCCTTCGCCCGAGCCGGTGAGTGAGGGGTACGAGCACCCCGTGCAGCAGCGGGTACTTGCGGCGCAGCGCGCGGGCGGCCGCGGCGTACTCGGGGCCGGTGAGTCGCCGGGCGGTGGCCGGCACCGCTGGGCCGGTCGGGGTGCCGCGTCCCGTCGAGGCGGCCACGGTGACCGCCGGGTTGTTCCGGATCCGCCGGGTCTTCCAGGCGCGTTCGAAGCTGCGCACGTACGCCCGCTCGCCGCGGACGACGATGCTCACCGGCGTGGCGACCGGGGTCCCGTCCCGGCGGTAGCTGGTCAGCGCCACGGTCTTCTGCCGGGTGAACGGCGCCCACGGCGGTGCCGGTTCCGGCTCGACCCGGCCGAGCACCCAACCGAGTTCGCGCGAGCGCAGCACCAGGGCCCACCCCGCGACCAGCGCGAAGGCCGCGATCAACGCGGTCTGTCCGGTGGCGCCGCCGATATTCCGGTCCATGACGTGCGAGGCGGTGTGCGCGACCGCCCCGACCAGGTAGCCGGCGAGGGCGACCGCCAGCCCGTCCGCCCAGATCAGGGCCAGCAGCAGGGTGGCCCCGATGCCGAGTTGGAAGGCGCCCACGTCGTGCACGAAGTGCCGGTTCGGGGGGAAATCGACCGCGGCGCTGAACGACTCCGGCGCGGTCAGCGCCCAGACTCCGATCACGACGGCGGACAGACCGAGCAGGGCGACGATGCCACGGACGATGCCTCTCATGCCCTCCTGACGGAACGGGCCCCGGTGAGGTGACATCGCCTGTGTCACAGCCCGGCGTTAGGTTACGACCGACGTCCGCTGCGGAGGAGGCAACGGCGATGATCGACCACCTGTCCGTCCAGGTCCGCGACGTGGCCGCCAGCGCGGCCTTCTACGACGCGGTGCTCGCCCCGCTGGGTGGCCGGCGGTTGCTGGAGTTCCCGAACGTCGTCGGCTACGGCGTCGACCGGCCCGATTTCTGGCTGGGCCCGACGACCACCGGGGGCAGCGCCCGCGAGGTGCACCTGGCGTTCACCGCGCCGGATCGCGGCGCCGTCCAGGCGTTCCACGACGCCGCCGTCGCGGCCGGCGCCGAGGTGCTGCACGCTCCCCGCGTCTGGCCGGAATACCACCCGAGCTACTTCGGCGCGTTCGTCCGGGATCCGGACGGCAACAACGTCGAGGCGGTCTGCCACGCCCCCGAGTGATCCGGCGTTAGGTTGACGGGCATGGAACAGCGGATCAGCCTGATCACCCTGGGGGTCGCCGACGTGGCCCGGGCGCGGGCGTTCTACGAGCGGCTCGGCTGGCGCGGCCAGGAGATCGAGGAGACGGTCTTCTTCCAGGCCGGCGGCCTGGTGCTGGTGCTGTGGGGCCGGGCGAAGCTGGCCGCCGACGCGGGCGTCGACGACGACCCGGGCGCCGGCGGGTTCGGCGGCCTGACGCTGGCCCAGAACCTCCGCTCCCGCGAGGAGGTCGACGACCTGCTCGCCGCGGCGGCGGCCGCCGGCGCAACGGTGACCCGCCCGGCCCGGGAGACCTTCTACGGCGGGTACGCCGGCTGTTTCGCCGACCCGGACGGTCACGTCTGAGAGATCGCCTGGAACCCGGGCTTCCCGCTCGGCCCGGACGGCACCATCACCGTCCCCGACTTCGGCGCCCCGGCCTGAGTCAGCCGGCTTCGCGGCTCCGGTCAGGAACTGGGCGACGGGCAGAGCAGCCCGTTCACCAGCGGTAGCTCCAGCGGGTCCAGGCAGAGCGTGATCAGGGCGGCGGGATCCGACGACGGCGGCGCCGTGGTCGGCGGTGGGGCCGTGGTCGGGGGCGGCGCCGTGGTCCGCGGTGCGGTGCCCGGGGCGGGAGCCCTGGTCTGCGGCGGTGCGGTGGTCGGGGCCGGGGGCGGCGGGGCGGCCGGCCGGTGCGCCCCGGCTGCTGGCCGAACTGCAACGCCGGGGTTCTCGGGCGCGGTCGGCTGCTCCCCCGTGCCGCCGGTGGGCCGGGGCGCGGCCGAGCCGGTGACCGACGCCGCCGTGCCTCCGCCCGGCGGCTCGCCGGACGTGGTCGGGGCGGTGTCGCCCGAAGGCACCGCGTCGGGCGCGGCGGCGAAGCCACCCGCCTCCGCCCGGTACGGCACGCCCGGCTGCTCCGGCTCGATGGCGCTGGCGGCCAGCGTCGCGAACGCCACCGCGGCGACGGCGGTGGCCATGGCCGCTCGCCGGTCCCGCCGCAGCGCGGTCAGCGGGGCCTGGGCCGGCGCGGCCACCGGCGGCGGCACCGGCCGCGCGCGCTGGTGGGCGTCGAGCAGGTCGTCGACCTGCGCGGCGACCGCGGCGCGCTCCCCGGTGGCGGTGGCGAAGGCCAGGGTGAGATAGAAGCGGAAGTTCACCGCCGCGGTGGTCGGCACCAGCAGCCCGGCGAGCCGCCCCCCGTCGGTGGCGTGCAGCAGGGTGAGCGGCACGTCGGGGTGGTGTGCGGGCCCCACCAGGTCCGGGTAGGTCCACTCGCGCCGGTGCTCCCGCCCGGTGAAGGCCACCCGGTGGTTGGTCACCACGGCCAGGCCGGCGTCGACAACCCGCACGCCCTTCGGCAGGGCCCGGTGCGGGGTGTCGGGGCCGGTCGCGGCGCCGGCCAGTCCGGGGGTGGGCAGGCCGGCGACGTGCCGGGCCTCCGCTTCGACCAGCTCGGCGGCGGGCAGCACCCGGTAGATGACCTCGTCGTCGGCGAGGTCCACGGGCAGCCCGGTTCGTGGCTGGGTGCAGCCGAGGAAGCTGGCGGCCTCGATCTGGAGCCGGATCAGTTGGTCGTGGCGTCGGAGCCAGTCCGCGGTCTCGGCGTCGTACGCGCGCCGCCGCCGGTCGTTCTCGCGCTCCGACCAGGTGATGCGCCAGCGGGACTCCGCCGCCGCCGGGAACATGATGATGGCCGGTGATTTCGCCGTCACGCCCGGTACAACCGCTTGTCTCACCTACAGGACACGCATGACGATCGATATATCCGCGTTGTTCCCGAAAGGAGAGAATTGACCCGACGGGGGCGTGGAACCGGCCGTGCGGCCTAGAAGATGACCCGCCGGGGGTACCCCTCGGCCTCCCGCGCCCACTGCTCGGCTGCCGCCGCCAGCGCGTCGGCCGAGACGGTCAGCGCCAGCGGATACACCGCATTGAGGGGGCGCCGCGGCATCCACGGCGGCAGTGACTCGTAGGAGAACTCGACGATCAGTTCCACCCGCCGGCGCCGGATGACCCGGCTCCGCAACGTCAGGTTCGGCTCGATGAACCGCACCACCGCCGGCGGCGCCGCCGGGTCCACCGCGGACTCGGCCCGCCACCGCAGCCAGCCGGTCAGCGCCTCCGCCTCCGCCACGGTGAGGCAGGGCTCCAGGTGCGACCACGCCTGCCCGTCGGCGGTGCGGGCGTCCGTCTCGATGAGCAGCCAGTCGTCCCAGCCCTCGTCGGGATGGACCGGCGGCTCGACGCCCGGCTGGTAGCCGACCGGGCGGATCCTCACCCGGGCGCCGTCGTCGGAGCGGATCTCCATCCGCCCATCATCTCGGACATCAGGCCGCAATCAGGGCGATTTCCCCGGTCAGCGTCACCGGCCAGCCCCTCAGGATCGCGGGTCGGGGGCCGGTACGGGTAGTCCCCGATGCCGCCAGGCTGCCGCCGCGGCAAGGCTGGGGACATGACGACAGTCCACCCCCGGACCACCACGAAACTCGTACCGACCGCGGCCCTCGGCGCACCGACGCTCCTGCTGCTCTACGGCCTGTTGCGGCTGGTCGACGGGCTGGACGGCCACCATGGACCGGGCTGGGCCTGGAACGTCGGGCACACCCTCTTCCTGGTGGCGTTCGTGCTCTTCGCCGTACTCCTGCTCGGGCTGCGGCGACTGCTGCGCCAGGCCGCGCCACGGCAGCGACCGCTCACCGAGGCCGCGACGGCGCTCGGGCTGGCCGGCGCGGCCGGGTTCCTCTGGGTGATCCTCGGCGACCTGTTCCCCCGGCTCTCCGACGCCGCGCCGCTGCCGGACCCGGCCGTGGCGCTCGGGCCGCTGCTGTTCCAGGTCGGCATCCTCACCCTGCTGGTGCAGGCCGCGACCGCCCAGCCGCGGCTGCTGCCGGGCTGGAGCCCGGTCCTGGTGCTGCTCGGCTTCCTGCCGATCGCGGTGAACCTCGACCTGCTGCCGCTCGGCGCGGCCCTCATCCTCGGCGGCCTGCTCCCGCTGCAGCGGCTCACCGAGCCTCGCCCTGGCGAACGTGATACCTGAGAGTCATATTGATGCCTCAGAGTCATCACGGCGGCCGAAGACAGGTGGCCGGCGGCCCGACACGCGGGAGCCGGCCGGCGGCCGGTCAGGTCCAGACGGTGCGGCGCACGCCGCGGTGCTCGGCGCAGGCGGCGCGCTGCCCGCCGGTCAGGCTGACCGAGCCGTCGCGGCACTGCACCAGGTAGCCCCGCCCGGCCCAGAACTGCGGCGCGCAGTCGAACCAGTCGCAGATCTCGGCGACGGGCCGGCGGATCCGGTTGCCGCCGCAGAAGTCGTACCCCATCGGGTTGGCCGGCGCGCCGCAGAGCCGCTCCCCGGACGCGGTCTTCGACGGCGCCGGGGCGGGCGGGGTGCTGCGCTTCGGTTTCGGCTTGGGTGCGGCGACCGGCGGTACCGACGGGCCCAGCCGGGGGACGCCGGTCGGCGCGGGGGCGGCCGCGACCGCGACCTCGCCGCGGCCCGGGTCCGACGGGTCGGATTCGATCAGCGCGGCGGGCACCAGTACGGCGATGGCCGCGGCCACCGCCACGGTGCGGCGACCGCCGGGCAGCATCGCGCCGAGCCGGGCCTGCCCGGGCGTGGCGATGCCCGGCCGGATCGGCTTGAGCTGCGCGTGTTCGGCGATCAGCTCGTCGAGCTGGGTGATGACGGCGTCGCGCTGCTCGATCGCGTCGGCGAAGGCCAGGGTCAGCTTGAACCGGAAGTCCGCGGCGGCGTCGGCGGGCAGCATCAGCCCGGAGGTGCGCCGCCGGTCCAGCACCTGGATCAGCGTGACCGGGGCCGCCGGGTCGTGGGTCAGGCCGGTCATCCGGCCGTACGCCCAGTCGCGCCGGCCGCGCCCGCCGAGCAGCACCAGCCGGCGGTTGGTGATCACCGCCATGCCGGCGTCGGCGATACGGATCCCGTCGGGACGGCGGGGTCGCAGCGGCGCGGCGTCGACGGTGACGGTCAGGTCGGGGGCCGGGAGCACGCTGGAGTGCCGGACCTCGACCAGTTGCGCGGCGGGCAGCGCCCAGAGGACCACCTCGCCGGGGCCGAGCTCCAGGGGCAGCCCGGCGCCGGCCGCCGCCGACCCGTGGAACTCACCGGCGAGGGTACGCAGCCGGCGCAGTTCGTCGTCGCGTCGTCGCCATGCCGTCTCGGCGCCGTGGTACATCCGCAGCCGCCGATCGTTCTGCCGGTGCGCCCACCGGTAGCGCCATGTGGAACCCGTCGAATCAGTCCGTGCCACGCCGACTCCTTCGCCGCGCAGAACTACCACCGGGGTGTCACAGGTGTTAACTCCGGCGGCGTCCGGCGTGGACATGCCGCGTCGGGGGAATCACCCGATCGGCTGACCAGATCGGACCATAGGGCGGTTCTGCGGCATCAATTCATATTTCGGTCCCGGGGTGCACACCTCGGCGCGAGGCGGGCGGGGCACCCTTGCTGCCGCGGCGACGGCCCGGGATGTCGGCGAGACGTCGGCGTGACACGACCTGGGTACGATCTCCGGCATGCAGATCGAAGCCGCTGGCGTCGCTTCTGCCCTCGATTTGGAAGCGCTTCCATCCGCACCGGTGGCCATCGGTGTCCACCTGTCGAAGCGCAGGCGGCACCACGTCGCTCGGTTCCACCTGTCCGGCCCGACCATCCGATGACCGAACCGAACCGATTCGGCCTGCTGCTGCGGCGGCATCGCAGCGACGCCGGCTTGACGATCGAGGAGCTGTCCGCGGCCTCGCGGATCAGCGTCCGGGCGATCAGCGACATGGAACGCGGGCGTAGCCGGGTGCCGCAGCGGCGTACCGTCGAGGCGCTGGTACGGGCGCTGGGGCTACAGGATGGCGCGGCCACCGTACTGCGGGAGACCGCCCGCGCCGGGCGGCACGCCACCTGGCCGGCGCCGGCGTTGGCGCCGCCGCGGATCGTTGCCGACTTCACCGGCCGGGATCGCGAGCTGCGCTGGTTGGGCGACCTCGTCGCCCGCACCGCCGAACCACCCGACCAGCACGGCGCTCCGGTGGTCGCGATCCTGTCCGGGTCACCCGGCTTGGGCAAGACCGCGCTCATGCTGCAGGTCGCGGCCCGACACGCCACGTCCTTCCCGGACGGTGTGCTCTACCTCGACCTGCGCGGCCTGGACGATGATCCGCCACACCCGGCCGACCTGCTGCTGCGCCTGCTGACCGCGCTCGGCGTGGAGGAGACCCGGGTGCCCGGCGACGAGCACGCCCGAAGTGCCCAGTACCGGGCCTTGCTGCGCGAGCGGCGCTGCCTGTTGCTGCTGGACAACGCCGCCGACGAGACGCAGGTACGGCCGCTGCTGCCGGGTGCCGGGACCACGATGACGGTGGTCACCAGCCGGCGGGCCCTGGCCGGGTTGGAAGCGGTCGACCGGCTCCCCCTTGCGGCCCTCCCCACGGGGGAGGCGGTCGCGCTGCTGCAGCGGATCATCGGACCGGAACGCTCGGCCGCCGAGCCGGACGCCATGCTGTTCGGCCTCGCGCACGCCTGCGGAAACCTGCCGCTGGCGCTGCGGATCGCCGGCAACCGCCTGCTCAGCCGCCCGGACTGGAGTGTCGAGTACCTGGTGCGCCGGCTCGCCGGCCAGGACGACCGGCTCGACCTGCTGGTTGCCGGGGACCTTCAGGTCGCGGCACCGTTCATGCTCTCCTACCGGCAGCTGTCCGCTGCCGCCGCCCGTACGTTCCGGCGGCTGTCACTGCTTCCCGGCCCGGACGCCGGCCTGGACCTGGCCGCCCAGGCGGCCGGCCTGAGCGTCCGGGAGACCGAGCTGGCCCTGGAGGAGCTGGCCGAGCTCGGGCTGCTCCAGCCGGCCGGTGACGGCCGCTACCGGTTCCACGACCTCATCAGGTTGTTCGCCCGCGCACGGTTGGCCGCGGAGGAATCCACGCAGGCGCGGCGGCACGCCGCGGACCAGGTGGTCACCTGGCTGCTCGGCACCGCGGTCGCCGCGGGGCGGTGGTTCGAGCCGGAGCACGCCGGCGAGACGCGGGGCGGACCAGCCTCGGCCGAGGAGGCCAGCCGCTGGATCGAGCAGGAGAGCCTGAACTGGCTCGGCGCGCTGCGGGCAGCCTTCGCCGCGGGCCGGTACGCCGAGGTGATGGCAGTCGCGGACGCCATGCACTGGTTTTCCGACCGGTGGACGCACTGGGAGAACTGGCTGGAGGTGTTCCAGCTGTCGGCGGCCTCGGCCGAGGCGCTCGGTGACCCCCGCGGCCAGGCGATCCACCTGAACTACGTGTCGTGGGCGTACACCGTCTGTGCCATGCGTCCGGATCTGGCTGAGACGCCGGCGCGGGAGGCCCTGCGGCTGGCCGGCGCGGTTGGGGACCTCAGCCAGCAGGGGTGGTCGTGGATCTACCTGGGATCGGCGGCCAGGCGTCGTGGCGATGCCGGCCAGGCGCAGGCGGCGGCCCGGCAGTCGCTGCCGTTGTTCGACGCCGCCGCGGACTGGGACGGATACTCGCAGGCACTGTCACTGCTGGCCGGCAGCCTTGCTCAGGCTGGCCGGCATCGGGACGCCATCGAGCAGTACCGGCGGCTGGAGGCACTGCTGGCGGACCCGCTGCGGGCACCGTCCCCGACGGTCAGTGGGGTGACCGCGGGACACCTTCACCTGAACGTCGGCCTGAGCCTGCTGGCCCTGCGGCGGTGGGCACCGGCTGCGGCCAGCTTCCGGGTGGCGCTGCCCATGCTGCAGCGTTCGGGGGTACGGCAGAGCGAGGCGCGCTGCCGGCTCGGGCTGGGCACCACGCTCACCCGGTTGGGTCGGGCGGAGGAGGCCCGGGGGCAGCTGCGGCGCGTCGTGCGGATCGCCCGGCGGGTCGGGCCGGTGGACCTGGTGGACCAGGCCCTCGGCCGGCTCGCCGAACTCGATTCGCAGGCAGGCCGTGGGGTCCCCTGAGCAGCGGGGCCGGGCGATTGCCGCCCGGCCCCGCACACCCGCACCCGTTACCTGACCTGGTAGGCCCGGTAGACGGTGGTGGTGACCGTGTTCCCGTTGCTGTCCTCGGCAGTGGCGCGCAGCGACACGAAGCCCGACGCGGCCTTCGGGTGGGACACCGCGGCGGTGTACTGCCCACTCTTCTCCGCGGTCGGAACCGCCACCCAGGTGCGGCCGTCGTCGAACGACACCGACACCGTCGCTGACGTCACCCGGCCCGCGGTCGCCTGTTGGGCGAACGTCAGGGGGATGGTCAGGCTGCTGCCCGCCCGGGCGCTGTTGTCCAGCGCCAGCGCCGGCCGGAACCCGATCGAGGTCAGCGGTAGCGCCCCCGCCTGGTCGGCGGAGGTGGTGAAGGTCCACTCCGTCTCCATCCGGCGAGCCAGCCGGTACGGGTCAGGCAGGTCGAACGCGTAACGCATCCGGTAGGTGGTCGGCTCGACGGCCACGTCCCAGTTGCCGTACAGGTAGTCGAAGGTGCCCACCAGCGTGTCGCCCCTGTGCAGGGTGACCTGGTGGTTGGTCATCGTGTACGGCAGGCCCACGTGGCCCTCTCCGTCGGTGTAGCCGTTGAATGCGGCCCGCACGGTGTTGCCCTGCCGCACCGCGACCGGCGAGCCGGGGTACACCGGGATCAGGGTGGTGTTGAGCGCCGCGCCGTTCCAGCGCTCGGTGTAGTGGCGGCCGGCCCGGTAACCGGCGTCCTGGGTCTGTTCCAGGTCGAGAATCCACAGGTCGTCCGCCGCGGTCTTCTCGAGAAGATGCGAGCGCCACGACACGTCGCCGTTGTAGAACTCGGTACGCCGCCCGGGCGTCGCCACCGGCGGCAGCTGGCTGGTCAGCATGTACCCACCGCCGGCCAGGTCCGGGTCGGGGGTGCTGTTGCTGCGCCAGGCCACCACGCCGGTCGCGTTCTGCGCGTACTCGGCGTGAACCGTGGCCAACTCGCGCCGCGAGACGTGCTTGACCAGGCCGGTGATGAAGGAGCCCTGCACCCGCCAGCCCAGCTGGTAGACGTCCGGTGCACTGCTCTTCTCGGCGGGGCCCTGGAAGACCGCGTGCACCTGGGTGGTAACGCCCGGCAGATCGGTCGGACCGACATCCGCGGTGAGGATCGTGTCCAGCTCACCGGAGACGCCGGCGTACGTCAGGATCGGATCGGCCGTGCGCTGCACCAGCACCGAGGCGTCGTACGAACGGGCTTGCCGGTCCGGGACGGTGATGTCGAGCGGTCGTGCCTTGCGCCCGTCGAGCACCACCTCCTGGTTTCCGTCGGCGACGACCTTGTTGTTGGTCAGCAACGCGACCGTGCCGTCGGAGTTCTCGATGTAAGCCGAGACGTTCCAGGAGCTGTTCAGCGGCACCCGCACCGACTGGCTCGCCGCGTAGAACGTGTAGCTGGCGTAGTTCTCGGGGTCGGGATTGACCATCTCGATCAGCACCGTGCCGGGCGCGCCGCCGTCCTTCCCGATGGCGGAGATCGTCACGCCCGCCGCCGGCTCCTCGTGGTAGACGCTGAACGGCGTCTGCACCTTGACGTCACCGCCGGTGGCCACCAGGCGCCCGCTGTAGAGGCCGTACGCGGTGCTGGCACGCTCGTCCACGCTCACCTGGACGGTCGCGTCGCCGCCGGCCGGGATGGTCAGCGTCGTCGCGCTCAGCGTCAACAGCCCTGCTGGCGCGTTGCCGTCCAGCGCCAGGTCGAGCGTCACCGGCTGGTCGCCGCGGTTGTGGTAGGTCATGGTCCGCGCGGTGGGCTGCTCGGTGTGCGGCCACTCGAGCACGCCGACGCTCAGCGACGCCGGCGTGACAGTGACCGGCTGGATCAGCGCCTTGGCCACGTTGACGAAGCCGGCGCCCTGCGCGAAGACGTCGTACGACGCATTCGGTGACGCCGTCGCCATCAGCGCCTCCTTGACCTGCGTGGCCTTCCAGTCCGGATGGGCCTGAGCCAGCAGGGCGGCGGCACCGGCCACGTGCGGAGCCGCCATCGAGGTGCCGGTGGCGGCGAAGTACTGACCCGCCGGCAGGTGGCTGAGAGCGCTCGGCGACCGGGCGGCGGTGATCTCGGTGCCCGGTGCCCCGATGTCCGGCTTGACGCCGAAGTCACCGATCCGCGGGCCGCGCAGCGACGACCAGTTCACCTCGCCGGCCCTGTCGACGTTCGCCACCGACAGCGCCGCGTCGGCCGTCGACGGCGAGCCGACCCGGAACTGCCAGCCGTTGTAGTTGCCCGCGGCGATGACGAACAACGTGCCGTACTCGGCGGTCAGGTCGTTGACCGCCGCCTCCAGCGGGTCGACCCCGACCGAGTCGTCCCCGCCGAGGCTCATGTTGACGATGTCGGCACCGGACTCGGCCGCCCACTGCATGCCGGCCAGGATCGCGGAATCGGAGCAGCTGCCGTTACCTTCCACGTTCCAGCAGACCTTGCCGTCCAGCAGCGACGCGCCCGGAGCCACGCCCTTGTACTTGCCGTCCGAGGCGGCGCCGCTGCCCGCGATCGTGGACGACACGTGGGTGCCGTGTCCGTTGAGGTCCACGCCGGTCTCGATCTCGGGGACGAAGTTGCGCCGCCCCACCACCTTGCCGGCGAGGTCGGGGTGGCTGTCGTCGATGCCGCTGTCGAGCACCGCGACCTTCACGCCGGTGCCGTCGAACCCGGCCGCCCAGGCGGTCGGCGCGCCGATCATCGGGACGCTGGTGTCCAGCTTGGCCTTGCGGATGCCGTCGAGCCAGATCTTGCCGCGGGACAGCGAGGTCCGCGTCGTCTGCCAGGCCCTGGCCAGCTCGGTGGTCGGCACCTTGGTGGCGAAGCCGTCGACCGCGTCCAGTTCCGCGCCGGTGGACAGGCCGCGCACGGCGGTCGCGTCGGAGACCACCAGCGGCAGGTACGCAAGCTCGTCGAAGTCGAACTCGAGCAGGGCGGTGACGTTGAACAGCCGCTCGTCCAGCCGGTCCGCCTTCAGCAGGGGGATGGCGTCGGACGGAATGACGTAGTCGGCCTTGTCCCGCTGGAAGCGGACGAAGTGGACGCCGTCGCGCGGAGCGACGCTCACCTCCTTGCCGCGAACGGTGACCTGGTCGCCGGTGAACAGGGTCAGCTTGCGCGCGGGTTCCGGCTCGGCGGCCACGGGTGCCACCGGAGCCGTTGCCGGCGCGGGGTCGGCGGTGGCGGGCGTGACTCCGATGAATAGTGTGGCCAGCGTGGCGCCGAGTGTGCCGTACGCCAGTAAGCGGCGTTGTCGCATGGGGGTCGTCTCCACTTCGGTGCGTCGATCGGCGTGATCGCTCAATCCAGGTACATGGGTGTTCCGGATGAGTCCATCTGCACGTTTCGTAGCGGCGGCACCGTCGTGCCACAACGGTTTCGCCGGCGGTGGCGGTCACCGGGATCGGCGACGTTCGCCCAGCTCAGAGCGAGGATCCGCGAAGTCGGATGTGACATTCGTCGCGCCGATGGACGCATTTTCCGCAGCAACTTCTGCCTGTTGTTCTGCCGGAGCTCAGGTCGAGCACGAACATGCGTGTGCCGGTCCGCACGAGTCGCTGTGCCCGGAGCGTCGGTCGTATGTGCGACGCAGGATCGACGACTGGTGCCGGCGCAACTGCCGCCGACGAGCGCCACAGGGACGTCCGCGCCGATCGGCCTGGATCGGCGGCTCCGCGGCGCTGGTCGTCTCGGCGGTCGAGTTCGTCGCCCTCCTGCTCCGTCCCGGACACCCGGGAGATCAGCGGTGCACGCTCCCCTGCTGCTCACCGATGTCCACGACACCGATCGCCGTCGTGGACCGAAGCAGTGACGAGGGCGTTCTCACGGATGTGAGCCGCGAAGTGCGATGAGGGACGGATCCGTGACCGCCGACTGACCAACGGCGGGGACCACCTACCTGTCAGCACCTGACACGAGCTGGCACATCCCCGCGGGACGATGTCGGCGATCGTTCCGTACGCCGTGCTCGGCAGCCCGGCGTGATCGCGATGTTCGCCGTCTTGGACGGCAGACAACGGACCTTCGTTGATGCAGACCAGCTGAGGACGAGCCGCGCTCGTTTGGGTCCTCGTTTGGGTCCTCGTTTCCGTGCTCGTTTGGGTCCTCGTTCGGATCAGGGAGCCGCGGAGGCACCTGTCAGGGCCTTGACCTGCCCTGACAGGGGTCATCTGCCACGGTCGTTCGGCCCCGACTCCTTAACAGGATGGCCTCTTCCCCAGGGGAAACCCGCGGGATCGCTATCGGCGCCCCTGCACGTGTGCCCGGAGAGCAGGCTGACAGCCGGCCGGCGCGAGATCAGTCTTGACACCGCCACCGCATCGAGCGTCCATGGAGTGACCAGACAAACCATCCGTCGCTCGCGCTACCGCGCCAGCCGCAGGGAGGCCCAATGACCCGCGTCGCTCCACCGATCACCTACCCCGTACGAGCACGGGAGCCATATGCCCACAAAGACCCCGGCCGCTACGGCTGATCACCACGACCGCACCACAACGGCGACACCGACCCGAGCCGACCAGCACCCTCGACCTGACCAGCCCCACCCCGGCAGCCACCGGGTGGAAAGCCTCGTCCAGATCGTCATCATGCTCGCCATCGGCGCGGCCGCCGGCGCCGCGAGCTTCACCCACGTACGGAACGTGGCCGCCTCGCACGGTCAGAACGGCTGGCTGGGCTGGGCTGACGCAGTCGTGTTGGAACTGATGTCCATCGCAGCCGGGTTGGAGATCCGACGCCGCAAGCGTCACCACGCATCCGCGGCCTTCCCGGTCGCCGTTCTCATCTGCGCCGTGGCACTGTCCATCGCCGCCCAGGTCGTCGAAGCCGAAGCCTCCGTGATCGGGTGGATCGCCGCGGCACTACCTGCTCTCGGCTTCCTCGTCATGGTGAAGATCGCCATGGGTCACGCGCCCGTGGCCCATCCGTCGACCACTCACCGGACAACCGACCCCGCCTCGCCACCTGATGTCTCGTGCAGCAGCCTGGCAGTCCCCGCGAGTTCGGTGACGTCGTCCCGTACCGCCTCGCCGTCGTCCCCGTCCCGCAGGTCAGCCCGTGATCGTCCCCGGACGGGCCTTGACAGGGACGATCACCGTCACAATGCGGCAGTCCGTGAGGCCTCCGGGCGTCCCCGGTCGGGACGCGTGCGCGCCAGCGCGGGTGCGGTCGAGCCGGACAACGCCAGTGAGCTGTTGCTGACCGCCGCCCGTCAGGCCCGGACCAGGCTTGTTAGCGAGGGCCGTCCCCTGACCCGCGACACGCTCGCCGATCAGCTCAGGCTCAACGGCCACGCGGTCCGCAACTCCCGGGTGTCCGAGCTGCTGGCACACCTACGGCAAGAGCAGATCGAAACGGGCAAGCCTGGCAACGACTGAACGCGTCGCGTCCGCCGCTGTAGCAACCGACGGACGCGGCGATGGCGGGTGAGCGGGTCAGTGCCGGCGGCCCTCCCCCACCCGGTAGGTACGCAGGTTCGGGTCGGCCCGCACCTGCGCCTCGGTGTACTTGACAGTGTCCCAGCCCTTGCCCGAGTAGAGCCGCGTCTGGTCGGCGTACCAGGGCGAATTCGGGTTGGTCGACTGCGAGTAGGTGAGGATCAGCCGGCCGGACGGGCCGTTCGGGCCCAGCTCGACGGCCATCACGAAGGACGAGCCGTGCACCACCTTCGGGTAGCCGACGCCGGGCCGCAGCGGGTTGATGATCATGTTGAAGATGCCGGCCTCGGCCGGTCCACCGTGGATCGGGATGCGCCGGTCGCCGCGCGGTTCGGTCTGGATGTCGCCGAGGCGGGCGTCCAGCGGGATGCCGGCGAGCCGGCGCACGGCGTCGGCGAGCGCCCGCAGCACCCGCGGGTCGGCGGTGGCCAGCCGGGCCGGGGTGTGCACCGGGTCGGCGGCGTCGAAGGCGTCGGCGAAGCGGATGCCGCCGGCCAGGGCGAACTCGGTGAACACGTGGGCGCCCCGGCTGTCGGTGTCCACCCGCAGGTCCCAGCGCCGCAGCGCGGCGCAGGCGTCGCGCAGGTCCACCGTGCTGCCGTCGGAGGCGGTGGCGGTCGGCTGGGCGGTGCAGAGCGCGACCAGGTCGTCGCGGACCAGTTCGCCGCCGTACGCGCGGTTGCCGAACACGGTCTGCCAGAGCCGGCCGGTGGTGAACCGGGTGCCCGGCAGGTCGTCGGTGCCGGCGAGGCGCCGCTGCACCTGGTCCAGCCCGAGCCGGGTGCGCAGGCTGCGCTGGGTGCGCTCGTTGCCGATGATCCGCGGGTAGCCCTCCAGCGGCGCGGCCGGGCTGGCCAGCCAGTGGCTGTCGTTGGAGTTGGTCACGTAGTCGGCGCGGAACCGGATCGGCAGGTTCGCCGGGCCGAGGATGCCGGGCACCACGGCGTCCGGGTCGGCGCCGAGCGCGCACGCCGACCGGGACCCGTCCAGGACCGCCTGGCCGCTGCTGGCGTAGAGCGGCTGGAAGGGCGCCGGGATGCAGGCGGCGGCGAGGTCGTCGGTGACCCGGGGCACCACCGAGTGGTCGGCGTAGAGCGCCTCGCCACGGGCGTCGGCGGCGATCACGTTGACCCAGGGCAGGAACTGGTAGCGGTCCAGCACGCGCTTCAGCTCGCGGACCGTCTTCGCCCGGCCCATCTGCAACCAGCCGTCGAAGGCCCGGTTGTTGGTGGCGTTGACGTCGGTGATGGCGTACGCGGCGTCGGCCGTCCAGTCGAAGGTGCCGGGCACCACGACCACCGGACCGTAGTGGGTGTCGTGGAAGGTGCGGCTGACCGGTACCGTGCCGCCGGCCGGGCCGGGCACCTGCACGGTGACCGTGCGGGTGGTCATCTTCCGCGGCCGGCCGTCGAGGTAGTAGGAGGTCGGGTCACCGGGCACCAGGGCGAGCCGGTGCCAGACGAACCGGCGGGCGGTGGAGACGGTGTGGCTCCAGGCGAGGGTGCGGTTGTGCCCGATCTCCACGATCGGGTCGCCGATCAGCGCGGCGCCCTCCACGTCGTAGCGGCCGGGCACCTTGAGGTGCATCCGGTAGAACCGCTCCGCGCCGTCCCACGGGAAGTGTGGGTTGGCCAGCACCATCCCGCCGCCGTGCGTGGTGGCCCCGGCGCCCAGGCCGTACGCGTTGCTGCCCACCCCGGCCGGAGCGCCGTCGGCGGCGGCGAGCACGGCCGCAGCGCCGGGCGCGTCCTGGGCGGCGGCCGGGCCGGTCGCGGTCGGCGGGGCGGCGGCGACGATGCCGTCGAGCAGCGCGCGGGAGCCGGCCCGGACCATGCTGGCCCAGGTGCTCCGCCAGAGATCCAGCTCGGTCAGCGGGCGCACCCAGGGTTTGGCCCGGCAGGCCGGGTCGGTGAGGCCGGCCGGGCCGCCGACCCGGCGCAGGTAGTTGTTGTAGCCGGCGACGAACCCGCGGATCTGGTCGCGGACGTCGTCGGACGGGGAGTGGACGCCGTCCCGGCGGCCGGTGAGCAGGCGCTCGACCGTACGGTCCTCGATCGCCTTGCGATAGAACAGGTCGCTGCGCACGTTCGGGTCCGTCGGCCCGGTCACCCCGAAGTACCGGGAGCGCTCGGCGTTGACCGTGACCACCTTCTCGGCGATGACGCAGAGGTTGTCCTCGGCCTGCACGTAACCGACACCGAAGCCGAGGCTGCCGAAGCTGTGCGCGGTGACGTGCGGGACGCCGTACGACGCCCGCCGGATCTCGGCGGAATAGCCCCACCCGTCGCGCTGCTCGCCGGCGGCCGGCGCCGCGCCGACGGTCAGCCCCGACACGACCATGCCCAGCGCGGCCACCGCGGCGCCGAGGCGAAGAGCTGGACCGGTCACGTGCATCCTCCCCGCCGGACGTCATCGTCCAGAGACATTCACGTTCCTCGGCATTCTCACCCCGGCCGGGCCGTCGCGTACACCCCCTGCCCTGCGGCAGCCTGGTTCAGGGGAGGTCGAGAACCAGGTCGGCGGTGGCGACGCCGATCTCACCGTCGTACTCGTCAGTGCCGGCGGCCAGGGTGGCCGCCGGGTCCGTGCCCGGCCACAGGTGGGTCAGCAGCAGCCGTCCGGCGCCGGCGTCGGCGGCCAGGCGGCCCATCTGCCGCGCGCTCGACAGGTAACGCCGCGAGTCCTCCGGCACCTGATCCACGTAGGTTGCCTCGGCCAGCAGCAGGTCCGCGTCACCCGCCAGGTCGACCAGGTCGGGGCTCGGACCGGTGTCACCGGTGTAGGCGAGAACGCGATCACCCGCGGTCAGCCGTACGCCGGCGTTCGGCACCCAGTGCGGCAACAGGAAGGTCTGGGCACGGAACGGGCCGATCTCGAGACGGCTGCCGACGGTGATCTCGTGCAGCGCATAGGCGTCGGCCAGCATCCCGGGGCGGTCCAGCGCCAGCACCGCGTCGAGCGCCCCGGGCGGCGCGTACACCGGTAGCGGCGCCGGCGGGTCGTCGCGCAGCGCTCGCGCCCGCAGCAGCGGGTTCAGGTCGGCGCAGTGATCGGGATGTCCGTGGCCGACGAACACCGCGTCGACCTGGTCCGCCGTGATCCATTCCAACAGCCGCGGCACCGTCGCGTAGCCGAGGTCGACGAGCAGCCGGAATCCGTCATGCTCCACGAGGTACCCGCTGCACGCCTGGCCCGCTTCCGGCCACGCCCCACACCCGCCGAGAACCGTGAGCCGCATGTCCGGAACCCTAGCGACCGGCTCGCAAGCTGTGGGGGAGCTCGCCGGCACGCGTCACCCTCGGTGCCGGGTCGCCGCCGGCTTTCGCCGTACGAGGCGGTCCAGGGCTGGGTAACGTCAGCCGCAGCCGGTGACGCCGGCGGCGGGCGGAAGGGGTGAGCGCCGGTGACCGAGACGGGTGGCCGTCGCGACGCGATGATCGCCGTCGACATCGGCACGGCCAGCGCCAAGGCGGTCGCCTACGACAGCCACGCCCGCCAGCTCACCCAGTACGGGGTCGCCTATCCGCTGGACGAGCCGCAGCCCGGCTGGGCCGAGCAGGATCCGCTGCGGGTCCACACGGCGGTCCTGGAGGCGATCGCGGCCGTGGTCGCCGAGCTGGGACGGCCGGTGGCCGGACTGTCGTTCAGCACCGCGATGCACAGCCTGATCGGCCTGGACGGCGACGGCGAGCCGATCACCCCCTCGATCACCTGGGCCGACGCCCGGGCCAGCCGGCAGGCCGAGCGGCTGCGGGCGGTCCCGTCCGGGCTGGCCCTGCACCGCCGCACCGGCACCCCGGTGCACCCGATGGCGCCGCTGCCCAAGCTGCTCTGGCTGGCCGAGCAGGAGCCGCAGCTGTTCGGACGCACGGCCTACTGGGTGAGCATCAAGGACTGGATCCTGCTGCGGCTCTGCGACGAGCTGGTCACCGACCACTCGGTCGCCTCCGGCAGCGGGCTGATGGACATCCACCGGCTGGCCTGGGACTCCGAGGCGCTCAGCATCGCCGGCATCACCGAGGCGCAGCTGCCCCGGCTGGTCTCCACCACCGCCGTGCTGCCCGGCCTGACCGCCGAGGCGGCCGAGGTGACCGGGCTGCCGCGACACACGCCGGTGGTGGTCGGCGCGGGCGACGGGCCGCTGGCCAACCTGGGCCTGGGCGCCGTGGCCCCGGGGGTGGTGGCCTGCTCGATCGGCACCAGCGGCGCGATGCGGGTGGTGGTGGAGCACCCGGGCGTCGACCCGCTCGGCGGGGTGTACTGCTACGCGCTGACCGAGCGGCGGTGGGTGGTCGGCGGGGCGATCAACAACGGCGGCGTGGTGCTCGACTGGGCCGGGAACGCGCTCGCCCCGGAGCTGGGCGAGGACGCCGAGGAGGAGCTGCTGGCGCTGGCCGCCCGCGCCCCGGTCGGCTCGGGCGGGCTGATCATGCTGCCGTACCTGCTGAGCGAGCGGGCCCCGCACTGGAGCGCGCTGCCGCGCGGCGCCTACGTGGGGCTGACCCACGGGCACCGCCGCTCGCACCTGGTGCGGGCCGCGGTCGAGGGGGTCTGCCAGCAGCTCGCGTTGGTGCTGGCGTCGGTGCGGGCGGCCGGCAACGAGGTGCACGAGGTACGGGCCAGCGGCGGCTTCGCCCGCAGCGGGCTGTGGCGGCAGATCCTCGCGGACGTGCTGGGCATGCCGGTGCGGTTCCCGGCCGGGCACGAGGGGTCCAGCCTCGGCGCGGCGCTGCTCGGCATGCAGGCGCTGGGGCAGATCGCCTCGGTCGACGTGGCCGCCGAGATGGTCACCATCGAGGAGACCGTCAACCCCGATCCGGCGGCGGCCGCCACGTACGCGACGCTACTGCCGCTCTTCTCCGAGTTGTACGACGCGCTGGTGCCGACGTTCACCTCGCTGCGCCGGCTGGCGCCGGGCCTGCCGCCGGAGCCCGTCCCCACGCCGCCGCCGCTGTAACGCCCGCCCAGGTGGCTCACCCGGACCGGTGGACGCGGCCGGAGGTCAGGGTGCCTCGACGGCGGAGATCCGATACTTGTGCACCTCGGCGCCGAGGATCGCTGCCGCCTGCCCCTCAGCGGGACCGGAGCCGCGGAAGGCGAGCAGCTGCTCGTCGGACTCCCAGCGCTCGTAGACGTTGATCCGCCCCGGCTCGACCGGGTCCCCGCTGATCGCGAAGTCGACGCAGCCCGGCGCGGAGCGCGCCTGCCGGACCGTCTCGACGCAGGACGCCAGGTAAGGGCCCCGCTCGGCCGGGTCGACGTAGAGGCTGCCGGCGACGATGAGCACAGTGGACCCTCCTCGGAACGGGGTGACGATTCAGTCATAGTCCCCCGGTGTGACACCGACGCGCCCTCGCCGCACCGGACGAGTGACGCCAACGCCACCGGCGCCGGCCGTCCGGGCAGCTCCTTATGGTACAAACGTGAGTAAAACCGGCAAGAAGGGCTCATCTTCCCGGCACGCACGGCGAGCCCTGTCGGCGCTGGTGGCGCTCGCTCTGCTCGGGCCGGTGGCGCCGGCGGCGGCCGACGGCGGCGGGCCGGCGGCGCCGCCCGCCGCGCCGCAGGCCCCGGCGGCCGCGCTGGCCTGGCTGGCCTTCCCCGGCGGGGTGTTCTCGGTGGACACCGTGGCGCGCACCGTGCGCTACCGGGCCTGCGACGGTGACACCGGTCGGGTCGCCGACCCGGACATGCGGGTCGCCCGCCGGGTTGCCAGCGGCGAGGTCACCGTCGGCGGTACGACCTACGTCTACGACATCCCCCTGGTCGGGCGCATCCCCGGCGTGGTGGAGGTGGTCCGCCCCGGCACCCGGCCGGCGGCGCTGGTCGGCGAGGTGGTCACCGACCCGCAACCGCCCACCGACCCGGTCGCCGGACGGCGGCTGCTCCCGCTCACCGGGCGGCTGGCCCGGGTGGTGGCCGAGTCCACCGCCAACCCGGCCGGGGTCGCCGTCCGCGACCTCTCCGGCCGGTACGGCGAGCAGCAGATCGCGGTCAACGGCACCTTCCGCCCCAAGGCCGCCAGCGTGATCAAGCTGTGGATCCTGGTCGAACTGCTGCGCCGGGTCGACTGCGGCCAGGTGTCGCTGGACGACGGGGTGCTGGTCACCCCGGCCGACGTGGTCGACGGCACCGGCGAGTTGCAGTTCGAGACGTTCCCGCAGGTGGTCACGGTTCACCGGCTCGCCGAATACATGATCATCTACAGTGACAACACGGCGGCGAACGTACTGATCGACCACCTGGGCGGGTTCGCCCCGGTCAACGCGCTGATCGACTCGATGAACCAGCGCGAGACCGTGCTGGCCCGCAAGATGCTCGACACCGAGGCCGCCCGGCGGGGCGAGGAGAACTACACCAGCCCGGACGACGTGATCTCGCTGCTCGGCGCGGTCTGGGACGCCGAGATCCTCACCCCGGCGACCCGCCACCTGATGATCGGCTTCCTGCGCGGGCAGACCCTGAACACCAAGATCCCCGCCGCGCTGCCGCCCGGCGTGCCGGTGGCGCACAAGACCGGGGACCTCCCCGACGCCTCGCACGATGTCGGCTACTACCTGATTCCCGGCGCACAGACCGCGGTCGCCTTCCTCACCTCGGCGCCGGTGACCAGCGGCGACGAGACCGTCCGCCGGCTCGCCCGCACCGTCTACGACTACCTGGTGCCGCCCGGCGACGGGGGGCATGAGGAGTGAGCTCAGGCCGCGCCCGGGATGTTGGCCGGCGGGTCCTCCCGCACCAGCTCCGCGGCCGGCTTCTGCACCGACACCGGCAGGCCGAAGTCGGCGTAGGCCATGTCCAGCCGCGCCGTCCGCCCCGGCTCGGCGGTCAGCTCGAGCTGGTAGCGGACCAGCCGGCCCTGCTCGTCGACGGTGGCGGTGAACGGCACCGCGCCGGCCCGGTCACCGAGCACCCCACCGACCCCCTCGCCGAGCACGTCGGCGCTGTCGCGCAGGTCGACGGTGCCGGCGTAGGCGCGTACCCCCGTCTGCCGGACCCCGGCCGGGGCCCGCAGGGTGCTGGCCAGCCGGATGTTGTCCAGGCCCCGGCCCCCGTCGGCGGGCACGTGCCACCAGGTGCGGCCGTCCCACTCCGGCACCCGCCGGTCCGGGGCGCTCACCCGCACGTAGACGTCCGTCCCGGTGACCAGCCGCTCGATCTTCACCTCGCCGGTGGGCACCTTCAGCGAGGTGGTCTCCAGGCCCCGCCGCGCCCGCGGGTCCCAGACCAGCACCGTGCCGTCCCCGTCCGCGCCGGTGCCGACGGTCAACCGGTACGACTCCCGCTCGACCCGGGCGGCGGCGTCGACCAGCACGCTGGCCGGGTCGGTGCCCGCCGCCGGCCGTCCGGTCTCCGACGGCGGCTCCGACCGGCCGAAGGCGGCCCAGCCGCCGACGACCGCGGTGGCGGCGAGGACGGCGCCGGCGGCGACCAGCTTGCGACGATTCACGGCGACGTCTCCTCCGGCAGGGGTGTTATGGGCCCGCCGGCGGATCACCGATCGACGCTCACGACAGTGCGGTCCGGCCAGCGTAGCCGGACCGCACCGGCGTGCTCACGCCCGGCTGATCGCGTTGGCGTGGATCGCCTCGGCCAGGTAGGCGGTCAGGCCCGGCGCGATGGCCTCGTAGTGCGCGGTGAACCGCTCGTCGGCCAGGTACATGTCGGCCAGGCCGGTGTGGATCTCGTACGAGCACTCGTAGAACCACCGGCTGATGATCTGCCGGTGCTCCTCGGCCAGTTCCGTCGCCTCCGGGCTGTCCGCCGGCGCGCCGGCGGACATCAGCGCCACGATCCGGCGGCCCCAGTCCTCGTTCTCGGCCTTGATCCGCAGCCAGTCCTCCTTGGTGTGGCGGGACACGCGCCGGTTCGACTCCCGGTACGCCTCGCTGCCGCCCCACCGCTGCTCCGCCTCCTCGGCGTGCGCGTCCGGGTCGAAGTCGCCGAAGACCTCGAACCGCTCCTGCGGGGTCAGTTGGATGTTCAACTTGCTCGCCTCCATCGCGAACTCGATCGCCGTGACCATCTCCTGCAACCGCTTGATCCGTACGGTCAGCAGCTCGTGCTGGCGGCGCAGGTGCGCCGCCGGGTCACTCGCCGGGTCGTCGAGGATCGCGGCGATCTCTTCCAGGGGGAATCCCAGCTCCCGGTAGTAGCGGATGAGCTGCAACCGCTCCAGGTCCGCATCGTCGTAGCGGCGGTAGCCGGTGCTGCTGCGACCACTGGGCGAGAGCAGACCGATCTCGTCGTAGTGGTGCAGCGTCCGCACGGTCACCCCGGCCAGCTTGGCCACCTGTCCCACCGTGTACGCCATGGTTTCCCTCCCTTCCGGAAACCAGGCTCCCGCCTGCCGCTACGTGAGGGTCAAGGCCGATTCTGCGACGCCGGTCACCCGGGCGCTCCGGCTTCGCCGGAGCGCGGTGCGCGGCCGGCCCGGTCAGGCTCGGGCGAGCGCGGTGCGCAGCTGGGCCAGCCCGGCGGGACGGCCGTAGCGGTAGCCCTGCCCGTGCACGCAGCCGATCGCGGCCACCGCGGCGTGCTGCCGCTCGGTCTCCACTCCCTCGGCGACCACGGACAGCTGGAACGCCCCGGCGAGCCGGGTCACCATCTCCACCGTCGCGTACGCCCGGGCGTCGGTGTCGAGCCGGGCCACGAAGGAGCGGTCGATCTTCAGTTCGGTGGCGGGGATCCGGTGCAGGTAGCTCAGCGCCGAGTACCCGGTGCCGAAGTCGTCGATGGCGATCCGGATGCCCAGCTCGCGCAGCTGACGCAGCCGGTCGAGCACCGCCTCGCTGCCGTCGATCAGTGCCGACTCGGTCAGCTCCAGGGTGAGCGCCCGGGGCGCCAGGCCGGCGCTCGCGGTCGCCGCGGTCACCGTGGCGATCAGGTCCGGCCGGCGCAGGTGCGCGGCGGCGATGTTCACCGCCACGGTCGCCTCGGTCCGCCGGTCCTGCCAGGTCGCCGCCGCCCGGCACGCCTCGTGGATCACCCACCGGTCGATCGGCACGATCAGCCCGGTCTCCTCGGCCAGCGGCAGGAACCGGGCCGGGCTGAGCAGCCCGAGCCGGGGGTGCCGCCAGCGCACCAGCGCCTCCGCGCTGCGCACCGCCCCGGTGGCCAGGTCGACGATGGGCTGGAAATCCAGGTGCAGCTGATCCTCGTCGACCGCGCGCCGCAGGTCGGCGATCAGCTCCGCCCGGGTCACCGCCGACTCGCGCAGGCCCGGGGTGCAGGTCCGGTACGCGGACTTGCCGGCGGCCTTGGCCGCGTACATGGCGATGTCGGCGTCGCGCAGCAGGTCGGTGTGCGAGGCGTGCTGCGGGCCGTACTCGGCGATGCCGATGCTGGCCGACGGGTGCAGTCCCAGGTCGCCGTCGTCGTCGTCGGTCGGCTCCAGCGCGGCGAGCAGCCGTTCGGCCAGCCGCTCCGGCGGCACCTGCCGGTCGCCGTCGACCAGCACGGCGAACTCGTCGCCGCCGAGCCGGGCGATCGTGCCGTCGCCGTCGACCGCCGCCCGCATCCGGTCGGCGACGCCGGTCAGCAGGCTGTCCCCGGTGGCGTGCCCGAACCGGTCGTTGACCTGCTTGAACCCGTCCAGGTCGAGCAGCAGCACGGCGACCGGGCCGCCGTCGCGCAGCGCGGTGCGCAGCCGGCGGGTGAACATCAGCCGGTTGGGCAGGCCGGTGAGCTGGTCGGCGTAGGCCAGCCGGCGCAGCCGGACCACCAGCCGGAGGTTCTCGTTGGCGGCCAGCCCCTGCCGCAGCGCCAGCGCGGCGAGCAGCGCCATCAAGCCGATGAAGACCAGGTGCGGGGTCTGCCCGGTCGGTTGGCGGGCCAGCACCACGGCCACGATCGCCCCGCCCACCGGCAGGTACGGCAGCGCCACCCGCCACCACGGCGGCAGCGGCGACTCCGTCTCGTCCGCGTCGTCGCACTCGGGCAGCGGCGGGTACCGGCTGGCCAGGCCGACCAGCAGGTAACTCAGCGGCCAGCAGACGTCGATCGGGTGGCCGGCGACGTAGTCGCCGCGCGCGGCGAGCGACACGTAGACGGTGTCGGCGACCGCCCGCAGCGTGAGGCTGGCCCCGATCACCGTCATCGGCCGCCAGGCCCGCCGGCCCGGCCCGGCCACCGCGACCAGGATGGTCAGCTGCATCAGGTCGAGCATCGGGAAGAGCAGGCCGAGGGTACGCACCGGATCGGCCAGGTCGGCGGCGGCGACGTCGCGGAAGACGACCACCCAGCCGATCGGCACCAGGGCGAGCCCGACGATCACCCCGTCCAGCACGGTCCGGGCCCGGCCCACGGCGGTGCGCGGGGCGGCGAGCGAGCAGAGCAGCGCGCCGGTGCCGGTGAGGATGCTCGCGGTGAAGATCGCACCGACCAGCGGCGTGTGCGGCAGGCCGCCGCCGACCAGCCGGTCCACGGTCCACACCGCGCGGCCCAGCGCCGCCAGCGCCATGGTCAGCGCCAGCAGCGTCCAGAACCGGCGCAGCGGCGGCGGATGCCGGCGGCCCGCACCCCGGCAGGCCAACGCCGCCCAACCCGCCACCAGCAACGCGCCGACGTCGCTGACCAGGGCGGCGCCGGGCAGCGCCGCGACCAGCCAGCCGGCCTCGCCGACCAGGACCGCGCCCGCGCCGAGCAGCCCCAGCCGAGCGGTACGCCCCGCGGCTGGGCGGCGGGAGCGGCCCCACAGCGTCGGCCGGTCGGCGTCGACCGGCCCGGCCGGCGGGTCGGAGTGCCCGGGGCGGGTCGAAGCGGCCGGCGCGGGGGTGCCCCCGGCGGCCTGCTCGACGTCCTGTCGCGATCCGATCGCTCCGGCTCTCTCTCCTGCGCACCCTCGACGGCGAGGACCGGTCCGGCAAACCCCGAAAGCCTAGTCAGGTGCTCAGTCGCCCCGCCAGGGCCGGACGGGTACGGCTGACCCCTCAGGACGGTGCCGGCGTGCCCTGCCGGTAGAGGCTGACCAGCACGCCGTAGCGGGGCGCGCCGTCGCCGGCGTCCTCGGCGCCGTCAACGAGGTCGCTGAGCGCGGTGGCGAGCTGGTCGGCCTGGGCCGCGGTGAGCCGCAGGTGGCGCAGCTGCACCAGCGGCTCGTCGGCGGCCGTGGCGACCTCCTCGCCGACCGCGCCGAACATCGCGGCGGTGGCGGCGGTCTGCCCGGGCGCGACCCGCAGGTGCCGGGCGCTGCGCTGGTAGTACTGCTCGGTGCCACCGCGCACCGGCCGGGTGTGCACCACCCGGACCATGCCGGCCTCGCGGAGCACCTTGAGGTGGTGCGCGACGTTGCCCTTGGCCGCGCCGAGCGAGGCGGCGAGCTGGCTGATGGTGGCGGGGCGCTGCCCGAGCGCGAAGAGCAGCCGCTGCCGCAGCGGGTGCCCGAGCGCCTTGAACTGCGCCGGGGTGGTGACCTCCAGCAGCTCGTCGGGCGGTTGGTCGGGAATCTCGTCGGCCACTAAGAAAGTGTCTGCGCTTCTTGACGCTTTGTCAACGCGACTGCTCTACTGCGGACATGACGACTCTCCACACCCGGGAACAGCCCGCACAGCAGGCCGAGGTCGCCGAGGTGGTCGAGCGCGCGGCTCGGCTGGTCGAGGAGCACTACATCTTTCCGGACGTCGCCGCCCGGCTCGCCGGGCTGCTGCGGACCCAGCTGGCGGCGGGCCGGCAGGTGTCGTCCTGGGCGGCGCTGGCCGACACGCTCACCGGGACGCTCCAGTCGATCAACGGCGACCGCCACCTGCGCGTGACGTTCCACGACCAGCCGCTGCCGGAGGGTGGCGGCGACCCGCTCGCCGACGAGCTGCCCCGGATGGCCCGCGACAGCATGGGCGGCATCCACCGGGTGGAGCGGCTGCCCGGCAACGTCGGCCTGGTACGGGTCGAACCCGCGCTATTCGCCCCGGCGCTCGCCGGGCCGGCGATGACCGCCGCGCTCCGGCTGGTCGCCGACGCCGACGCCCTGATCCTCGACCTGCGCGAGACGATCGGCGGCGACCCGGAGATGGAGCTGCTGGTCTGCGGCCACCTGTTCGACCGGCCGATGCACCTCTACACCATGTGCCAGCGCCACCTGCCGGACCGCCAGTTCTGGAGCCCGGCGCCGCCGAGCGGAGTGCGCTTCGGCGGCAGCCGGCCGCTGGCCGTACTGACCAGCGCGGCGACCTTCTCCGGCGGCGAGTCGCTCGCGTACGCCCTCCAGCAGCACGGCCGCGCCACGGTCGTCGGCGAACGCACCGGCGGCGGCGCCCACCCGCGCACGGGGTTCCCGATCCACCCGCACCTGCACCTCTCGGTCCCGGTCGCCCGGCCGGTCAACCCGCTCACCGGCACCAACTGGGAGGGCATCGGGGTGACCCCCGACATCGAGGTCCCCGCCCCCGACGCCCTCGAGGCGGCCCACCGCACCGTCGCCCGAACCCCCGCCGAGGCTCGTTGATCATGAGGTTAGCGGCAGGAACAGAGATCGACACCGCCGCCAACCTCATGATCAACAGGGTCCGGGGCGGGATCAGGTCCAGGGTTCGTCGGGATCGGCGTCCAAGCCGGACTGCGGGGCTGCCGGCGGGTGGGCGGCCACCGGCGGGGCCGGGTCGGAAGCGACGGGTGCCAGCACCGGGGGGCCGCCGTGGGTCCAGGGGGTCTCCTCGACGGCGGGGAACGTCGCCGCCGGCAGGAAGGCCTCCGACAGGGTGGTGTAGCAGAGCCGCTCCCCCACCTCCGGCACGCTGCCCGGCGCCGCCGTCAGGCCGCGGCCCATCCCACCGGAGAGTTCCAGCACCACGTCGGTCTTGCCGTCGGCGGCCGGAGTCAGGAAGACCACCCGGGCCTTCTGCGCCGGCCGGGCCGGCGAGTACAGCGCCGTGCCGACCGGCACCAGCACCGGCTCGGTGGTGACCAACTGGATCCGGGGCCGCAGCACCGGCCGCTTGCCGCTGTCATCCACCCGCTTCGGGTCGGCCAGGGTCACCTCGCCGACGAACGCCGCGCCGGCCAGCCGGTGCTCGGCCATCACCAGCGGGTCGTCGTAGGCGCGCTGCACCGCGTACGAGGTGAGCGCCCGCTCCAGCCGGTGCAGCCGCTGGGCCGCGGCCACCGCGCCGTCGCGCCGCGGCTGCGGGCCGCCGCCGGAGTCGACGTGCTCCGCGTAGCCGGTGAACGCGTCCCGGTCGCCGGCCCACCGGCCCTCGACCCGGGCGCCCGGCGGCATCGCGCGCAGCAGTTCCACGCCGCGCCACATCAGCTCCCAGGTGGGCGTGAGCTGGTCGCGCAGCAGCCCTTCCAGCTCCGCGTACGCCTGCGCGCGGGCCACCGGATCCGCCTCGGCGGCGGCGTACCGGGCGATCGCCGGGGCGAGCTGCCGGTTGTCGAAGTCGGGATCGGTGGCCGGCCCGGCCGGCGGGCAGACCGCCGGGTCCTCGGCCCGGGCCGCCGCCTCGGCGCCGGTGAGCCCGGCCGGCGGGTCGATCCAGCCGAGCAGCGCCGGCAGGTGCAGGTCCTCCACCGCGCTCTGCCCGGTCGCCCAGTGCAGGGTCAGCGCGTCGGTCATCGCCACCAGCGCCGACGAGCCCGGATGCTCGGCCCGCTCGGCGAAGTACGTCAGCCAGCGGCCCAGCAGCGGCACCGACGGGTGCACCGGATAGTCGCCGTCCGGCCGGCGAAACCGGGTGGAGCGGCCGAGCAGCCGCAGGAAGGTGATCCCCGCCGGGTTCGGCACCAGCAGCTGCGGCGCGTCGACGTACCGGTACCGGACGTCCCGGCCCCGGTCCACCGCCACCGCCTCGCTGACCGCCCGATGCCCGTCCAGGTACGGCAGCAGCACCGCCGCCAGCTCGGCGGCGAACGCGAAGCGCTGGTCCCGGTTGCGGGGCTGCGGCACGATCAGCAGCCGCGCCTCGTCCGGCGCCGCCCCGGCCAGCATCGCCAGCGGGGCGTTCGCCTCGCCGGCCATCGCCAGCGGCACCAGCACCAGCGGCCGCCCCGACAGGTGCAGGTGGCGCACCGTGGCCACCGGCTGCGCCACCCCGGCGGCCAGCGCCTGCGCCTTCGCCAGCGCGCGCAGCGTACTCATGCCGGCAGCCCGAGGGCGTCGGCCCGCAACCGGGCGGCGGCGCGCAGCAACGCGGCGGCCTCCGCCTGCTCCGGCTCCGGGGTGCGCTCACCGGCGGCGAGCGCCAGCGCCTCCGGCACGGTCGGCACGCCGCCGAGCGCCTCGCGCACCGGCCGGCCCAGCACCGCGGTCTGCTCGCGCGCCTCCTGCCGGCAGAAGTACGCCAGCTCGCAGGCGGCCAGGCACTCCGGCGCGTAACGGGCCTCCACGGTGGACAGCGCGGCGGCCAGCGTCGCCGGATCGGCGGTCAGGTCGGCGGTGAAGTCCTCGGGCACGGCCGCCAGCAGCGCGTCGATCCGGTCCATCCGGGCCAGCTGCCGGCGCAGCACCAGCAACTGCTTGCGCACGTCGAGCAGGCTGGCCACCGGCTGGTTGGCGAAGTCCCGCGGGCAGACCAGCACCACGTCGTGCGACACCAGCTCCGGGTCGTGCCCCTCGGCCGCGAGCAGCTCACGCAGCGCCAGCACGTACACCGCCGACTGGATCGCCGCGGCGGCCACCTTGCCCGGGTCGGCCTGCCCGTCGATCACCGGGAACGACTTGATCTCCACCACGTGGAACCGGCCGGCGAGCCGGGCCGCCACCAGGTCCGGCTCCAGGTGCACCCGCCGGCCGGCGACGTCCAGGCCGAGCAGCGGGTGGTCGAAGAGCGCGGCCGGCTCGTCCGCCCCGGTGGGCACGGCGGCGGTGAGCACCTCGCGGGAGCGCCGCTGCCGGTCCGGCAGGTCGTCGGCGCCGAGGTCGGTCCAGTCGGCCCGGTCGCCGGGCGGCACCCCCCGCCGGTCCGCCACCAGCCGCAGCAGTTCCGCGCCGCCGTCGGCCTTGACCTGCGCCTCGAACGCGTTGCCCCGGGTGATGGCGAACCGGGACTGCCCGAACCGGGCCGGGAAGCCGATCCGCTCGGCCAGCTTGGGCTTGTCCACCCCGGCGCCGTCGAGGACGGCCCGCCGGGTGCAGCCCGGGTTGCCGGTCAGCGCGGCGATGGTACGGGCGTTGTGCCGCCGGGCCGGCACCCCGCCGCGGATCGCGGCCAGTCGGTGCTCGCTGCTCGTCATGATCCGCCCAGGATAGGCCCGGAGCCGCTGCGCGCCACCCGCGCCGCGACCGAACACCTGCGGCCGCCGACAGCGGCGGGCTCAGCGGCTGCCGGCGGCGACGGGCACCGGTGCCGGTACGCCACGGCGCACCAGGGCGGCGACGAGCGCGGCGGCCACCAGCGCCACCCCGGCCATCGACCAGAGCACGACGCGCAGCCCGCCGGTGAACCCCGGGTCGGCGAGCCGGCCGGCCGTGGTGCTGGCGACCACCGCGCCGACCACCGCGATGGCGACGGTCTCGCTGGCCAGCCGGGCGGTGTTGATCATCCCGGCGCCGGTCGCCGCCCGGGCCGGCGCGACGCTGCCGATGGCCAGCGCGTCGAGCAGCCCCATCGAGAGTCCCACCCCGACGCCGATGGTGAGCAGCGGCCCGGCCAGCGCGGCGGGGTCGCTGTCCGGGCCGAGCACGGTGGCCCAGGCCGCGCCGACGGCCACCACCGCGACCGACGCGACGATCACCGCCGGGGCCGGGACCACCCGGGTCAGCGCCCCGCTGAGCAGCGGCAGGACCAGCGTCGGCGCGGTCAGCAGGATCAGCGTCGCGCCGGCCTCGGCCGGGCTGAGCCCGACCACCGTGGTCAGGTACGACGGCAGGTAGACCAGCAGCGGCACGAGGACGGCCACGATGGTGGCCGCCGCCAGGCAGATGCCGAGGAACCGGGGGCTGGCCAGCAGCGCCAGGTCGAACATCGGCTCGGCGCGGCGCCGCTCGACCCGGACGAAGAGCACCAGCAGCGCCAGCGCGGCGGCGAACGCGGCGACGATGACGGGATCGTCCCAGCCGTGTTCCGGGCCCTGCACGAAACCGAAGATCAGCAGCAGCAACGCGGCGGTGAACGACCCCGTGCCCGGCCAGTCGATCCGGCCGCCGTGCGGCTGGCGAGACTCGGGCAGCAGCGGCACCAGGGCCAGCACCACCAGACCGGCCAGCGCCGGCGCGGCGAAGACCGACCGCCAGCCGAACGCGTCGATCAGCAGCCCGGCGATGGACGGGCCGAACGCCAGGCCGACGCCGATCGTCGTACCGAAGACGCTGAACGCGCGGGCCCGGGCCGCGCCGTGGAACGTGCCGGCGAGGATCGCCGACGCGCTGGTCGCGGCGGCCGCCGCGCCGACACCGGCCAGCGCGCGGACCGCGTCGAGCAGCACGATGTCGTCGGCCACCGCGCCGAGCAGCCCCGCACCCGAGAAGATCGCGACGCCGGTGGCGAAGACCCGACGCCGGCCGAGCAGGTCGGCGAGCGCACCGCTGGCCAGCATGAAACTGGCGAAGGTCGCGTTGTAGGCGTTGACCACCCACTGCACGCCGGCCAGCCCCGCGTCGAGGTCACGACCGATGTCCGGCAGGGCGACCGACGCGCCGGTCAGCGACACCGGCAGCGAGAGGGTGGACAGCAGGACGGCGACCAGCACGACGGCCGGATGGTTGCGCACGATTCCCCCGTTCGGACGGCCGCCCCAGCGTAAGTGCCGCAGGTGAGGGCGCGATCCGCTCCGGGTCGAAGATCACACGAGGCCGGCGGCGGCGCCGGGCCGTCGGCGGAGCTACCGGCCGGTCGAGCGGTTCCAGGGTGACCGGGGCAGGGCGGTGCCGGCCAGCGGGCGGCGGTCGCGCCGGCGCCGGCGGCGGCCGGGGGTGCAGGGCGGCCGGGAGACGGTGTGCATCGGGGTCGCGGCGTCGGGTCGCCGGGCGATCAGCCAGCAGAGGAAGCGGGTCATCGGGGCGCTCAGCCGACCGGGAGGCGCTGGGCGTCGGCCTTGGGGATCTCGTACTGGGCGCCGCAGAAGGTGCACTGCTGCAGGTAGCGGGTGCGAATCGGAATGATCGGGATGAAGAACAGGCTGAACTTCGTCGACCGGCGGGTGATCACCTGCGCGGCGTGGTTCCCGCAGTTGCGGCAGACCTGCTGCATCACGCCCGACTGGGTGACCTTGGTGCGGAGTCCGAAGATGAAGAACATCGCCCGGCATTACCCAGCGGGACGTTGTCTCTCACCACTGATGGTTCGTTCGTGAGGGACCCGGCGACGGAGCGACTGAACGCCCGTCCCGTCATGCCGGGTCGGGCGTTCAGCCTGTCGCGTCGACAGGTCACTCGTCGGAGTTCATCCACGCGGGCCAGCGGTCGCCGTCCTTGTCGTGGTCCCGGTCCTCGTCCTTCTTGTCCGAGTCCCGGTCCTCGTGGTCCTTGTCGCGGTTCCGGTCCTCGTCGCACTTGTCCCGGTCCCGGTCCTCGTGATCCTTGTCCCGGTCACGGTCCTTGTCGTCCTTGTTCCAGCCCCGGTCCTCGTGGTCCTTGTCCCGGTTCCGGTCCTCGTCGCACTTCCGGTCCTCGTCGCTCTTGATCTGGCCCCGGATCTCACCGTTCGGGTACTTCTTGGTGTGCACGTTGACGTACGTGACACCGGCCTCGATCGCGTCGACGAGCTCGTCGAACTCGCCCGGCTCGATGCCCTGTGCGGCGGGGCCGACGACGTCGTCGCGCTTGATGGTTCCCTCGACCTTGGCCGGGGACTTGGGGCAGGCCGGGACGTGCTTCGGCGCCCCGCCCTTGGCGTCCTTCAGGTTCGAGCACAGGAAGGCGGCGATCCCGCCGCTCTGGTGCCGGCCCCCGAAGTGGATGTGCGCCTGCTCGACGTCCTTCAGCTCGTCGTAGGTCAGCTTGTACTTGATCTCCTTGTTGCGTTCGTCGATGTGCGCCACGAACCGGCCGAAGCCGGGCGTGGAGATGGTCAGTGGGTCCTCCTCGTAGCCGCTGAGCTTGGCCCGGACGACCTGCTTGCCCCGTGAGTCGTTCCAGTCCCACGAGCCGTCGCGGGAGTCGTGCGACTCGCGCTTGTCGCCCGAGTCGTCCCGCCCGTCGCCCATGGCCGCGGTTCCCACGGCGGTGGCCGCCACCACCGCGCTGGCCGCTACCGCCACTGTCCACAGTCGGGTCCGTTGGATCAGCATCTGTCGTTCCCCTCCTAGCCGGGGCCCGAGCCCGGAACCGACGGCCTAGTGCTCGTCCGCCCCGGGCGCAGGCATGCGAAGGCGCCGCGCGCCGGAGCGACGTGACGTCGAGACCTCCGGCGCTCGGGATCGATTAGCGCCCTATGGTGAAATTGTCCCATGTTCAGCGGAAACCTGAGACATCTTCACTGATCCGACCGTCAGTGACCTACGAGCGCTATGAGCGGACTGCGACCTGTGCCGTCGGCCGGTCGGCGTGCGGCGTTTCTCCTGGGACACGCCGAAGTGCCTGACCGCCGTCAGCGGTCAGGCACTTCGGTTCGCCGGGCGCCGGCCGGCCCGGAGGCCTGGGCGGGTCAGCCGGCGGCGTTTGCCGTCTCGGTCTCCAGGCCGGGGATCTCCGCCTCCAGCCAGATCGGCTGCCAGTCCGCCACCTCGTGGTAGCGGCGCAGCTCGGCCAGCCCGGCCACCGACCCGGCCCAGGCCGCGTACGGCGGGTGCTGCTCGTCGAAGCCGCTCTGCACGAAGGTCAACTTGGTCTTTCCGGCCGACTCGGCCAGCTCCCAGGTGGTCACGCCGGTCGGACCCCAGTCCACGGACATTTTCCGGCCGGGCTCCAGGTCGATGACCTTGGCCGCGTAGCCGGCCTCGAAGCCGCCCATCGCGTAGCGGCCGCCGACCCAGGGCTCGATGCCGATCGGGTAGCCGAACCAGGCGCTGGCCTGCTCGGAGTCGGTCAGCGACTGGTACACCTTGGCCATCGGGGCGTCGATGAGCAGCTCGCCGCGCATCTCCGCCGAGGTGAAGTCGACCTTGGGCAGCAGCGGTCCGCCCTCCAGGTGGGCGGCCAGGTTGGCGATCGACAGGCTCCAGAAGGTCTGCAGCACGCCCCGGATGCTGCTGCCGGTCATCGCCTCGTTGAAGTCGAAGTGGCTCTGGGTCAGCGTGATCACCGTGCTCTCCGGGCCCTCGGCGCGCAGCGTAAACTCGGTGGTGGTCTCCACCCCGTCGAGCGTCCAGGCGAAGCGCAGGGTGTCGTCGTCGACGTGCAGCAGCCGCTGGTGCGGGGCGTCGCCCTCGGGGGTGTGCCGGCCCCAGAACTCGTAGCGGTGCGGGAGGTCGACCTCGGCGTGCTCGGCCAGCCAGACGCGCAGCTCGGCGGGGTCGGTCAGGGCGCGGCGGACGGTCTCGACCGGCGCGGCGAGGCGGGCGTGCAGCTTCATCGGTTCACTCACGGTCTTTCCCCTTCGGATAGCAGGCGACGGCGAGCTTGAAGGCGTCTCCCTCGGCGCCGCCGTAGCGGGTGAAAAGGTCCTGCAGGGCGGTCTGCAGGTCGTGCAGGAACTGTTGGCGTTGCGCCGCCGGCACCCGGATCTCCCCGGACACCCCGACCGAGGGGAGTTCGGGCGCGGCGCGGTCCAGCCCGGCGATGTCGGCCTGGACCTCCTCCATCAGGTCGAGCAGGTAGCCCAGGCTCAGCTCGTCCCGCGCCCGGCGCAGCCCGATCCGGCCGACCAGCCGGGGCGAGAGCCAGTAGGACCGGGCGGCCGCCTGGTAGATGCCCTCGGTGATGCCGCGGACCTTGCGCTCGCTGACCCGCTCGACCAGGCCGGCCGCCACCAGTTGCTTGACGTGGTAGTAGACGCGCTGCGGCGTCTGCTCCAGCCGGGCGGCGACCTCGGTGCAGGTGCGGGGCTCGGCCAGCTGCCGCAGCACCTCGACGCGCTGCGGCTTGAGCAGGGCTTCGGCCTGCTCGATCTGCTCCAGGTACAGGACTTCTCTCATGGCAAAATCAGTTTGTACGTACAAAACTTCTTTGTCAATGGGTTCGACGAAAGCCGCGCCGACCCGGCGCGGCTTTCGTGACGGCGAGGCTCCTACTTAAATCGCACCCGGGCGCCCGCTGGCCGCTCGACCTGCACTGGCAGGCCGTAGCCGGACAGCTCGATGACCACGTGGAGGTGGTACGTGAAGTTCTCACCCTTGATGGTCGACCGCGCCACACGGTCGTAGGTCACCGTCGCGATCCGGTTGTCGGCGCCGAGCGTCACGTCGCCGACGAAGCTGTCGGCGGCGATCTCGTTGCGGAGATCCGTAACCGTGACCTCGAAGTGGTAGCCCCCACCGGCGGTCTCCGTGACCTTGGCCCCGGATTGCCCCAGCGCGCGGAACAGGTCCTGCGGATCCGCCGAAGCGCCCAGACCGCCGTCCAACGCCAGGTCGAAGTTGAGGCGGTCGTGCCTGCCCGGTTCCTGGCTCCAGACGATCTCGCCATTGCTGCCCACGCTGCCGTTCGGGGCCCCGATGTACCGGACGCCGTCGATCAGCCGCTCGTGCTCGAAGCCCGCCGCGACCACCGGACGCAGACCGGTGTACGGCGATTCCAGGTAGCCGGTGGCCGTCGTCGGATCGAAGGCTCCCATGGTGACCCAGCTCTGGCTCACCGGCTCGGGCAGCTCGCCGTTCGCCGGTGCCTTGTCCTTCCAAGTGGTCGTGACCTTCACCCGGTAACTGATGTTCTCGCTGGCCTCGGCGGCGGCGGCGAGCCGCAGCTGCGGCGACTCGACACCCGCCCCCGGAGGCCGCTCGGCCACCGGGGCGGGCGAGACTCCCGTGCGCCCGGGGACACCGGTGCCGAGGGTCGCGACCGCGGCCAGCGCGCCGACCACACCGACGGCGTACGCCGTGCGGACCAGCGCCGTCCGGCGCCTGTGGCGTCGGGTGGCCTCCGCCAGCACGTCGCCGGTCAGCGCCAGCCCGGCGACCCGCTCCCGCATCCCGGCGGCCAGCCGCTCCTCAAGATTCGTGTTCATCTCCCGCTCTCCTTCATACCCGCGCGTCCTCGAGCGCCCAGTCGGCCGTGAACTCGCGCAGCCGGGCCAGCCCGCGCGAGGCGGAGGATTTGACCGTGCCGACCGAGCAGCCCAACACCTCGGCGGCCTCCGATTCGCTGCACTGCTCCCAGTAGCGAAGCACCAGCACGGCCCGCTGCCGCGGTGGCAACATGGCCAGCGCCTGGGTGAGTGCCTGCCGGACATGCAGCGCGTCGGTGCCGTCCCCCTGGCTGGGCGGCTCGATCTCGGCCAGCACCTCCGGCCGTCGCCTGCGCAAACGCCACCGGTCGACCGCGAGGTGGTACAGCGTGCGCCGCAGGTAGCCCTCCTTGTCGCCGTGCACCCGACCCCAGTTGCGCATCAGCCGCTCCAGCGCCGCCTGCACCAGGTCCTCGCCGGCGACCCGGCTACCGGTCAACAGCACGGCCGTCGCGAGCAATGCGCTGCCACGTTCGGCGACGAGGACGTCCAACCCGTCAAAGCGTTTCTTCCGCCCCACCGGCTCTCCTTCCGTCCCCACCAAGGACGACGGGTGCCGGCCAGAGGTTGACTCGGGACGCAAAACGAGAAGGCCGCGCGATCGCGCGGCCTTCTCGTCAGCGGGTGGTGCTCAGGGCAGCCAGTCCGGGCGCAGCGGGTAGCTGCTCGCCCCGTCCGGCCCGTTGCGGGTGGCCACCACCTGGTGCAACTGGATGCCGTTGCGCTCGAACGCCATCCGGGAGCCGGCCATGTACAGCCCCCACACCCGGGCCGTGCCGCTCCCCACCTCGTCGACGCAGAAGTCCCAGTGCTCCACCAGGTTGCGGCACCAGCCGGCCAGCGTCAGCGCGTAGTGCTGGCGGAGGTTCTCCTCGTGGTGCACCTCCAGCCCCACGTCGTGCAGCTCGCTGATCACCCGGCCCGGCCCGGCCAGCTCCCCGTCCGGGAAGACGTACCGGTCGATGAACGCGCCCGACCGGTGCGGCGCGTGGTTGTCCGCCCGGGTGATGCAGTGGTTGAGCAGCCGCCCCTCCGGACGCAGCCGGTCGCGCAGGAAGCTGAAGTAGGCCGGGTAGTTGCGTACGCCGATGTGCTCGGTCAGGCCGATCGAGGAGATCGCGTCGAACTGCTGGGGCGGCACGTCCCGGTAGTCGAGATGGCGCACCTCGGCCAGCTCGGTCAGCCCCTCCCGCTCGATCGCCGCCTGCGCCCACTGCGCCTGCGCCCTGGACAGCGTCACGCCGAGCGCCTTGACGCCGTACTCGCGGGCAGCGTGCCGGACCATGCCGCCCCAGCCGCAGCCCACGTCGAGCAGCCGCATCCCCGGCCTGAGCGCCAGCTTGCCGGCGACCAGGTCGTACTTGGCCGCCTGGGCCTGCTCCAGCGTGTCGTCGCGGCTGCGGAAGAGCGCGCAGGTGTACGTCATCGAGGGGCCGAGCACCTTCTCGTAGAAGGCGTTCGACACGTCGTAGTGGTGGGAGATCGCGTTGCTGTCCCGGGTGCGGGAGTGCCGCAGCCCGTTCACCACCCGCTTCCACCGCGGCAGGGCCTCCTGCGGCGGCGGAGGCGGGGGCAGCAGCCGCTCCCAACCCAGCCGGCGGACCAGGTTCAGCCCCTCGGCCAGCGACGGCGGGCGCAGCCGCAGCTCGTCCTTGAGCACCCGCAGCGCCTCGTACGGGTCGCCCGGGTGCACCCCCTCCAGCGCCAGGTCACCGCTGACGTAGGCGCGGGCCATGCCCAGGTCACCCGGGGCGGTGAGCAGGTAGGACAGCCCCCGCTCGGAGCGGACGGCCAGGGTGATCCCGGCGTCCGTCGGGCCGACCGCGCTGCCGTCGTACGCGGTGATCCGTACCGGCAGGGCGCCGGTGGTCACCGCGCGGATCACGTCGGCCACGGTCAAACCCGTACGCCGGCCCCCCGCCGGCGGGGTGGCGGGAGTGCTCGCCGCTCCCTGGTCTCGATCGGTCAGGCTCATGCTCGTGCAACCGCCTTCTCGTACAGTCCGGTCAGCCGGTGGTCCGGGTCGTAACGGTCCTTCACCGCGCGCCAGGTCTCGCCCCCGTAGAGCCGGTCGAAGGACGCCCGGTCGTAGTACGCGTCGGAGTAAAGCGACTTGTGCCCGCCCAACTCCGACACCTCGCGCTCGATCGCGCGGTTGACGTCGCCGTCGGCGGCGCCCTCCGCGATCGGCACGCTCCCCCAGAATCCGATGTTGACGTAGTCCTGGCCCGGCCGCAGCGGATACAGCGGCCAGGCCCGGGCCGATCCGGGACCGGCCGGCTCGCGCAGCCGCAGCGGGCAGAGCCAGACCGGGCTCATCCCGACGGCGCCGGCGAACCAGCGCAGGAACTCCGCCGTCCGCTCCAGCGGGATCTCCACGTCCTGCACCACCCGCTCCCGCGCCGGCAGGCCGCGCCACCGGTCGATCCGCGCGGCCACCCCGTGCCGGTGCTCCAGCCGGACCAGCCGGTGGTAGAAGTCGCTGCGCCGCCACCGCGCCGGCCAGATCCGGCGGACCACCGGGTGCTGCACCCCGAACGCCGCCGAGCACCAGAACCAGTCGGTGTCCCAGCGCCACAGGTAGTCGTACCCGGTCAGCGCGTCCCGGGTGCGCCGGCGCAGCGACCGGTAGTAGATGTTCTGGCCGGTGTAGTCGCTGACCTCGCCCGCGTCGTCGGTGAACGTGCCCAGCACCAGGTACGCCTCGCCGGGGCTGAACATCACCCCGTCCATCGCGTCGACGGTGACGCCGGCCCAGGAGCGGGTGGCGCTCACCTCGGCGATCGCGTCGACCAGCTCCTCCAGCCGGGTGAACCGCACGTTGCGCAGCGCCACGTGCCGGCCCACCGGCTGCAGTTCGATGCGCAGCCGGGTGGCGTAGCCGAGGCTGCCCAGCGAGTTGGGGAACGCGGCGAACAGGTCGGCGTGCGCGCCCTCGGGCCGGGCCGTGACGATCTCGCCGGCGCCGGTGAGCACGTCCAGCTCGAGCACCGACTCGTGCGGCAGGCCGTTGCGGAACGAGGTGGACTCGATGCCCAGGCCGGTCACCGCGCCGCCCAGGGTGATGGTGCGCAGCTGCGGCACCACCAGCGGCATCAGCCCGTGCGGCAGGGTCGCGTCGACCAGGTCCTCGTAGGTGCACATGCCCTGCACGTCGGCGGTGCGGGCGGCCGGGTCCACGGCCAGCACCCCGCTCAGCCCGCTGACGTCCAGCCCGGGCGCGCGGGGCGCGGATCGCGGGCGGAACAGGTTGGAGGTGCGCTTGGCGAGCCGGACCGGCTCACCGGCGGGCACCGCGGCGTAGGACCGCCGCAGCTGCGCCACCGCACCGTCATGGTCGACCGAATGATGATCCACACGGACCGCGCACATGAGATCACTGTACGCGCCACGAGGTGAAATTCGTGGGATGTCCACGGTGGCCATTTCGCATCGCGGGACGATCGAGGCGGTTACCGTGGCCGGCATGCCCTCCCCCGCGTTCGCCGCCCTGGACGCCAGCGGCCTGCCCTACCGGGTGATCCGGCACGGGCCGGTCACCAGCCTGGCCGAGGCCGCGCAGGCGCGCGGCGTCGCCGTGCCGGACGTGGTGAAGACCATCGTCGTCCGGCGCGGCCCGGACGACCACCTCTTCGTGCTCGCCCCCGGTGGCCGGGTGATCTCCTGGCCGAAGCTGCGCGCGCTGCTCGGGGTCAGCCGGCTCTCGCTGCCCGACGCGGCGACCGCGAAGGCGGTGACCGGTTACGAGCGGGGCACCATCACCCCGTTCGGCGCCACCACCGCCTGGCCGGTGGTCGCCGACGAGGGGCTGCGCGGCCGGCAGATCACCCTCGGCGCGGGCGAGCACGGGGTGGCCGTGGCGGTGGACGCCGACCGCACGCTGGACGTGCTGGCGGCGACGGTCGCGGACGTCACCGACCCCGAGCCGACCCGCTGAGCCGCCGCCGGCCAACCAGCGGGGTCAGCTCTGGCCGCGCAGCCGCGCCAGCCGCCCGCGTACGCCGTCGAAGTGCGCCTGGACCGCGATGACGGCGGCCGCCTTGTCGCCCGCGACCACCGCGTCGTGGATCGCCTGGTGCCGGCGCAGCACCTCGTCCGGCGGCTCGGTCGGCGCGCCGAGATCCACCTGTAGCTGGTGGTAGACGTCCCAGAAGGCGCCGAGGAGCTGCCCGACGAGCGGGTTGCCCAGCGGGAGGTAGAGCGCGTCGTGGAAGCGGCGGTCGGTCTCCGGGCTGACCGGACCCACCCGCGCCTCCGCCGCCATCCGGCCCAGGGCTTCGGCCGCGGCCGAGAGGTCGACCTCGGCGTGCCGGTCGATGAGCTGCATGACCAGGCCGCTCTCCAGGGCTTCCCGGATCTGGACGAGGTGCGCCAGGTGGTCGCCGCGATCGGCGGGGATGATCCGGCCGTGGAAGGCCAGTTCGTCGACGAGTCCACCCAGTGACATTCGGCTGACGAACATCCCGAAGCCGTGCCGGATCTCCACGATGCCGACGGCCTGCAACGCCTTCAACGCCTCCCGCACCGAGTTGCGGCTGATGCCGAGCTCCTTCATCAGCTCCGTCTCGGTGGGCAGTGGATCGCCGACGCCGAGGCCCCGCTCGAGGATCAGGCTCTTGACCGCTTCCCGAGCCTCGGCGGCACGGCTGAGCCGCGGGCGGACGGATCGGTCGGCAACGCTCATGCTCTGCACTCAACCTTCGCTGGACATCCTATGACCACGGCCGTTGACCGACTCTTTCCATCCGGCGGAACGGCAACCTGCTGGAAACATTGCCGTATTCCGCCCTTGACCCGACCACCGTGCCGCTCTAGCCTCCACTCTACCGGAGATGGGATGTGGAACGTCCTATGTCCGGTCGACAAATCTCACACCACTCAATGGGAGGCACCGTGAGCGTCCCGGTATCCCGGCCCTTCTACAGCCGGCGCGACTTCCTGCGCTTCAGCGGCACCCTCGGCGCGGCCGCTGCCGTGGCCGCCACGATCTCCGCCTGCGACTCCGGCCCGGCCTCGACGAGCTCGGTGGGCGCCGGCGCCGACAAGGACCTCGTCACCGCGGTCATCGGCTACGGCAACGACCAGAGCTGGGACCCGACCATGACGGCTTCGGCCTTCTCCATGGCCGCCAACCAGCACATCTACGAAGGCCTGATCGACACCGACCCGGTCACACGCGAGCCCTACCCGGCGCTGGCCACCGCGCTGCCCACTGACACCGCCGCCACCACCTGGCGGTTCACCCTGCGCGAGGGCGCCAAGTGGCACGACGGCCAGCCGGTGACGGTGGACGACGTGCTCTTCACCTTCGACCGGGTGCTCGACCCCTCGACCCTGGTCAGCTCCTTCTTCCGGAGCTGGCTCAAGGAGGTCAGGAAGGTCGACGACCGCACCGTCGAGCTGGTGTTCAACTTCGCCTTCCCCGATGCCCTGCCCCGGCTGACCATCGCGAAGATCATGCCGAAGCACGTGTTCGGCGCCGCCGGGGGCTGGGACGCCGCCAAGGGCGGCAAGGCGGTCGGCTCGGGCCCGTACCGCCTCACCGCCCACAACCCCAAGTCGAACGACACCTTCGAGGCCTTCGCCGACTACAACGGGCCGCGCAAAGCCCGGTTCAAGAAGATGAACTGGCTCTCCATCGTCGACAGCTCCGCCCGGGTGGCCAAGATCTCCGGCGGGTCCGCCGAGGCGCAGATCGCGGACAACATCCCGTACGCCAACATCGACCAGCTCAAGAAGTCCGGCCTCACCGTCGACGGCGGCAAGGGCATGAACCACATGTTCCTGATGTTCAACACCAGCGCCAAGCCCTTCGACGACGTCCGGGTCCGGCAGGCGCTGCTCTACGCCATCGACACGAAGACGATGATCGACGTCGCGCTGAAGGGCCACGGCACCCCGTCGACCAGCTTCCTCAACGAGCAGAACCCCTCGTACGCCAAGGCGAAGACCGTCTACGGCTACGACCCGGCGAAGGCCAAAGAACTGCTGGCGGCGGCCGGCGTCACCAACCTGTCGGTGACCCTCATGGCAGTCAACGTCAGCTGGATCGCCGACTGCCTGCCCACCATCGCGAACTCCTGGAACGCGATCGGCGTCAAGACCACGCTCCAGCCGCAGGACACCAGCGCGCTGTTCACCAAGATGGACCAGTCCCAGGACTACCAGGTGGTCGCCGCCGCCTCGAACCCGAACCAGTTCGGCCTCGACGCCGACCTCATCCTCCGCTACAACTACACCGCCGGCGGCACCTGGATGAAATACACCAAGTGGGACAGCAGCCCCGTCGCCAAGAACCTCTTCGCGCTGATGGACCAGGCCACCCGCGAGCCGGACCAGGCCCGCAAACTCGCGCTGACCCACCAGTACCTCGACGTCATCGCCGAGCAGGCCGTGCTCTACCCGGTGGTGCACACCGAACTGATGACCGCCTGGGACCCGAAGAAGATCTCCGGCATCCGTCCGCAGCCGTATCCCGGCATCAACCTGCTGCAGGCGGAGCGCGTCTGACCCACCGGGCGGCGGCGGTCCCCGCCGCCGCCCGCCGACGCCCCGCACGTCCCACCCGCCGAGGAGTCCACCGTGGCAGTGATCGCCAGGATGCTGGTCCGCCGCCTGCTCGTCCTGATCCCGCTCCTGCTGGGCGTGATCCTCTTCGTCTTCGTCGTCATGCGGTTCTCCGAGAACAAGCCGGAGTACGCGTACTTCCAGGGCGCCAACCCCACCCCGGAACAGATCCACCAGTTCCAGCAGGAGAACGGCCTGCTCGACCCGCTGCCGATCCGCTACCTGCGGTTCGTCGGCGACCTGGCGCAGGGCGACCTGGGCACCAGCGTGCTGACCAAGGCACCGGTGCTCGACTCGGTGCTCACCGCCCTCCCGCTGACCCTCCAGCTGACCTTCCTCGGCCTGCTGATCGGCGTGGTCACCGCGCTGGTCTTCGGCGTCACCGCGGCGATCTTCCGCGACCGCTGGCCCGACCAGCTGATCCGGGTCGTATCGCTGACCGGGGTCGCCGCGCCGTCGTTCTGGCTGGCCCTGCTGATGATCCAGTATCTGGCCGTCGACGCCGGGCTCTTCCCCACCGGCGGCTACATCAACCCGGCCGACTCCTTCACCGGCTGGCTCCGGTCGCTGACCCTGCCGGCGCTGGCCCTGTCGCTGCCCGTCGCGGCCCAGCTGACCCGGATCGTCCGGACCTCCATGGTCGAGGAGTTGGACAAGGACTACGTCCGCACCGCGATCGGCAGCGGGCTGCCACCGGTCGTCGTGGTGGGCCGCAACGTGTTGCGCAACGCGTTGATCAACCCGCTGACCGTGCTCGGCCTGCGGGTCGGCTACCTGCTCGGCGGCGCGGTGGTCATCGAGACCATCTTCGCGCTGCCCGGGATGGGAAAGCTGATGATCGAGGGGGTGACCAACGGCGACCCGGCGGTGGTGCAGGGCGTGGTGCTCACCATCGCCATCGGATTCGTCCTGGTGAACCTCGTCGTCGACATCCTCTACCTGCTGGTCAACCCACGTCTGAGGAGTGCTGGCTGATGCGCCGACGACTCGCCGAACGGCTGTCCCGACCGGGCATCGGGTTCCGCCGGCTCCCGCCGCTGTCCTGGGTCGCGCTCAGCGTGCTCCTGGTCGTCGCCCTCGCCGCGGTGCTCGCCCCGGTCATCGCGCCGCACTCGCCGCTGACCCAGCACTCCGCCGGCGGCGCGCCGTCCGCCAGCCACTGGATGGGGCTGGACAGCGCGAACCGCGACATCCTCAGCCGCCTGCTGCACGGCGCCCGCTGGTCACTGATCATCGGCCTCGGCGCCACCGGCGTCGCCCTGCTCGCCGGCTCCCTGATCGGCGCCATCGCGGCCACCTCGCGCAAGTGGGTGGACGAGGGCGTCATGCGGGTCCTCGACGTGGTCATGGCCTTCCCCGGAATCGCGCTGGCCGCGGTCCTGGTCGCGGTCTTCGGCGGTGGGATCGGCGTCCTGGTCACCGCGATCGGCTTCCTCAACACCCCGCCCGTGGCCCGCATCGTCCGCGCCAACGTGCTCGCCCAGTACGGGGAGGACTACGTGGCCGCCGAGAAGATCATCGGGGCCCGTACGCCGTACATCCTGGTCCGCCACGTGGCGGTCAACTGCGCCGCGCCCATCCTGGTGTTCTGCACGGTCATGGTCGCCGACGCGATCGTGTTCGAGGCGTCGCTCTCCTTCATCGGCGCGGGCGTCCGCCCGCCCGACCCGTCCTGGGGCAGCGTCATCGCCGACGGCAAGAACCTGGTGCTGCTCGGCGGATGGTGGGCCACCGTCTTCCCCGGCCTGCTGATCCTGCTCACCGTGCTGGCGCTGAACATCCTCTCCGAGGGCATCTCCGACGCCTGGGCGACGCCGACCGCCCGGCGCCCGCCCGCACGCCGCTCCGACGACGTCGACGAGCTGGAGCAGGCCCGGCCCGGCTCCGGCGAGGTCACCGAGCTGCCCGGGCTCGCCGAGGCGGCCCGCCGGCTCGCCGAACGGGCCCGCCCGCTGCCCGAAGGCCCGCCGATCCTGCGGGTGACCGACCTCGCCATCGGCTTCGACGGCCGGCACGACGGGGTGGACATCGTCGACGGGATCTCGTTCGACGTCCGGCCGGGCGAGGTGCTCGGACTCGTCGGGGAGTCGGGCTGCGGCAAGTCGCTGACCGCGCTGACCATCATGGGCCTGCAGCCGCGGGAGGCCCGGGTGCGCGGCAGCATCCGCTTCGCCGGTGACGAACTGCTCAGCATGTCCGCCTCGGCGCGCCGGCGGCTGCTGGGTCACGACATGGCGATGATCTACCAGGACGCGCTCTCCTCGCTGAACCCGGCGATGACCGTCCGCGCTCAGCTCAAGCAGGTCGTCCGCCGGGGCGGTCGGCGCACCGCCACCGAACTGCTGGAGCTGGTCGGGCTGGACCCGGCCCGGACGTTGTCGGCGTACCCGCACGAACTCTCCGGCGGGCAACGGCAGCGGGTGCTCATCGCGATGGCCCTGTCCCGCGACCCGAAGCTGATCATCGCCGACGAACCCACCACCGCCCTGGACGTGACCGTGCAGGCGCAGGTGATCCAGCTGCTGCTCCGGCTGCGGGCGGAACTGGGCTTCGCGCTGATCCTGGTGTCGCACGACCTCGCGCTCGTCGCGGACGTCACGGACCGGGTCGTGGTGATGTACGGCGGCCAGATCGTCGAAACCGGAGTGACCGCCGCCCTGGTCGGCGCGCCCGCCCACCACTACGCCCGCGGCCTGCTCGGCGCGGTGCTCTCGCTCGAGGCGGGGGCGCCCAGGCTGACCCAGATCCGCGGCGTGGTGCCCTCTCCCGCCGACTTCCCGGCCGGTTGCCGCTTCGCCGACCGCTGCCCGATGGCGACCGAGGTGTGCCGCACCAGCACGCCCGAGCTGGCCGGCGACCCCCGCCGGCACACGGCCGCCTGTCATCACCCTGCGATCGAACTCAGCCAGCCGGTGGCGGCGGGAACGGAGGCCCGGTGAAGCCGATGGAACCGGCGCGAACGCCGGTGTTGGAACTGGCCGACGTGCACGTCGTGCACCGGGCCCGCTCCGGCGGCATCTTCTCCCGCGACCGGGTGTACGCGTTGACCGGCGCGGACCTCACCGTCCAGCCCGGCGAGACCGTCGGCATCGTGGGCGAGTCGGGTTGCGGCAAGTCCACCCTGGCCCGGGTGCTGGTGGCGCTGCAGCGTCCCACCGCCGGGACGGTCCGCTTCCGGGGCGAGGACGTGTGGTCGGCGTCGGAGTCGTGGCGCCGACGGACGATCGGCGCGACCACCGGCATGGTGTTCCAGGACCCGTCCACCGCGTTGAACCGCCGGCTGTCCGTCCGGCAGATCCTGCGGGACCCGCTCGACGTGCACCGACGCGACGCGCCGGGCGACCGCGAACGGCGGGTACAGGAGCTGCTCGACCTAGTCGGGCTGCCGGCCAGCTCCGCCGACCTGCTGCCCGGCCAGCTCTCCGGAGGGCAACGGCAGCGGGTCGCTATCGCCCGGGCCCTGGCGCTCGAACCGGACCTGCTGGTGGCGGACGAGCCGACCAGCGCGCTGGACGTGTCGGTGCGGGCCCAGATCCTCAACCTGCTGCTGGACCTGAAGGACCGGCTGGGCCTGGCCATGGTCTTCGTGTCGCACGACATCCAGACGGTCCGCCGGATGAGTGACCGGGTGGTCACCATGTACCTCGGACGCATCGTCGAGCAGGCGCCGGCCCGGTCGGTGCCCCGGCAGGCACGCCACCCGTACACCCGGGCGCTGTTCTCCGCGTCCCCGGGGCTGCTCTCGCCGATCGACCCGATCCCGCTGTCCGGCCCCCTGCCGTCGGCGACCCGGCCGCCGTCCGGGTGTCCGTTCCGCACCCGCTGCTGGCGGGCCGACGAGGTGTGCGCCCGCGACCTGCCCGCCATGCGGGAGCTGGCCGGCGGACATCTCTTCCGCTGCCACCACCCCGTGCCGGACGGCGCCACCGACCTGGAACTGATCAGCCAAGCACAGGAGCGTTCATGACCAACCCCGCACTCACCGGGGTCATCCCCCCGGTGTGCACCCCGCTGACCCCCGACTTCGAGGTGGACACCCGGTCGCTCACCCGACTGGTGGACCACCAACTGCGGGGTGGGGTGGACGCGCTGTTCGTGCTGGGCTCCTCGTCCGAGGCGGCCTTCCTGCCGGACGCGCACCGGAAGGTCGTGCTGGACACCGTGGTCGGTCACGTCGCGGGCCAGGTGCCGGTGCTCGCCGGGGTGATCGACATGACCACGCTGCGGGTGCTCGACCACGCCCGGGTCGCGGCGGAGGCCGGAGCGGCGGCGCTGGTGGCCACGGCGCCGTTCTACGCCCGCACCCACCCGGTGGAGATCGACGCGCACTTCCGGGCCATCGCCAACCGGACCGGCCTGCCGCTGTACGCGTACGACCTGCCGGTGTCGGTGCACAACAAGCTGGGCGCGGACCTGGTGCTTGGCCTGGCCGCCGACGGGGTTCTCGCCGGCGTCAAGGACTCCAGCGGCGACGACGCCGGGCTGCGCGGGCTGATCCTGGGCCGACGTGACCGGCCGGACATCACCGGGTTCAGCGTCCTGACCGGGTCGGAGCTCACCGTCGACTCCGCGTTGTGGATGGGCGCCGACGGGGTGGTGCCCGGTCTCGGCAACGTCGACCCCGACGGTTACGTGCGGCTCTACCACGCCGCCGGCAAGGGCGACTGGGCCGCCGCGCGGACCGAGCAGGAGCGGCTGCTGCGGATGTTCGAGCTGGTGTTCGTGGGGGCGCACCGGATGGGGATGAGCTCGTCCGCGCTCGGGGCCTTCAAGGCCGCGCTGCACCTGCGGGGGATCATCGACCACCCGACCACGGCGCTGCCGCAGGTGCCGCTGAACAGCGAGGAGACGGCCCGGATCGGCCGCTACCTGGCCGACGCCGGGCTGCTGTGACCCGCGACGCGACACCGGGTTCCGGCGGCGACCCGGGCCGGGCGCCGGCCCGGCAGCTCCCGCGCCGGGCGGTGCCGGCGTGGGGCCGCCGCGACCGGCCCGCGCGGCCGGATCCCGACCGGTGAGCGCGCCGTCCGCGACCGTCGGCGTCGACATCGGCGGCACCAAGACGGTCGCCGCGCTGGTGACGCCGGCCGGCGAGGTGGTCCGGCGGGCGGAGGGCCAGACCCCGGCGGGGCTGGGCCCGGCGGCGGTGCTGGACGCCGCCGCCCGGCTCGCCGGGCCGCTGCTCGAGGCGGCGGGCGCCGCGACCGTGGGGATCGGTTCCGCCGGCACCATCGACCCGGCCACCGGTGCCGTCCGCTACGCCACTGACTCCCTCCCCGGCTGGCGGGGCACCCGCATCGCCGACGGGCTGCGCGCGCGGCTCGGCCGCGAGGTGCGGGTGGAGAACGACGTGAACGCCGCCGCGCTCGGCGAGGCGTGGACGGGCGCGGGGTGCGGCCGGGGACACCTGCTCCTGGTCGCCGTCGGCACCGGGCTGGGCGCCGGGATCGTCCGCACCGGCCGCATCGAGCATGGTGCCCGCGGCGCGGCGGGCGAGGTGGCGCACCTGCCCGCTCCGGCGGCGCAGCGGCTGCGCTGCGGCTGTGGCCGGTACGGGCACCTGGAGGCGGTCGCTTCCGGCACCGGACTCGGCGCGGCGTACCGGTTGGCGACCGGCGCGGCCGTCACCGGCCGGGAGGTGGCCGCCCGGGCCATCGCCGGCGACCCGGCCGCCGCCGAGGTGGTCAGCGGCGCCGGGGAGGCCCTCGGCCGCGCCCTCGCCGGGCTGGTCGCCCTGCTCGATCCGGAGGCGGTGGTGCTCGCCGGCGGCGCGGGGGCCGTACTGTTGCCGGCCGCGACCGCCGCGTACCGCGGCGAGCTGCTGCCGGCCTGGGCGGACGTACCGCTGCTGCCCGCCGCACTCGGCCAGGACGCCGTCGCGGTGGGCGCGGCCCGACTGGCGATGGAGGGCCGGTGACCATCCTCGACGACCTCGCCGGCGGGCTGGTGGTCTCCTGTCAGCCGCTGCCCGACGAACCCGACGACCCGATGCGGGACGCGTACGTCCAGGCCCGCGTCGCGGCCGCCGCCGTGCGCGGCGGGGCGGTGGCCATCCGGGCCAACGGACCGGCCGACGTCGCGGCGATCCGTGCCGCCGTCGACGTACCCCTGATCGGCCTGTACAAGCACGGCGCGGCCGGCGTCGTCATCACCCCGACCGCGGCGCACGCCGTCGAGGTGGCGCGGGCGGGCGCGCAGATCGTCGCGATTGACGCCACCGACCGGCCGCGACCGGACGGGCGGCGGTTCGCCGACACGGTCCGGGCGGTCCGCGAGCGGACCGACGCGCTGGTGCTGGCCGACATCTCCACGCCGGCGGAGGGGGTCGCCGCCGTGGAGGCGGGAGCGGACGCGGTCGCCACCACCCTGTCCGGCTACACGCCGGCCAGTCCACCGACGGACGGGCCGGATCTCGACCTCGTGGCGCGGCTCGCCGCACTGCTGCCGGTGCCGGTGATCGCCGAAGGGCGGTACCGCACCACCGAGCAGATCGGCCGGGCCTTCGAGGCCGGCGCGCACGCGGTGGTGATGGGCAACGCCGTCACCTCGCCGCTGTGGCTCACCCGCCGGCTCGTGCCGGTCACTCCCCGGGCGGCGGCCGCCCGGCGGCGTGGTTGAGGTGGTCAGCCCGACGCCGCGGTGAGTTCCGCGTCGGCCGGCAACAGTCGACCGGCCGCCGGGGGCGTCCGGAGCCGGAGCCACCGCAGCTGCGCGCGGCGCTGGAAGGCGGCGCCCCCTTCGTGCCCGTTGTACGGCCACACCGCGATCTCCTTGTCCGGGCTGGCGCAGTGGTTGTAGGCCGCGAACACGGTCGAGGGCGGGCAGACGGCGTCCATCAGGGCGACCGAGAAGAACGCCGGAGCGTCGACGCGGGCGGCGAAGTTCACCCCGTCGACGTAGCCGAGGGTGGCGAAGACCGTGTCGACCTCGTCGCGGCGGGTCCTCAGGTACTCCACCAGTTCGGCGTACGGGCCGGCGTCGGTGATCTCGGTGGCCCGCCGGAAGTGGCACAGGAACGGCACGTCGGACAGGACCGCCGCGAGGCCGTCGACCAGCCCGGCGGCGGCGAGGGCGAGTCCGCCGCCCTGGCTGCCGCCGGCCACCACCACCCGGCCCGCGTCGACCCGGGGATGGGACCGGGCGGCGTCGACGGCGCGCACCGCGTCGGTGATCAGCCGCCGGTAGTAGTAGTGCCGGGGATCGGTGACGCCGCGGGTGAGGAAGCCGTTGCCCTGCGGCGCCCCGACCGGGTCCGGATCGGCGGTGGCGCCGGTCAGCGACCCCCGGCCGCCCTGCCCGCGGGTGTCCATGACCAGGTGCGCATAGCCGGCCGCGCTCCAGAAGAGCCAGTCGTGCGGCAGGCCGCGACCGCTGCCGTAACCGATGTACTCGACCACGCAGGGCAGCGGCCCGGCGGTGTGCCGGGGCAGCAGGAGCCAGCCGCGCACCGGTTGGCCGGCGAAGCCCGCGAAGGTGACGTCATGGACCTCCACGGTGGCCAGGCCGGCGTCGTACGGCTCGAACCGCGCCGGCCAGCCGGCGTCGGCCGCCTCGCCCAGCGTGTCCGCCCAGAAGTCGTCGAAGTCGGACGGCTCGGTGCGGGCGGGCCGGTAGTCACGCAGGTGGTCCAGGGGCAGGTCGACCAGCATGTGTCGTCCTTTCTACGAGGGGCGGCGAGCGGCGCCCGCCGCTACGGCGGGCGCCGCTCGGAGGTGGGGTGGCGGTCAGCCCACCTGCTCCAGCGGAAGCCGGAGCCCGAGCCGGCCGCCGATCGGGAGGTTCCCCTCGCGGAGCAGGTCGAGCTCGGTGGGCGACAGGGCGCGACGGTACAGCGCCACCTCGTCCAGGGTGCCGCGGAACCGGTCGACGCCGTCGATCCGCTGGCCGAGGTGGATCCCCTGCACGCCGAACTCCTTCCCGGCCGTCACGGACCCGGGTGGCACCGCCGCCGAGGCGACCTCGGCGCCGTCGACCCGGAGCGCGAGACGGCCGTCGACCCGTTGCAGCACCACGTGGTGCCATTGCCCGTCGTTGTACGCCTCGGGCGAGGAGACCGAGATGTTGAACCGGTCCACCATGATCAGCGCTCGGATCCGGTTGCTCGCCGGCTCCGCCCGCAACCACACCTGCGGCGTGGTGCCCGACCCGGTCCGGTACGCCCACATGATCGCGTGCGAGCCCCGGGGCTCGGCGTACCGGATCCAGGTGGCGAAGGTGAAGTCCTGTCCGGCCACGTCGATCGAGTCGTCGAACGGCACCTCCACCCGGTCGTCGACACCGTCCAGGGCCAGCCCGTCGCCGAACCGGCCGGGCACCGGCTGCGCGCCGCCGCGCACGTAGGCAGGGTTGAGGTGAGGTGAGGTGTCCGGGCTCCGGGGTCCCGGCGCCGGCGGTCCCGGGATCCCTGGGGGCGTCCCGTTCGGGGTGGCCAGGTACGCCTCGTTGAACCGGGCGTAGCGGATCGTCTCGTACGGAGTGGCCTGCCCGGCCTCGTACATCAGCGCCGCCTCGTCCCCGTCCAGCCGGAGCAGGTCGGAGTACGCGGTCGGACCCCAGTAGAAGACCTTGCCCTCGTCCCAGGTCTGCCAGCTCCGCCCCTCGTCGAAGGACGAACGGACCGCCATCACCTCGCGCGCCACCGGATGGGCCGGCGAGGAGAGCAGGATCCGGTTGCGGGCGTCGCCGGCGTCGGTCGCGCTGAATCGCAGCATGGACGCCTGCACGTCGGGCATCTCCAGGTCGGGGATGGTCCGGAACGCAGCGTCGAACGTCTGCCCGCCGTCGCTGCTGGTCGCGTACGCCCGGTGCCCCGGGTCGGTGCCCCGTTCCCGGGCCAGCGCGTAGATCCGCCCGTCGGTCAGCTCGACGACGGTGACCTCCTGCGCGATCACCGAACCGTCGTCCCGGAACGTCTCGGCCCCGATCTGCCAGCTCAGGCCGCCGTCGTCGCTGTACAGCAGGTGGGTGCCGTAGACGTGGGCGCCCACCCCGTCGTAGCTCTCGAAGCTGGCGCCCACCACCAGCCGGCCGGCGTGCGGGCCGCGCTGGAGCTGGATTCCGTGCATCGGCCCGGTGGCGTACCAGTGGTTCCACTCCGGGCGCTTGGCCTCGGTCAGTTCCCGTACCGGCGACCAGGTCGCGCCGTGGTCCTCGCTGGTCACCAGGTACGGGTCCCGGTCGCAGCCGTTCGGACAGGGCGTCGGGCCGTTGCCGGTGCCGACCACCGCCACCCGCCCGGTGCGCTCGTCGACGATGGGCACCGGGTTGCCCCGGGTCTGGCCGTTGCCCTCGACGACCACCTGGAGCGGACCCCAGGTGCGTCCGCCGTCGGCGGAGCGGCGCAGCACCAGGTCGATGTCCCCGTCGTCGCCGCAGTCGTCGACCCGCCCTTCGGCGAAGGCGAGGATCATGCCGTTCTTCGCCCGGACCACCGCGGGGATCCGGAAGCAGGCGTATCCGAAGTCGCCCCGCTCGTAGAGCACCTGCTCGTCAACGAACGGCGCGCCGCTCGCCTGGTCCGGCGCGCCGGCATCCTCCGCCGCGCCGGCGGTGCTCGGAGCGGTGAGCGTGCCGACGATCATGCCCGCCACGGCCAGCAGGGCACCCGCCCGTCGGCGGATCGACCACCCGCCGATGACGTGCCGTGTTCGATGACCATCTCTCATGTCGAGCCCTCCGGATCGATGGTGGTTGGCATCAGTCACCCTACGTGGGACGTAGGATGTCCGGAAGAGGTGACTATCGATTCCCGGCCAACGCGGAGGACGACCGGCGGCGAGGGTCGCGGGTGCCGGGCACCACGCTCCTGGCGCCGCCTGCGGCGGCACCGCTGACAGGTCAGGCGGGCTGCTGGCCCGCCTCGGCGAGCCAGCGCTCGGCCCGGGCGATCCTGGCCTTGACGTCGTCGAAGTGCAGGCGCATCGCCTCCTGGGCGCCGCCGCCGTCGCGGTTGCGCAGGGCCTCGACGATCCGGCGATGGTTGGCGACGACATCCGCCGCCCGGTCCTCGGGCGGGCCGAGTGCCGGCTCGACCTCGTGGTAGACGTCCCAGAACAGCCCGATCAACTGGAGCACGAGTTCGTTGTCGAGGGACTCGTAGAGCAGGGAGTGGAAGGCCCGGTCCGCCTCCTTGTCCCGGGCCATGGCGGTGACCAGGGCGTCCAGCGCCGCCAGCCGGGCCTCGCTGATGTCCTGCGCCACCGAGGCGATCAGCCCGGTCTCGAGGATCTCGCGGACGGCGACCAGGTCGTGCAGCGCCCGGATCCCGTGCCCGGACCGGGTACGAACCCGGAAGGTCAGCGACGGGGTGAGCACGTCCAGCGGGGCGTGCCCCACGAACGTGCCGAAGCCGTGCCGGATCTCCACGATGCCCAGCGCCTGCAGGGCGCGCACGGCCTCCCGCACGCTGTTGCGGCTGGCGCCGAGCAGATCCATCAACTGTGGTTCGGTCGGCATCGCGGCGCCGGGCGCCAGTCGCCGCTCGTGGATGAGGGAGACGATCCGCTCCTGCAGGCTCTCCTTGGTGCGTGCCCGCATGCTGCCTCCCACTCCGCGCCGGGACTCTCCTCGCGCTCCAAACATCCCATGTCATGGCACCGACAGGGCGGGGCGGTGGGACGAATTTACACCCTGAGCGCCTTGACGGTCACCGCACCCCGACCTAGATTGCCTCCAGCACGCCAGACATCCCATGTCCGCCTCGCCCGAACTGGCACCGTTCCGGGGCGGTCTTCCCCCGTCCCAGACAAGGAGTGGATCCAGGATGACCATGCCTCGAATCCTGTTCGGCGGTGACTACAACCCCGAACAGTGGCCGGAGGACGTCTGGGCCGAGGACATGAAGCTGATGACCGAGGCGGGCGTCTCGCTGGTCTCGGTGGGCATCTTCGCGTGGGCCCAGGTCGAGCCGCGACCGGGCGAGTACGACTTCGGCTGGTTCGACCGGGTGCTGGACCACCTGGCGGAGGCCGGCATCGGGGCGAGCCTGGCCACCATGACCGCCTCACCGCCACCGTGGCTGTCCCGGCTGCACCCCGAGGTGCTGCCCCGCCGGATCGACGGGGTCCGGCTCTGGCCCGGCGCCCGCCAGCACTACTGCCCGTCGAGCCCGGTCTACCGGGAGCACGCCGGCCGGCTCGTGGAACGGATCGCCGCCCGCTACGGCGACCATCCGGCCCTGCGGCTGTGGCACGTCGGCAACGAGTACGGCTGCCACGTCCGGGCCTGCTACTGCGACGTGTCCGCGGCGGACTTCCGGCGCTGGCTGCGCGAGCGCTACCACGACGTGGCCACGCTCAACGCCGCCTGGTCGACGGCGTTCTGGTCGCAGCGTTACGACGACTGGGACGAGGTCCTGCCGCCGCGTACCGCGCCGACCTTCGGCAACCCGGCCCACAAGCTCGACTTCGCCCGGTTCAGCAACGACGCGATCCTCGCCTGCTACACGATGGAACGCGACATCCTCCGCCGGCACACCCCGGACGTCCCGGTGACGACCAACTTCATCGGCCTCGTGCACAAGCCGATCGACTCCTTCCGGTGGGCCGCCGAGCAGGACGTCGTCAGCCTCGACAGCTATCCCGACCCGTACGACCCGCGGACGCACCTCGATGCCGCGTTCGGCTACGACCTCGTCCGCTCCGCCCGCCGCGGCCAGCCGTGGCTGCTCATGGAGCAGGCGCCGAGCGCCGTCAACTGGCGGGAGCGCAACGCCCCCAAGCCGCCGGGGGTGATGCGGTTGTGGAGCTGGCAGGCGGTCGCCCAGGGCGCGGACGCGGTGCTCTTCTTTCAGTGGCGGCAGGCCGCGGGCGGCGCCGAGAAGTTCCACTCGGCCATGCTGCCGCACGCCGGCGCGCACACCCGTACCCATCGGGAAATCCGTGACCTCGGCGCCGAGATCGCGGCGGCGGCGGAACTGGCCGACACCCGGGTACGCGCCGAGGTGGCGCTGCTGCACGACTGGTCGAACTGGTGGGCGGTGGAAGGAGACGCCCACCCGGCCCCGCTGGACCTGCTGGCGGCGCACCGGGCACACTACGCGCCGCTGTTCGACGCCCACGTCACCTGCGACGTGCTGCCACCGGACGCCGACCTGGACGGGTACCGCCTGGTGGTCGTACCCAACCTCTACCTGCTCACCGCCGAGACGGCGGCCGCGCTGCGCGATCACGTGGAGCGCGGCGGCACGCTGCTGGTGTCCTATTTCTCCGGCGTGGTCGACGAGACCGAACGCCTGCACCCTGGGGGCGCGCCGGGCCCGTTGCAGGAGCTGCTCGGGCTGCGGGTGGAGGAGTTCTGGCCGCTGCCCGTGGACGGCACGATCGGCCTGGACGTCGAGGGCCGCCAGGGTCGGGGCCTGGAGTGGTCGGAATGGGTCGAGCCGGCGGGCGCGGAGGTGGTGGGCACCTTCACCGAGGGCGAGCTGGCCGGTCGGCCGGCGGTCCTGCGGCACCGCCACGGCGCCGGCACCGCCTGGTACCTGGCGACCCGCCCCGATCCGGCCCTGATGCGGGCGGTGCTCGACCGGGTCCGCGCGGAGGCCGGAGTCGAACCCGTCCTGCCCGGCCTGCCCGACGGCGTGCAGGCCGTCCGCCGGCACGGTCCCGACCGGTCGTACCTGTTCCTGCTCAACCACGGTGGCGTCGAGGTCACCGTGCCGCTGCCGACGCCGGCCGTCGACCTGCTCGGTGGCGGGGACCGCCCGATCGACCTGGTGACCCTGGCGCCCCGCGGCGTCGCCGTGCTGCGTTCGTGACGCGGGTGTGCGCCGCGGCTCGAGCCACGGCGCACACCCGGCCTTCCATCAGCTCAGGTCAGATCGCGGATCGGCACCCGCCGGAACGTGATGGTCTCGTACGGACCGAAGCTGCCCGTCTCGTACAGCACGCCGACCGTGTGGGAGTCCAGCTGCACCAGGTCGGAGTAGGCGGCGGGCAGGCCGGACAGCGCCCTGGCGGGTCGCCAGGTGACTCCCCGGTCGGTGCTGATCCGCAGCGTCATCGCGGCCCGGCTGGCCGGGTCCGCGGGGCCGGAGTAGAGCAGGGGCGCCTTCGGCCCGGTCAGCTGCAGGACGCTGGCCTGCACGACCGGCCCGACCAGGGTCGCCTGCGGCCGGTACGGCTGCACGAGCGTCGCACCGCCGTCGGCGCTGTAGGTGTCGGCCCGGTTGCCGGGCGCGCTGCCGTTGTGCTCCCGGGTGTTCAGGTAGAGCCGGCCGTCCGGCAGCTCCGCGGCGGTGGACTCGTTGACGTTGAGGTATCCGTCGGGGTTGTCGTCGACCGCCCCGATCTGCCAGTTCTCACCGCCGTCGTCGCTGTAGAGCAGGTGACCGCCGTAGTACTTGGCCTCGGTGCCGAGATCGGACGAACCAGCCGGCGGTGCGATCGAGTGGTTGGCGGGCACCACCAGCCGGTCCCGGTGGGCGGCAGCGGTCAGCCGCACCGCGTGACCGGGGCCGGTCGCGTACCACCGCCAGTTCGACGCCTTGGCCTGTGCGGTGATCTCGCGCGGAACCGACCAGCTCACGCCCTCGTCGTCGCTGTGCTGGACGAAGACCCGGCGGCTCTGCTCGGCCGTGACGTCGCCACGCATGATCTCGGCTTCCGAGGCGTCGCCGGCGTTCACGGTGGACAGCAGCACCACCCGGCCGCTCGCCGTCAGCACCGGCGCCGGATTCCCCGCGGTGTCCGGCCCCCGCTCGTGGACCACCTGCAGCGGTCCCCAGGTGCATCCGCCATCGCCGGACCGCTTCAGGACGAGATCGATGTTCCCGGCATCGCTCAGCGAGCCCTGTCGTCCCTCGGCGAAGGCCAGCAGGGTCCCGGACCGGGCGCTCACCACCGCCGGGATCCGAAATCCGGTGTAGCCGTCGGTGCCGGCGACGAACGGCACGGAGACGTCGCATCGCTGCCCGCCGGCCGCCGAACCCGCCGTCGCGGGCGCGGTGCCGAGCGTCAGGGACGCGGCGAGTGCGACCCCGGCCAGGGCGATCATCGGGCGGGGTGACTGGACTGTCATCACGGACATGCACACCTCTTTCGTGGTGGTGGGTGGCCCTGTGGCGGCAGTGGAGCCGGCGACGTCGGTGCGAAAGATGCCTGTCACCGGAGGAGGTAGGACGTCCACTGTCCGGGTCCAGACGGTAATGGCGGAATTCGATGTGGTCAAGGTCGATGGGGCGGCCTAGGCTGGCCGGTATGCCGAAAGCCGTCTGGAACGACCTGGTCGTGGCCGAGAGCGACGACACCGTGCTGGTGGAGGGCAACCACTACTTCCCCCGGGCCGCGCTGCGCGCGGACCTGATCCGCGAGTCGGCGACCCACACCGTCTGCCCGTGGAAGGGCACCGCTTCCTACTACACCCTGGAACACGCGGGCCGGACCAGCCCCGACGCGGTCTGGTACTACCCCGACCCGAAGCCGGAGGCGGAGATGGTCCGCGACCGGGTCGCCTTCTGGAAGGACGTCCAGGTCGTCGACTGAGCGCATCGGGTCACCCGGCTCGGGGCCGGCTGGCCGTCGCCGGCCGGGGTGGGCCAGGATGCCGGTATGAGCGTCGGAGAAGAGCGCAACGACCCGGCCGGCACGGTCTACGGCGGCCGGCGCGCGTCCCGCCCGGGGCTGCCCCGCGACCCGCTGATGCGGGCGGCGCTCGGCGTCGGGCTGGCCGGTGTCCTGCTCGGGACGTTCTTCGCCACCGGGGTGCTCGGCGGCGGTGGTGACGAGCCGGTGGTGCCGGCGGCCGCCGGAACCCCGTCGACAGCACCCGAGACCACGGCGAGCGGGCCGGCGCCCAGCGATCCGGCCGCGCCCTCGCCGACGGCGGTCGCTCCCACCACCCCGGCGGCGCCGACCGCCGGGCCGCGGGTGTTCCGGGCCGCGGCGTCCGGGCTCTGCCTCGGCCTGGACGGCGCCGGGGAGCGGGCGCCGGCCCAGCTCGCCGTCTGCACCGGCGGGCCGGAGCAGCAGTGGGTGGTCAACCCGGCCGGCCCGGACGTGGTGACCCTGACCAACGCCGCCTCCGGGCAGTGCCTCGACGTCGAGGGCGGCAGCACAGACGACGGCACGAAGCTGCTCCAGTTTCCCTGCCACGGCCAGGCCAACCAGCAGTGGCGGCTGACCGCTGCCGGCACCGGCCCGGTGCTGCTGGTCGCGGTGCACAGCGGCCGGTGCGGGCAGGTCGACGACGGCGGCACCGAGGTCGGCGACGACGTGGAACAGGCCGCCTGCACCGGCGCCGTCGAACAGCAGTGGAACCTGGCCTGACCGGTCAGCCCCGGTAGTTCCACGCCCGCCGGCCGGTCACCGGCACCGCGACGGCCGGCGGCGCGGCCGGGGCGCCCCGGCGGCGCAGCAGCAGGGACAGCCCGGCCGCGCCGATCGACAGCGCCCCGGCGGCGTACCAGGCCGGCGCGTAGTCGCCGAGCTGGTCGCGGACCAGCCCCGCGCCGGTCGCGGCGAGCGCCGCGCCCACCTGGTGCGCGGCGAACACCCAGCCGAAGACCACCGCGGCGGACGCGCCGAAGTACTCCCGGCACAGCGCCACCGTCGGCGGCACGGTGGCCACCCAGTCCAGCCCGTAGAAGACGATGAACACCAGCATGCTCGGCTCGGCGGTGGCCGCGAAGAGCCCGGGCAGCACCAGCAGCGAACCGCCGCGCAGCGCGTAGTAGCCGCCGAGCAGCAGCCGGCTGTCCACCCGGTCGGTCAGCCAGCCGGAGGCGATGGTGCCGGCGATGTCGAAGAGCCCGACCAGCGCCAGCAGCCCGGCCGCGGTGGTCTGCGGCATGCCGTGGTCGTGCGCGGCCGGCACGAAGTGCGTACCGACCAGCCCGTTGGTGGTCGCGCCGCAGATCGCGAAGCCGCCGGCCAGCAGCCAGAACGGCCGGGTCCGGGCGGCCTGGGCCAGCGCGCCGAGGGCCCGCCCGGCCGCCCCGCCGGCTGGCGGCGCCGGGGGCGTCACCTCGGTGGCGCCGTAGGCCGGCAGGCCCAGGTCCGCCGGGTGCTCGCGCAGCAGCCACACCACCAGCGGTACGACCGCCAGCGCGGCCCCGGCCACGACGAGTGCCGCCGCCCGCCACCCGTGCTCGCGGACCAGCACCGCGACCAGCGGGAGGAAGACCAGCTGACCGGTAGCGCCGCCGGCGGTGAGCACGCCGGTGACCAGTCCCCGGCGGTGCACGAACCAGCGCCCGGTGACGGTCGCCACGAAGGCCAGCGCCATCGACCCGGTGCCCAGCCCGACCAGTACGCCCCAGCAGAGGATGAGCTGCCAGCTCGCCGTCATGAAGACCGTCAGCCCGCTGCCCGCCGCGACCAGCAGCAGCGCGGCGGCGACCACCCGCCGGATGCCGAACCGGTCCATCAGGGCGGCGGCGAACGGCGCGGTGAGCCCGTAGAGCAGCAGGTTGACCGAGACCGCGGCGGAGATGGTGGCCAGCGGCCAGCGGAACTCGGCGTGCAGCGGGTGCAGCAGCACCGAGGGGGCGGCGCGGAAGCCGGCCGCCCCGACCAGCGCGACGAAGGCGACGGCGGCGACGGTCCAGGCCGGGTGCAGGCGACGGGATCGGGTCACGATATCGAGTCTCGGGATCCGCGCCCCGGACGACGAGTGGCCGGAAAGCCATCATGCGCAATAATCGGGCCATGACCCTCCACCGGCACCGGGTCGCGGTGCTCGCCCTCGACGACGTCGTCGGCCTCGACCTGGGCACCCCCGCCCAGGTCTTCGGCACCGCCCGCGACGACGACGAGCGGCCGCTCTACACCGTCGACGTCTGCACCCCCGGCGCCCGGCCGATCCGCAGCAGCGGCGGCTACCGGGTGCTCCCCGACCACGGCCTGGAACTGCTCGCCACCGCCGACACGGTGATCGTTCCCGGGATCCACGGCGGGCCGCCGCTGACCGACGGCACCCTCGACGCGGAGGTGGCCGAGGCGCTGCGCGCGGCGTACCGGCGGGGCGCCCGACTCGTCTCGATCTGCACCGGTGCCTTCGTGCTGGCCGCCGCCGGACTGCTGGACGGCCGGCAGGCCACCACCCACTGGGCGTACGCCGACCGGTTCCGCCGGCTGCACCCGGACGTCGACCTCGACCCCGCCGTGCTCTTCATCCACGACGACCGGCTGCTCAGCTCCGCCGGGGTGGCCGCCGGGCTCGACCTGTGCCTGCACGTCATCCGCACCGACCACGGCAGCGAGGTGGCCAACCGGGCGGCCCGCCGGTGCGTGGTGCCGCCGTGGCGCGAGGGCGGCCAGGCCCAGTACATCGAGCGGCCGGTGCCGCGGGCCACCGGCGCCAGCACCGCCGCCGCCCGGGAGTGGGCCCGGCAGCGGCTGCACGAGCCGGTGACCCTGCGCGACCTGGCCGAGCAGGCCCGGATGAGCGTCCGCACCTTCACCCGGCACTTCCGCTCCGAGACCGGGCTCAGCCCGGCGCAGTGGCTGCTCCAGCAGCGCACCGACCACGCCCGGCTGCTGCTGGAGACCACCGACCTCACCGTCGACCAGGTGGCCCGCCGCTGCGGCTTCGGCACCGCCGCCGCGCTGCGCCAGCAACTGCACCTGCGGATCGGGGTGGCCCCGTCGGCGTACCGCCGTGCCTTCCGCCGCCAACCCGAGCCGGCCGGCCCGACACCCGGCTGATCGCGCCACCCGTCGCCGACCGGCGGCTCACCGCCGGCGCCGGCGCATCCTCAGCCGGGCGGGTGGCTTGGCCGACCGGGGGCGGCGACGGCCGGCGGGCCGGGAGGCCCTCTGCACGTCCTCGCCCGGGCTCACCCACCAGCCGAAGACGATCGCCGTCAGGACGAGGCAGAAGATTCCGACGATCAGGCTCGCCTGCCATTCGGTCCCGGGCGGCCACGCCCTCGACGCCGCCGCACCGGTCACCCGGGCCTCCCGGATGACTGGTCCACCCTCGACGCGGGGGTCCTCGTCGAAGTCCCACTCGTACACGACCCGGTGGATCCGGACGGCGTCGCCGGCCGAGACGAACGTGCCCTCGCACCGCCACGGGTCACCCCGGCGCCAGTCGTCGATGGCGCACCGGGAGAGGCTGACCGTCCCGCCCACCCCCCACTTCTCGGCGCGCAGCTGGTCGATGCCGTCGCGCAGCGGCATGGAGGCCAGGAAGAGGAAGAAGCCGACCAGCGCCAGCCCGACCAGGTTGAGCCACCCGAGGTCCCAGACGTGATCCACCCGCCGCAGCAGCCATCGCCCCACCCGTGACATGCCCGCGAGGGTAGGTGGCCACCGCCACGCCCCGTCGCCCCGTCGCCCCGCCGTCCCGTCCCGCCGTCCCGAGGCAGCGTGAGCGTCAGTCAGCCTTCCGTAGCGGCGCGGAGCCGGTGCAGCGCCGCGGCCGCGTGGCGCAGGTGGACATCGGCGTCCGGCACCTCGTCAGGGACGGCCGGCGCGGCGGGACCGGGTGCGCCGGGGGCCCGCCGGCGGACCTCCGGGCCGCTCATCATGTCCGCGGTCGACGACAGCGGCCGGGCCGCCAGCTCCGCCAGCCCGGCGGCCAGCTGGACCAGACGGTCGGGCAGCCGGGCCGGGGCCGGCACGGGACGCGCCGCGAGATGGTCCCGCACGTCGTCGCAGAGCAGCAGGACGGCGGCGACCAGGACGTCGATGTCGTCGAGCCGCTGGTCGACGTGACGCAGCCGGGCGGCCTGATCGCGCCCCCGTACGGTGCGCGCGGTCACCCGCCGCGCCGTCATCCGGGCCCGGGCCAGCTCACCCAGTCGGGCGTGCGCGTCCTGGGCGCGCTCACAGGAGGCATCCGCCAGCTGCGTCGAACCCTCCCGCAGCGCTTCGGCGGCGACCCGGAGAGCCTCGGCGGCGTCATCGAGGATCTCCCGGACCGGTGCCACCATCAGCTTCACCGGGTCGGGGCTGAAGAGCACCTGGCTGCCGAGCAGACCGAGCGCGCCGCCGACGGCGGCGTCCAGGACATGGTCGAGGGGCGAATCCGGCGGCTCCAGCGTCAGCACGATCAGCACGGCGGTGCCGGACTGGATGAAGGCCACCGGCCGGGCGTCGAAGAGTGCCGCCAGTGCCATCGCCAGCGCGACCGCCAGCACGATCTGCCAGAAACCGACGCCGACGTCCAGCAGGCGGATCACCTGCCCGACCGCGACCCCGGACAGCACACCCGCGATCAGGTCGACGGCCCGACGGCCCCGGCGACCCACGCCGGCCGCCAGACAGATAACCGCGGCCGTGGCCGCGAAGACCGGCGTGTCATGGCCGAAGACCGATCCGGCGATCCACCAGGCCGCGCCCGCCGTCACGGCACACTGCCCGATCACCGGCAGCGCCTGCCGCATCCGGTGCCACACCGAACGCGGCTCGGCGACGTCGACCGCCGCGTGCAGGGACAGCGTCGGCCGGCGCGGGCTCATCCGGTCAGATCGCCGACGAGCCGGCGGAGCCGTCGCCCCCGGTCCGGAGCATGCGGAGCTGGGCCAGGTGCTTGGGCAGGTGCACCCGGGTGTGCAGGTCGAGGGTGCGACCCCAGGGCAGCGTGTCGTCGACCACCAGGTCGAAGCCCTCCCGCAGATGGGTGTCCACCGGGGTCTCCGCGGCCGGACCGAGCCGCTCGGTGAGCGCGCAGAGCTTCTGGCTGGTGGCCCGCAGCAGGGCGGCCAGGCCGTCCAACCCGCCGCACTCGGCCACCAGCGCGTCGACCTGCGGACGGTGGATCGTCTCCAGGTCGTAGTACGCGAACGGGGAGCCCGCGATGACCGCCTCCGTCGCCTCGGTCATCAGCTCGTCGTTCGCGGCGAGGTGGGCGACGATCTGCTCGGCGCTCAACTGTCCCCCCGGCGGCGGCCCGAACCCACCCGCGTCGACCTCCGCGAGCACCTCCTCGTACGCCTCCCGCATCGCCGCACTGTCCATACGCTCAGTCAACCCGCTCCGCCGACGCCGATCAGGCGGTTGTGGCGCCCGGTTCACCCGGACGGGCGGGTCAGCGGCGGCCGCGGCGGGCGCGCAGGTAGTCGGAGACGACGTACTCGCCCAGGTCGTCGAGGTCGGGGGTGAACATCCGGCCGCGGCTGCGGCGGGCCACCGCGTCGACGAAGCGCCGCAGTCCCTCGTCCTCGCCGAGCATGAAGAGGTTGAGCGTGGCGCCGTAGCGGGTGAGCCGGTCCACCTCCCGGATCGTCGCCTCGATCGTCTCCGGCAGCGGCGGCCAGTGGAACAGCGCCTCCCCGTCGTCCGGATCCAGGTGGGCGGTGGGCTCCCCGTCGGTGACCACCAGCACCACCGGCTCGGCGTCCGGGTGCCGGCGCAGGTGCCGGGCGGCCAGCCGCAGCGCGTGCTGCAGGTTGGTGCCCTGCTCCATGTCCGGCTCCACCGCGGCCAGCTCCTGCTGGCTCAGCGGCAGCGCCTGCCGACCGAACCCGATGATCTGCAGCGCGTCCTGCGGGAACCGGGTCGCCACCAGGTGCGAGAGCGCCAGCGCGGTCTGCTTCATCGGCCCCCAGCGGCCCTGCGAGATCATCGAGTAGGACAGGTCGACGCAGAGCGCCACCGCGGCGGAGGCCCGCCGCTCGGTCTCCACCACCTCGAAGTCCTCGACCGCGAGCTGCACCGGCACGCCCGGCCCGGCCCGGCGGACCGCCCGGGTCAGCGTCCGCACCACGTCCAGCGGCTGCTCGTCGCCGTACTCCCAGGGCCGGGAACCGCCGCTGACCTCGCCGGCCGCGCCCGCCGAACGCAGGTCGTGCTGCCCGCGCGGCCCGGCGGTCAGGTCGGCGAAGACCCGCCGCAGCGCGGTGCCGCCGAGCCGGCGCAGCGCCTTCGGGCTCAGGGTCAGCCCGTCGGCGTCCCGGCTCACCCAGCCCTGCCGGCGCAGCTCCCGCTCCAGCTCCCGCAACCGGCGTACGTCGTCGGCGGCGTCCCGGCCCAGCGTCCGGGCCACCGCGTCCACGTCGACGTCGTCCAGGGTCGCCCCCGGATAGTCCTGGTCCAGGGCGTCCAGCAGCTCGTCCAGCTCGCCGATCTCGGCGAGCGCGCCGGCCGCCTCGCCGTAGCCCAGCGGCTGCTCGCCGCGGACCCGCTCGCCGCGCCCCCAGGCCAGGTCGGGGCGGAGCGCGCGCAGGTGCTCGTCCAGCGCGGACAGTTCCCCGGCCAGCCGGTCGCCGAGCGACTGGCGCATCAGGCCGGCCAGCTCCTCGCGCTGCCGGTCGGACAGCGACCGCATCAGCCGCTCACCGGCCGCCGCCCGCCGGGCCAGCACGTCCACCAGCTCGTCGACGTCCTTCGGCTGCTCCGGGAAGAACTCGCCGTGCCGGCGCATGAACTCGGCGAACGCGTCGGTGGTGTCCTCCGACCGCGCGTGCCGGGCCAGCAGGTCGTTCAGGTCGTGCATCATCTCGGCCAGCCGCTGCTGCGCAGCCGGGTCGGCGGACGCCCGCACCGCGTCGCGCAGCCCGGCGAACCGCTGGCCCAGCACGTCGTCGCGCAGCCCGTCCAGGATCTGCTGGTACGACCGGCGGGCCTCGTCGCTGGCCCACTGGTAGCCGGCCAGCTCCTCGACCGCCCGGGCGGTGGAGCGGGGCAGGTTGTCCAGCATCGACTCGGCGAACCGGGCGGCGTCGTCGTCCCGGCCGCGCAGCTCGTCCCGCTCCGCCGCGAGGGCCTGGTCGAGCAGCGCCCGGGACCGGGTCACCGCCCCGTCCAGGTCACCCCGGCGCAGCGCCTCGCGGCGCAGCCGCCGGGCGCGGGCGGCCAGGTCGTCCAGGCCGCCCCGGCCCTGCGGGCCCCGGCGCAGCAGGTCGCGCAGCGCCTCCCGCAGGCTGCCGCCGGCGAGCACCTCCGCGCCGACCGCGTCCACCGCCTCGCGCACGTCGTACGGGGGCGCCAGCGGGTCGGGGCCGCCGCGCCACTGCCCGTACCGGAACCGGTTGCCGGCCACGCTCAGCCCCGGCCGCCGTAGCGGGTGCGGCCGGATTCGGTGACGTCCTTGCCGAGCCGGCGGGTCAGGTGCAGCCCCTCCAGCACGAACTCCACGCCGGCGGCGGCCTCCTCCGGGGTGGGCGCGTCGCCCATGCCGAGCTTGTCCAGCACCTTGGCCAGCCCGGGCACGGTGCCCACCTGGCGCAGCAGCTCGGCCGAGCTGACCAGCTCACCGGTTTCGATCACGGTGCCCTCGGCGACCAACCCGGTGAAGCCGGACAGGTCCAGCCCGGCCAGCCGGGCCCGGAAGGTCTCGGCGGTGGCGGTCCGCAGCAGGTGACCGAGGATCTCGATCTCCCGCCCCTCCTCACCGCTCTCGAACTCCACCTTGCCGCGCAGGGTCGAGGTGACCGAGACCGCGTCGCCGACCCGGGCCACCGGCGCTTCGGGGCGTACCCCCGCGGTGGTCCCCGCGGCGGCGAGCAGGCCGGCGCGGCGCAACGCGGCGGCGGCGACCGTTTCGGCGGCGGCGATGCCGAACCGGGCGGAGACCCCGGAGCGCGGGTCCACCGACGGCGACTCGCGCACCGCCCGGGCGAACCGGGCGAGCACCTCCAGCACGTGCTCCGGCACCTCGGCGACCAGGTCGGCCTCCTGCCGGATCAGGGCCAGCTCCAGCTCCAGGTCGACCGGGTAGTGGGTGCGGACCTCGGCGCCGAACCGGTCCTTGAGCGGGGTGATGATCCGGCCCCGGTTGGTGTAGTCCTCCGGGTTGGCGCTGGCCACCAGGAACAGATCCAGCGGCAGCCGCAACTGGTAGCCGCGCACCTGGATGTCCCGCTCCTCCAGCACGTTGAGCAGCGCCACCTGGATCCGCTCGGCCAGGTCCGGCAGCTCGTTGACCGCGAAGATGCCCCGGTTGGTACGCGGCACCAACCCGAAGTGGATCGTCTCCGGGTCGCCGAGGCTGCGCCCCTGGGCCAGCCGGACCGGGTCCACGTCGCCGATCAGGTCACCGACGCTGGTGTCCGGGGTGGCCAGTTTCTCGCCGTAGCGCATCGAGCGGTGCAGCCAGCCGACCGGCAGGTCGTCGCCGGCCTCGGCGACCAGCGCCCGGGAGGCCGGGGTGATCGGGTGCAGCGGGTGCTCGTTGAGCACCGAGCCGGCGATCACCGGGGTCCACTCGTCCAGCAGCGCCACCAGCGAGCGGATCAGCCGGGTCTTGCCCTGGCCGCGCTCGCCGAGCAGCACCATGTCGTGCCCGGCGAGCAGGGCCCGCTCGACCTCCGGCAGCACCGTGTCCTGGTAACCGACGATGCCGGGGAAGCGGTCGGCGCCGGCGCGCATCCGGGCCAGCAGGTTGTCGCGGAGTTCCTGTTTGACGGTGCGGTACCGGTGGCCGGCCGCCCGCAGCGCGCCGAGCGTGCCGGGCAGGTCGGCCGGAGGGACCGGGATCAGCTGGGAGGGCGCAGTCACCCGACCCACGCTAGCGCGGTGCGGGCGGAGGCGCCCGTACGCTGACGGGTACCCCCGCTCCCACCCTCAGCCCCGCCCGCAGCGCCGGCAGCCGCCCCGGCGGCGCAGGTGGTACGCGTAGGCGGCGGCGCCGAGCGCCGGCCCCCAGGCCGGCCAGAGCAGCATCGGCGCGCTGGCCATGGTGAACCCGCCGGCCAGCGACCAGAAGCCCGGGCTGGCGACCAGTCCCACGGTGGCCGCGGTGACCGCGACCGCGACCAGGGTGGCCGGGACCACGGCCAGCTTCGCCGGCACCGGGCGACCGCCCAGGCGGGGCACCCAGCCGGGGAACCGCTCGCTCCAGCGCTGCACCAGGCCGAGGGTGAGCAGGGCGCCGACGGTGGCGAAGGCGCCCAGCCCGAACCCGGCCCAGACCATGCCGTTGCCCTGCATCTCGGTGAGGAACTCGCGGGAGATGCCGAGCGGGATGCCGGCGGCCCAGGCGAACCGGGTCAGCGCGTACCCGAAGGGGATCGCGGCGGCGGTCCAGGCGGCCCACCGGCCCCAGCGGGCGGCGGCGGCCCGGCTCGTCCAGCCCCGGCCGGTGCCGCCGCGGCCGCACCCCACGCAGGCGTCGACGGTCCGCCGCTGCCAGACGAGCACCGCGCCGGCCAGCAGCACGCCGCCGGCGAGGGCGGCGAACCGGGCGAACAGCGTCCAGGTGAAGACGTCGGCGTAGTCCACCGGCGGCCAGCCGAACGGCGCCCCGAGGATCAGCATCGGCGCGTAGCCGAGCAGGACCAGCACCTGGGCGTCCGGGACGACCACGGCCAGCAGGGCGGCCACCGCCCAGGCGTACCCGGCCAGCAGCGCGCGCAGCGGCCGGGACGCCCGGGCGACGGGGCCGGCCATGGCCAGCGCGGCCACCGCCGCGCCGAGCAGCAGCGCGGCGAACAGCGGCGGCCCGACGCTGACCGGGACCAGCCGGAGCAGGTTGGTGTCGCCGCCGCGCGGGTCGTTCGCGCCGAACGGGTAGCCGTCGCCGGTGACGGTGGCGACCAGGGCGAGCACGCCCCAGAGGCCGAGCCAGCCGGCGCCCAGCGGGGCGAAGCGGTCGGGCCAGCGGGACAGGGGACGGTGGCGGGTGGCGGTGATCGTCGTCATGGCTCCAGCCTCGGCCGGCGGCCCCCGCGATCCCTCCCGTGCGCCGGTGAACCCGTTCCCCCGCCCGGGGGAACGGGTCAGCCGGCGGGCGTGATGAAGCCCGACTCGTACGCGGCGATCACCGCCTGGGTGCGGTCGCGCACCCCGAGCTTGGCCAGCACGTTGCCGACGTGGGTCTTCACCGTCTCCACCCCGACCACCAGGTGCGCGGCGATCTCCGGGTTGGACCGGCCGGTCGCCATCAGCCGGAGCACCTCGGCCTCCCGATCGGTGAGCCGGGCCGCCGCCAGCCGGTCCGCGCCCCGCCCCCCGTACGCCCCCACCAGCCGGCGGATCGCGGCCGGGAAGAGCAGCGACTCGCCCCGGGCGACCACCCGGACCGCCTCCACCACCTCGGCCGGCCGGGCCCGCTTGAGCAGGAAGCCGCTCGCCCCGGCGCGCAGCGCGTCGTAGACGTACTCGTCGTTCTCGAAGGTCGTCACCACCAGCACCCGGGGCGGGTCGGCCGACGCGGCGAGCAGCGACCGGGTGGCCTGGATGCCGTCGATGCCCGGCATCCGCACGTCCATCAGCACCACCCGGGGCCGGTGCCGGGCGACCAGCGGCAGCACCTCGGCGCCGTCCGCGGCCTCGGCGAGCACCCGCAGGTCGGGCTGGGCGTCCAGGATCGCCCGCAGGCCGATCCGGACCAGCTCGTCGTCGTCGACGATCAGCAGCCCGGTCGTCGCGCGGTCGGTCGTCACGCCGTCGGTCATCGCGCCCCCTCCAGCGGCAGTCGCACCCGGATCCGCCAGCGGTCGCCCTCCGGCCCGGCGGTCAGCCGGCCGCCGAGCAGCAGCACCCGCTCGCGCATCCCGTCCAGGCCCCGCCCGCCGCGCCCCGGGTCTGCCACGACGTCGCCGGCCAGCCGGTTCACCAGCTCCAGCTCCAGCGCCTCCGCGCCCACGTCGAGCCGGAGCGTCACCGGCCCGCGGCCGTACCGGGCGGCGTTGGTGAGCCCCTCCTGCACGATCCGGTAGCCCTCCCGGGAGACCGCCGCCGGCAGGTCCGCCGGGTCGCCGGCGCACCGCGCCTCGACCGCCAGCCCGGCCGCCCGGGTGTCGGCGACCAAGCGGTCCAGGTCGGCGAGCGTACGCTGCGGCGCCGGCGCGGCGCGCCCGCCCTCGCTGTCCCGCAACAACCCGAGCACGTGGTCCAGGTCCTCGGTCGCGGTCCGCGCGGTCTCCTCGATCGCGGTGAGCGCCCGCCGGACGAACTCCGGGTCCCGGTCCAGCAGTTCGCGGGCCGCGCCCGCCTGGAGGGTGGCCACGGTCAACGCGTGGCCGACGGAGTCGTGCAGTTCCCGGGCCAGCCGGTTGCGTTCGGCGAGCCGGGTGGCCCGCGCCTCCAGGGCCGCGATCCGTTCCGCCGGGGCGGGGCCGAGCAGCACCGGCGCCATCGAGGCGGCCAGCGCTCCCAGCCCGGCGACGGCGTAGCCGAGGCCCACCAGCATCAGCACGCCGATCAGCGTCAACCAGCCGGTGTCCCAACCGTCCAGCGGCCCGAACCGTTGCCGGCTGATCAGGTCGACGCCGAGACCGAACTGCTGGGCGATGAAGGCCAGCGCCATCGGCAGCGCGCTGATCAGCGCGAACATCACCAGCCCGCCGACGGTGAGGTGGGTGGCGATCCAGAGCGCGGACCGCAGTCGGGTCTCCCGGTCCGCCCGGTGCCCGGGGGCCGGGTCGGGCAGCTCGACGCCGAGCAGGGCCCGGGCCGCGGCGATCTCCAGCGCCCGGCTGCCCTCGAGGAACACCGGCACCACGGCGATCACCGCCGCCACCACCAGCAGCCCGAGCGCCAGCGGCCGCTGTACGTCCGCCTGGGCGAACAGCTGCCCGAAGGTGACCGCGAGCAGCACGTACGGCAGGACCAGCACCCCGCCCAGCAACAGGAACACGCCGCGCCGCCAGGTGCTGCCGGCGACCAGCGGGACCAGGGCCGCCCGGGGGGTCATCCGCCCATTCTGCCGCCGTCACCCGGCCGGGCGACTCCCCCGTGCCGGGGAGATCCTCACCGGTGCTCCTGCACGTAGCGCTGCGGGTCCTTGTCCCGGAACGGCAGGTCCCGGCCGTTCTTGTGCTCGCCGTAGAAGGTCAGCCAGCGCCGGCCGAGTTCCGCGCGCAGCTCGGTGCCGGCGTGCCGGCGGAAGTCCGGCAGCGCCTCGTCCTCCTCCTCGGCGAGGTGCTCGCTGTTCTCCCGGCGGGCCTTCCACACCGCCGCCCACCACTGCTCGGAGCCGACCGGGTGCAGTTTCGCCTCGGCGATCGCGTCGCGGATCTTGTTGTGGTCGCCGACCGCGTCCGCCGTCTCGGCCTCGCCGTCGTCGCCGTGCCGGACCAGGTGCGGGTAGAGGATCGCCTCCTCGGCCTCGGCGTGGATGTCCAGGTGCAGGGCGAGCGCCTCCCAGATCGCCAGCAGCTCGTGCTCCTCGCGGGCGTCGTCGAGGCGGGCGAACCCGCGCCGGAACGCGGTGTGGTCGTCGAGGATCAGCGCGGTGATGTCGTCCATCTGGTCATTCCCCCGTTTCGGATGCCGGCCGTGGTGGTCAACTCCCCGGCGCCCGGCGGGGTGACGCGACCCGCGGGCGTGTCCCACCCGGCGACTAGGCTCATGATCGTGAACTACCTCGCCGCGGACGACCGCTACGACACCATGACCTACCGGCGCAGCGGGCGCAGTGGCCTGCGGCTGCCCGCCATCTCCCTCGGCCTGTGGCACAACTTCGGCCCGGACCGGCCCTTCGAGCGGCAGCGGGACATCGTCCGTCGCGCCTTCGACCTCGGGATCACCCACTTCGACCTGGCCAACAACTACGGCCCGCCGCCCGGCGCCGCCGAGGAGAACTTCGGCCGGCTGCTCGCCGGCGACCTGGCGCCCTACCGGGACGAGCTGGTCATCTCCAGCAAGGCCGGCTACCTCATGTGGCCCGGCCCCTACGGCGAATGGGGCTCCCGCAAGTACCTGGTCTCCTCGCTCGACCAGTCGCTGCGCCGGATGGGTCTGGAGTACGTCGACATCTTCTACTCCCACCGCTTCGACCCGGAGACTCCGCTGGAGGAGACGATGGGTGCGCTCGACGCCATCGTCCGCTCCGGCAAGGCTCTCTACGTCGGCATCTCGAACTACAACTCCGAGCAGACCGAGCGGGCCGCCGCCATCCTGCGCGACCTGGGCACGCCCCTGCTGATCAACCAGCCGTCCTACTCGATGCTCAACCGGTGGACCGAGTCCGACGGCCTGCTCGACACGCTGGAGCGGGTGGGCGCCGGCTGCATCGCGTACAGCCCGCTGGCGCAGGGCCTGCTCACCGACCGCTACCTCGCCGGGATCCCCGCGGATTCCCGGGTGCGCACCAGCGTCTTCCTCAACGAGAGCGACCTGGACGAGCAGCGGATGGCCACCATCCGGGCGCTCGGCGCGATCGCCGAGCGGCGCGGCCAGTCGCTGGCCCAGCTGGCGCTCGCCTGGGCGCTGCGCGACCCGCGGATGACCAGCCTGATCATCGGGGCGAGCAGCGTGGCCCAGCTGGAGGCGAACACCGCCGCGCTGGGCAACCTCGACTTCACCGCCGAGGAGCTGGCCGAGATCGACCGGCACCTCGGCTGAGCCTCACCAGATGCGGGGCCGGGTGGCCCGGTGGTTGCGGACCTCGCAGGGCCGGCCCACCGGAGCCCTGCCGGCGCGGCGCAGCCGCGCCCACCCGAGGGTGAGCAGCAGCACGGCGAGCGCGACGGCGGCGCCGGCCAGCAGCGGCCGGCCGCCGCCGTCGACGTCGCGGAGCGAGGCCACCGCCACGCCGGGCTCGCCGGCCGCCGGCTCCGCGCCGTTCGGCTCCGCCGCGCCGGTACGCGGCGGCGGAGCCGGGCTCGCCGCACCTCGGTCCGGGGTGGCGGCCGGCCCGCCGAGGCCGGCGTTGCCGGCCGGGGGCCGGAGCACCACGTCGGAGCAGGAGTAGTAGGTGTCCGGCGTGTCGGAGTTCTGCCAGACCGTGTAGATCAGGTGGCGGCCGGTCCGGTCCGCCGGCAGCCGCCCCCGCAGCTGGTACGCCCCGTCGCGCACCGGCGGGTCGGTCACCCGCAGGAACGGCACCGACTCCAGGTCGTCCCAGGTCAGCCGGTTCATGGCGGAGTAGCCCGGGCGGGTCAGGTAGAGCCGGAAGGTGCCCCGGTGCGGGATCGTGGTGCGGTAGCGGAAGGTGAACCTGCCGCCGGCCGTCACCTCGGTGGCCGGCCAGTCGGCGCGCGGCAGGTCCAGCCCTCGATAGGCCGACAGCCCGCCGCTGCACAGTTCCCCGTCCGGGATCCGCTGCCGGTCCCGCCCGTTCACCGCGGCCACCCGGACGTTGTCCCACTCCCGGACGGCGGCGCCCGCCTCCACCGCCGCCCGGCAGGCCGGGGTGGCCGCGTGCCGGCCCTCCGGACCGCAGGCCGCCGCGCGGCTGAGCGGATCGGTCGGCGCGCCGTGCGCGGCGGCCGGTACGGCGGTGACGGGCAGGGTCGCGACGGCGACCAGCACGGCGACGGCGGCTCGGCGTACGGTCATGGTTTCGACCTCCCGTGCACTGGTACGGGCACGGCTCGCCAAGGGTTCGACATCGTGCCGGCGCTCCCCCTTCCGGCGGGAATCCCGGTACCGACTGCGGCGTTTCCACCGCCGGAACCGCAAGAGGCCAGACCCGAGGCCGAAAAGAGGCAGCCATGAAGGTACGCAGCTCCCTGCGCGCGCTGAAGCAGAAGCCGGGTTCGGTGGTGGTCCGCCGCCGTGGCCGGGTGGTCGTGGTGAATCGCGCCAACCCGAGGTGGAAGGGCCGCCAGGGTTGATCTATCGGCCGGGCGTCGTCACCGGCGCCCGGCCGGTTCGACGTCACCACCGCTGGCCCCCGCCTTGGTACAGTCGCGCTTCGCCTTGATCAGGAAGAGGACGTCAGCATGACCGGCACGGGGGCCGAACCTGGCGCACGTTCGACACCGGAGCCGACACCGGCTCCGGAGGTGGCATCGACGCCCGAGGTGGCATCGACACCGGCGACCGCGGCGGAGCAGCCGTCCGGACCACCCACGGTGGAGGCAGCGCCCGGCCAGCAGCCGCCGGTGGGCTGGCCCGCGTTTCCGCCGCCCGCCCGCCGCAACCGCGGCGTCGTCATCGCCGCCGTGACCGTCGGCGCGGTGCTGCTGATGGCCTGTCTCGGCCTGGCCGGCGGCGCCGTCCTGCTCCGCTCCACGAAGACCGCCGCGTCCAGCCCCGCGTCGGGGGCGCCGCTGTCGCCCGTGACCGGCACCAGCCCGACCGCGAGCGCCGAGCCGAGCGCCAGCGAGCAGCCCGCGCAGGAGGGGCCGCAGGCGAGCACGTATCCCGCGACCGACATCCGGGACCTGGACCGGGTGTGCGACGAGAACGTCTACTACCCGCAGTCCCCGAAACGCGCCGGCAAGCCCCCGCACCCGGTGGTGCTGCTCGTCGCGGACGGCTCGGGCATTCGCTTCCAGAACGGCACCTACTACTACGACGAGGGCCTGTCGAAGCGGGTGGAGCAGACCTGGGCGGCGGATGACCCCAGGAACGTGCAGATGGTCGCCTGCCTCGACCGGGTCAGCACCGGCTCGACGATCCGCCGCTGCAAGTACGACGACCCGAAGCCGCTCACGGTGACGCTGCTGCGAGCGGGCTGGCGTCTCCGGGTGTACGAGGTGGCGACCGGCCGCAAGCTCCTCGACAAGGCCATGCCCGGCGATGACCAGGCGTGCCCGAGCGTCGTCATGGTCTACGCCGACAAGAAGATCTACGCCGAGGTCAGCAACCGGGCGGCGGTCGCGGCGCTGCGCAACCTCGTGAAGAAGTAACGGACCGCGCAGCGGCGGTTAGTCGACCGCAACCGGGGTAGGCGCGCGGGGTGGCCCGTTGAAGACGGTGTCGGACGGGGAGGCGAAGAGATGACCGAGACGACTGACAAGGCGATCCTGGCCGGCGGCTGCTTCTGGGGCATGCAGGACCTCATCCGGAAGCGCCCCGGCGTGCTCGCCACCAGGGTCGGGTACACCGGCGGGGACGTGCCGAACGCGACCTACCGGAACCACGGGACCCACGCCGAGGCGATCGAGATCGTCTTCGACCCCGCGGAACTGTCCTACCGAGATCTTCTCGAGTTCTTCTTCCAGGTGCACGACCCGACGACGAAGAACCGCCAGGGCAACGACATCGGAACCAGCTACCGGTCAGCCATCTTCTACTGCAACGAGCAGCAGCGGCGGGTCGCCGAAGAGACGATCGCCGACGTGGACGCCTCCGGCCTGTGGCCCGGCAAGGTGGTCACCGAGGTCAGCCCCGCCGGGCCCTTCTGGGAGGCCGAGCCGGAACACCAGGACTACCTGGAGAAGTATCCCGAGGGCTACACCTGCCACTACGTCCGGCCGAACTGGAAGCTGCCCCGACGCGGGGAGAGCGCCGGTTAGTGCGCGGTCAGCAGCGTTTCTGACTAGGACGGCCGCCTCGGGTTGGTGTGTGCCGAATGCCGCCGAACGTCGCCGTTCGGACGACGAATGAAACGAGCCCGGTGGGCTCGGGTCCATGACCCGCGCCGGCCGGCGCCCGTCCCGGGGAGGGCCGTGCGGGATTGCGCGTATCGGCCCGCGATCAGGGAAAAGGCGTTCTAGGGTCGGATGCAGGGGCGGCGTCCCTTGGCCGAACTGGCACGAGTCCGGGCGGCTCCTTCACCCACGATGCGTCCGCGAGGCACGAGCGGGGCGTCCGGGCCTGCTGCGAGAGAAGAGCCGCAAGCCCTCGCTCGACCATCAATGAGCGCGAACGAAAGGGAGTCCTACGTGGCTGTCAAGACCGTAGCGCCGCCGCGCGCCACAGAGATCCGGCCGTTCACGATAGAAATCCCCGAATCGGAACTCAAGGCGCTGCGGGCACGCATAGCGGCCACCCGTTGGCCCGAACCGGAGACCGTCAACGACCAGTCGCAGGGCGTACCGCTCGCGACGAGCCAGGCACTCGCGCGTTATTGGGAGAAGGAGTACGACTGGCGCAAGGTCGAGGCGAGACTGAACGCCCTACCGCAGTTCATCACCGAGATCGACGGGCTCGACATCCATTTCCTGCACGTCCGGTCGAAACACGAGGACGCACTGCCGCTCATCGTCACGCACGGCTGGCCGGGCTCGGTGGTCGAGCAGCTGAAGATCATCGACCCGCTCACCAACCCCACCGCGCACGGCGCGGACGCGTCCGACGCCTTCCACCTGGTCATCCCGTCGATGCCCGGTTTCGGTTTCTCGGGCAAGCCGAGCACGCCCGGCTGGGGCCCGGAGCGCATCGCAGCTGCCTGGATCGAGCTGATGAAGCGCCTCGGCTACACGCGATTCGTGGCGCAGGGCGGCGACTGGGGCGCGCTCATCACCGACCTCATCGGTCTGCAGGCGCCTCCGGAACTGCTCGGCATCCACACCAACATGCCCGGTACTGTTCCGCCCGACATCGATGCGTTCATCCAGGGCGACATCACCGGAGCGAACAACGCCCTCGGCTCGATGCCGGCCAACCTCTCCGACGAGGAGAAGCGGGCCTACGAGCAGCTGGACTTCTTTTGGAAGCATTCCGCCTACGCCCTCATGATGGGGACCCGCCCGGAGACGTTGACCGGGTTCGCGGATTCGCCCATTGCTCTGGCGAGCTACATGCTCGACCATGACGCGGCCAGCCTGGAGCTGATCTGCCAGGCCTTCGCCGGACAACCCGGAGGCCTCACGCGAGACGACATCCTCGACAACATCACGCTCTTCTGGCTGACGAACACGGGGACCTCCGCGGCTCGCATCTACTGGGAGAACAAGCTCTCCTTCTTCGCCGCCAAGGGCGTCACCGTCCCGACTGCCGTTAGCGTCTTCCCCGATGAGCTCTATCAGACCCCGAAGAGTTGGGCGGAGCGGGCGTATCCCAATCTCATCCACTACAACCGACTCGACAAGGGCGGGCACTTCGCTGCCTGGGAACAGCCGAAGCTTCTCTCCGAAGAGCTCCGCACCGCATTCCGGTCGCTTCGCTAGATGACCGTGTTCGCACGTCAGCACCTGCCCTCGCTCGGCGGGGCGACCGAGTGGCTCAACTCCGAGCCACTCGGCCCCGCCGAGCTGCGCGGCCGCGCCGTCCTGGTGAACTTCTGGACGCTGACGTGCATCAACTGGCTGCGCCAGGAGCCGTACGTCCGGGCGTGGTCGCAGGCCTACCGGAACGACGGGTTGGTCGTCGTCGGAGTCCACACGCCGGAGTTCTCGTTCGAGCACGAGATCGACCAGGTGCGGCAGGCGGTCACGGCGCGGGGAATCGACTACCCGGTGGTGATCGACAACGGCTACCAGGTCTGGAGCGCCTTCGACAACCACTACTGGCCGGCGCTCTACTTCGTCGACGCGGAGGGCGTCATCCGCGACCACCACTTCGGTGAGGGACGCTACGAGCAATCGGAGCGCCTCATCCAACGGCTGCTCGGCGTAGAGCGCGAACCCGTACCCGTCGAGGGGCTCGGCGTGGAGGCGGACGCCGACTGGGACCACCTGCGTACGCCCGAGACGTACCTCGGCTACCAGCGCAGCGAGCACCTGGCGTCGCCGGGCGGCGCCGCGTACGACGAACGCCGCTCCTACGAGCTCCCCGAGGGCCTGCCGCTCAACCACTGGGCCCTCGCCGGCGAGTGGACGATCGGGCCGGAGAACGTCGTGCTCGACCAGCCCGGCGGCAGCATCGCCTACCGGTTCCACGCGCGCGACGCCCATCTCGTGCTGTTCCCCGGAGCGCGCGAGCCGATCCCTTTCCGCGTGCTCCTCGACGGCGAAGCCCCGGGACCGTCACACGGCGTCGACGTTGACGAGGGTGGGAACGGGTTGCTCCGGGACGGCCGCCTGTACCAGCTCGTGCGCCAACGCGACGCGGTCCGTGAACGCACCCTGGAGATCACGTTTCTCGAGGCCGGGGCCGAGGCGTACGTGTTCACGTTCGGGTAGCCGGAGCGTCGAGTCGATGATGCCGAGCGGTGCGAAGCTGCTGCGAGGACCCGAGGACCCGAGGAGCCGCGGACAAACTTTCTGGAGCTGTTCTTCGACCTGGTGTTTGTCGTCGGGCTCGCCCAGCTCTCGCACGGGCTGATCCAGGATCTCCGGTGGAGCGGCGCCTTCCAGACGCTGGTGCTGCTGTTGGCCATGTGGTGGGTCTGGACCATGACAGCGTGGACAACCGACCTGTACGACCCGCGAGCCGGCGACACAGCTATTGGTCACCGCGACCATGCTCGGCAGTTTGGTGATGGTGGTCGCGGTGCCCCACGCGTTCGGCGAGCGAGGTCTGGTCTTCGCAGGCACGTACGTCGCCATCCATGTCGGCCGCCAGCTCTTCCTCGTCGTCGCCCTGCGTGGTCACGAGTTGCAGCGCAGAAGCATCCGGGTGCTGTTCTGGTTCTGTGTGTCCGCGGTGCCGTGGATCGCTGGAGCGGCCGCGCACGGTGCGGCGCGTGGGACGCTGTGGCACTGGCGGTGGCGGTGAACTACACGGCGGTCGCGTTCCGCTGGCCCATGCCGAGGCTGGGTCGCTCGACCAAGTCGGATCTGGGCATCCTGGGCGAGCACCTGGCCGACCGCTACCGGCAGTTCTTCATCATCGTGCTCGGCGAGTTGATCCTGGTTTCCGGTCTGACCCTCTACATCAGCGGCTTCGCGGCTGATCGGAGCGCGGCGCGCGTGGTGTCGTTCGCCACCACGGTGCTGTTCTGGCGGATCTACATCTACCGCGCCGGGGAACTGTTGGCCGAGGCTGTCGCAGCGGCCCCGGACCCGACCCGCGTCGGCTTCTCGGCGACATACTCCCACCCGATCATGGTGGCCGGCGTCGTCGTCACCGCCGTCGGCGTCGAACTCGTCATCGCCCATCCACTCGGACACCCGCAACCGGCCTGGGTCGCCGTCATTCTCGGCGGACCCGCGCTGTTCCTGGCCGGGCGTGCCGGCTTCGAATACGCCGTCTTCGCCCGCGTGTCCCGGGATCGGCCGATCGGCTTGCTCGTGCTGGCCGCCCTGGCACCGGCGATGCTGTTCCTGCCGCCGCTGCTGGCCGCCCTCGCCGCGACCGCGGTCCTGGCCGGGATCGCCATCGCCGACGCGGCCCGCGCCCGCGGGCGCCCACCCGAGCCGCCGTCACCACCCGGGCTAGCCGGTAGTGTCAACGACGGGTTAGAGACCGTCCTCGCACGGGCGTCCTGAACCGGTGTCCGAAATGACGAAGGGCGTCCGCCATTGCGGCGAACGCCCTGGTCGTGAAGGGTGGAGCCGAGGGGACTCGAACCCCTGACCCCCACACTGCCAGGGGGGCTCTCTCGAATCGCCCTCGCCTGCGGTGGCCGTGACCTGCGGCCAGGCGGTCACTCTCCCCGCTAGTCCCCGTCAATCACCCGCCGCAACCTACTGACCTGGCATGGATCTGGCACGCTGCGCCCTCGTGTGCATGGCCGGCTGACCCGGCCGATGCCGGCCGGAGGTCGCCAGCAGGCCGGGGCCGGGCCAGCATGCCCCGCCTTGCCGCCTTGCCGCCTTGCCGCCTTGCCGCCTTGCCGCCTTGCCGCCTTGCCGCCTTGACACACGATAGGAAGGCAATTGCGCTTGCCGGGCGAGCGGTCCTCCTACCAGGACAGACGCTCGATCCCTCGCCGGCCTTACGGTTGATCATTCCGCGAATGTTCCGGATCTCGTCGTCCCCGATGGCAGCCCATCGCAACGACCCAGCCGACCCAGCCTCCCCCGGCAACCCGCAAGTGCCGGGCGACGTGCCTTCCAAACCCTGACCTCCACCCCCATCCGCGCCAGTACCCTCCGAATCCATGAGCCCGACCGACCCCCGCCTGGATCCCGCCCGCCGGGTCACCCCAGTCGAGGTCTTCTTCGACGTCGTGTTCGTATTCACCGTCACTCAGCTCACCGGCGTCCTCGAAGGCGACCTGACCTGGGCCGGTCTCGGCCGCATCGTCCTCGTCTTCGCGGTCCTTTGGTACCCGTACACCGGATACGCCTGGCTGACCAACCAGGTGCCCCCCCGAGGCGCCGCCCAGAAGATCCCGCTCTTCGCCGGCATGGCCGGCTTCCTGCTCACCAGCGTCGCCATCCCCGCCGTCTTCAACGGCACCGGGCTGCTCTTCGCCCTCGGCTTCCTCGTCCTCACCACCGTCCATCTGGTCATGTTCAGCCGCTCGGAAGCCCGCGTCGCCGCGATCCGGCTAGCCCCCTACAACCTCGGCGCGGTGCTGCTCATCGTTTCCGCCGCGTTCGTCACCGGCCCCGCCGCCTACGCCCTGTGGGTTGCTGCCGCCATCGTCCAGGCCGCGCTGCCGTACGTCACCCCGCAACACTCCTGGATCCGCGTCGCCGGCAGCTACGAGGTGGCCGCCGGACACCTCGTCGAACGCCACGGCCTGCTCGTCATCGTTGCGCTCGGCGAATCTGTCGTCGCCATCGGCGCCCGCGTCGACATTCGTCACCTCACCCCTGGCACGGTCGGCGCGATCGTCATGGCCCTCGCCCTGCCCGCCGCCCTGTGGTGGACGTACTTCACCGACACCCGCCATGCCGCCAGCACGCTCGACGCCGCAGACCCGCGGGCCCGCACCCACATCGCCGCCCGCACCTACGTCCTCCCCCACTTCCTGCTGCTGCTCGGCGTCGTCGGCACCGCCACCGGCATCCACGCCGCCGTCGCCCACCCCGACGCCCCGGCCGGCACCGCTGCCACACTCGCCCTCGCCGGCGGGGTCGCCCTCTACCTCGCCGGCACCGGAGCCACCCGGCTCGCCCTGCGTCTCGGCCTGCCCGCCAGCCGGGCCGCCGGCGCCGCTGCCGTCCTCGCCACCGTGCCCCTCGGCGCCCGGACAGCCGCCGGCGTGCAGCTCGCCGCAATTATCGTGCTGCTTACCGCCATGCTGCTCATCGGTCCCCGTCATCCGGCGCCGCGCGCCGCCACGCCGTAGGAATCAGCCGCCCTACGCGAAGTGTCAGACGTTGAAGCGGAACTTAGAGTCCCGGCGGACCCACCAGCAACAGCGCCCGACGCCTGCTCGCACGGCGTTCCGGTCTGCCATAGTTGGTCGCTGGTTGGCAACGTTTCACGGTGTCTTGTGCCCCCTGTGTGCCCCAAGTTGCCAGCGTCTCCTGACGGCATTGATCGAGAATGGTTCACCTACAGTCGCCTGGTGGAATTCGGGACCTTCGCCGGCTTCGGCATACTGCTCTGCGCGGGGTTCTCCTGCCTCTTCCTCATGGCAGTCGTAGGGTTGCTCGCGGCCTGGTGGAAGCCCAAGGGCTGACCGGCGCAAGCTCAGACCCGAAAATCCAATGGTGAATGGGCAGGCGGCAGCACCCGGCGCAGCGCAGCGGAGCCGGGTGTGGGTGGCTGGGTCAGGCGGCTTCGGGTTCGGCGATGATGGCCTTGCCGTCGCGGATGGTGATCTTTTGACCGGTGACGGCCTGGAGTTGCGTGGCGAGGTTTCGGGCCCTGCGCTGTTTGTCGATGCGCGTGTCGAAATAGTCGGC